>JBBSHO010000020.1:0-25550 GCA_038253005.1 Gaiellales bacterium
CGGACCTGGTCGAGCGCGAAACCCTGGGCCACGAAATGCCAGAACGTGCTGGCGACGCTGCGCGCGTACCAGCCCGGGTGGCGCCGGACCGCCTCGAGCGCCGCGTCGTAGAGGACGTCGTAGTTGCTCGACCGGCCGAAGTCCCGGTCGGAGAGGGCGATCAGCCGGATCGCCTCGAAGTTCGAGGGGTCGCGAAGATAGGCGCCCACGTCGTCGTGGTGGCGGCGGAACGGAGGCCGCGTGAGCACGTCGCGCTCGATCGCCGCGGCGAGCCGGCGTGAGGCCGGCCCGTTCGCGGGGTCGATCTTTCCCTCGCCGAAGACCTTGAAGAACGGCACCCAGGCCTTCCCGCCGCGGGCGACCGTGAAGTCGTCGTAGCGAGCCGCATTGACACCCGCCCAGAGGATGAGTGGGACGAGCGCGGCGGCGAGCACGATCGTCAGACGTCCGAGACGCGCCCGGGCGGGGCCTGCGGCGACGAGCGACGCTCCCGCGGCCGCGAGCACGACCACCTGCCCGGCCGGTCGCGCCAGGGTGAGCGCCGCGGCTCCGAGGCCGACGCCGACCAGCAGTCGCGGCGACGGCGTGAGGCCCGCGCGTACGACCAGCCCGGCCCAGAGCGCGAGCAGCGCGCCGAAGAGGAAGTCGCTCGAGACCTCGTGGAAGAGCGCCGCGTACGGGAGCTGGAACGAAAGCACGGCGACCGTGACGACGATCGCGGCCCTCCGTCCGAAGGGCCGCGCCGCCCAGGCCCAGCCCAGGACCGAGGCCGCGAACAGCACGGACATCACAACCTCGAGCAGCTGCGCGCCGCCGATGCTCATCGGCAGGCCCGTGACGAGCGGGGCGAGCGGCGTGCGGAAGAGCATCACCTGGGAGAACGGCGGGCGCCGGTCGAGAAGCTGCAGCCAGTAGAGCCAGTAGTCCCAGGAATCGCGGCCCCGCTGGAGCGGCCAGGCGAGCGCCTCGATCCAGTACGCGACGAGTGCGGTGACGAAGACGACGAAGGCGCCGCTCCACCCATCCGAGACAGCCGACAGGCGGCGGATCACGCGCTCGTCCCCGCGCAGGAAACCGCGACGGCCTGCGCGTTCGAGCGGGCGTTTGCGACGCGCAGAGCGCCCTCGATCTTCCACAGCGGGAGGCCGGCGACGGTGCCGCGCGCGACCCGTCGGCCCCGCAGCGCGAGACCGGGCGGAGCGACGACGTAGCCCGGCCGAACGGGGCGTCCGTCGAGTGTGCGCACGATCCCGTCGGCGTCGATGCGAGCGTCCGTGCCGTCGGTGACCACGCCCGGAGGGGCCGGCAGACCGAGGCGCAAGACGGGCCCGATCCGGCCGTTGAAGAACTCGGTCCAGCGGAAGGCGTCTCGCAAGGCGAGACATGGACCCGAGTCGACGTAGACGTCGGTGACCGACTTCCCGGAGGGCACGGCGCCGTCGACCCACGACCACGTCGCCGCTCGGTTGTCCGAGAAGACGTTGCGGTCGGCGTCCGCGACGCGCGCGGTCCAGACGATCGCCGCATTGGCCGCGAAGACTGCGGCGACCGAGACGACCAGCGCCGGCCGGAGCATCCTCGGTACGTATGTCGCCGCCAGGGCCGCCGCCAGCCCGACGAGGACGAGCCCGAGCCGAAGCGCGCCCGGACGCGCCGGGTCGAGCTCCCGGACGCGCGACCAGAGGGCGGTCGCGACGGCGTCGAACTGCACCGAGCCGTCGTGGACGAGCAGGTGCGTAGGCAGCGTGGCGAGCAGCGCCGTCGCAAGCACGCCGCCGGCGGCGAGCAGTCGCGCGGACGAACGGACGGGGCGCTCGAGCCAGGCCGCGAAGAGCACGAGCCAGAGCGGGACGACGTAGAACAGATAACGGTCGTGCATGCGACCGAAGCCGAACGAGGCGCTCGAGAAAGCGGCCACGACGAGCACGGTGAGGGCGGTCGCGGCGACGAAGAGCCCGGCGAAGGCGGCGTCCGGCACCGAGCCTCGGCGTCCGCGGCGCCAGAAGTGGACGAAGGCCGCCGGGGCGACGACGACCGGGACGACTCCGAGATAGAGCGTCAGGTCGCCGAGCGTGTACCAGCTCCAGCGCGCGACCGACAGTGGGTCATACGACCGCCAGACGTCACCGTAGTCCTTCAGGGAGACGCGGCCGGAGGCGAAGGCGGCGATCGCCAGGAGCAGGGCGGCGCCGGCCGCCGCCGCAGTCGGCCAGAGCCGGCGCAGCGCCGCCGCGCCCGGCCGCGCGCCGGGCGGGAGCATGAGCCAGCGAGCACCGAGGCCAAGCGGGAACGCGAAGACCAGCACAGCGAGCTGCGGGCGCGCGAGGGCGGCGAGAGCGACCGCGCCGAGCGCACCGAGCTGGCGCCTGGTCGTCGGCCTCTCGAGGGCGAGCGCGATCGCGAGGAGGGCGAGCGACCCTGTGGGATAGGCGACGTTCTCGGTCAGCACGAGCCCGCTGTAGAGAGCCGACGGCGCTGCGATCGACAGGGCGGCGACGGCGAGGCTCCAGCCCAGGCCGAGCAGCCTCCGGGCCAGGAGGTACGCCGGGACCGCCGCGAGGGAGAAGAGCAGGGCGTTGAGCACTCTGAGCGCCCGGTACCCGTCTCGCTCGTTCGGGGCGAGCGCGAGCACCGGAGCCGCGACGACCGGATAGAGGAGCCCGCGGCCGTACGGGCGGTCCCGCTCGACGGGCCGATGGCCTCCGGCGATCGACCGGCTCGCGTCCATGTAGATGAGCTCGTCGGCGAAGACGGACGGACCGCGGAGGAGCCCGCCCAGCGTCCCGTAGACGACCGTTCCGGCGACGACGATCGCCACCAGTGCGGGGGCGGCCCGCGCGAGACGCGGGCGGCTGGCGACCGTGCGCACCGTCACGCCGGCGGGCGCTGCGGAGCGACGAGGTCGATCAGATCGCCGTCCTCCGGCAGCTCGTCGGTCTTGCGACAGAGGAGGACGACCTCGCTCGATCCGGGCCGGTAGTCCGTGAACCGGGTCACCTCGCGCCAGCCGGTCCAGGCGAGCTCGATCCGCAGCGCGTCGAGCGTCGGGACCGCCTTCGCCTTTCCGGTCTCCCGCTGCCAGCGCAGCCGCAGGGCGGCGTCCGGCCGGGGATCGACGGTCGTCTCCAGCAGCAGCTCTCCACCGAGCCGCGTCGCGCGGTTCAGCATCCCGAGCAGCGGTAGGTGGAACGCGCTGTGGTAGAGGACGCCTAGGAAGAAGACGGTGTCGACCGGCTCGAGCTCGAGCAGGCCGCGCGCGAGACGGAGGTCACCGTAGACCCAGCGGTGCGGGCTCCGAAGCCGGCTCTCCCACCGCTCGTGCAGACGCCGGTCGGCGGCGAAGTCGGAGAAGACGAGCTCGGCCGGTCGCAGGTGCTCGTCGATCCACAATGCGTGCGTCCCGTACTTCGGCCCGACCTCGAGCACGCGCTTGCCCGCCCAGTCGCGCCCTCCGACCACGTCCTCGAGCCCCTCGACGCTGAGCGTGAGATCGACGTCCGCCGCGTCTACGGTCGAGCCCCGCTTGTCGCGCACCTGACGCGGATCCTCCAGGTAGGTCGTGTGCAGGTCGAGTTGCTCGCGGTAGTCGTAGAACGGGACGTAGCTCGCGAGCTTGAGCCGCTCCGCGCTCCAGTCGACTGCGCGCCGTCCCGTCCTCCAGGCGAGGGCGCGCGCGGGGGCGGGCAGCCTCGGCCGGCGAGGCCCCGTCACCGCCACGGATGCTCGTGCAGGACGTCCTCGTTCACATCGGCTCCCCAGCCAGGGCCCGCCGGGATCGCGAGCGTCCCGTCCTGGATCTGCGGCGTCGAGGTCGTCAGCTCCTCGCGCCACGGCACGTCGTCGACGTCGACCTCGAGCATTCGCACGTTCGGGATCGCGGCGCACCACTGTGCGGAGATGAACGTGGCGAGATGGCTGTAGTAGTTGTGCGGCACGCAGTTGACCTCGAAGGTCTCGGCGAGGTCGGCGATCTTCTTCGCCTGGTGGAAGCCGTTCCAGATCACGTCCACGGAGGCCACGTCGAGCGCGCCGGCCTCGAGGAACGGCCGGAAGGCCCGGCTCGTGTACAGGTTCTCGCCCGAGCAGATCGGGACTGCCGAGCCGCGGCGGACCGCGGCGAGCGACGCGGGCTCGATCGCGTCGACCTCGAGCCACGCGAGCCCGGCGTCCGCGAGCCCGCGAGCGACGCGGAGGACGCCCTCCGTGGTGAGGTTGAAGTTGAGGTCGACGATCGGCTCGGCCTTGCCCTCGACGCCCTTTGCGAAGGCGTCGAGCAGGCGGCGCAGCGCTTCGTCGATCATCCGTGAGGGATTGCGGTCGAGGCCGGGCCCGTGGAACCCGGGCATCAGCACCTGCGGCTCGTCGCCCGGCACGACGATGTTCGTCTTGAACGCGCGGAAGCCGCGGTCGACGACCTCCCGCCCGAGCGCCGTGACGTCGTCGTAGGAGGCGAGCTTCCGGGTCCCCGTCACCTCCCAGGCGCGCGCGCGCGTCGTGCCGCAGTGCGACCAGTAGACCTCGACCCCCTCGCGGGTCGGGCCGCCGAAGAGCTCGTAGACCGGAATGCCGAGCGCCTTCGCCTTCAGGTCGAGGCACGCGTTCTCGATCCCGCCGATCGCCTTCTGGATCACGGAGCCGGGGCTCTGGCGGGTGGCGCGGTAGAGGTCCCACACGATCGCCTCGACGGCACGGGGGTCGCGGCCCGTGACGAGCGGCGCGAGATCCTCGACGATCCCGGCGAGGCCGCGGGGCGAGCCGTGCGAATCCGTGATCTCGGCCCAGCCGACGAGACCGTCGTCCGCGGTCGCCTTGAGGAAGATCCACGGTCGCCAGCCCGCGTCGCAGAAGAGCGTCTCGAGCCCAGCGATCTTCATGCGGCTGGAGGATACGGGGGAGACAGGCGATCGACCTCGGGCAGCGACGCGGCCCCGGACTCGACGAGCGCCTGCGCACGCGCCCAGTCCTCCTCGTCGTCCACGTTGAAGCCCTCGTAGCCGCTGGTGAGGAACGGCGCCAGGACATGGCCTTCGCGCGTTCCCGTTCCGGACACGACCCGCGTCCAGGCGATCTCCAGAGCGCTGTTCTGGACGTAGACCTCCGGCAGCGCCTGGTACTGGCCCGCATGCCAGGCCGCGTCGAGGTGCGACTGGTCGAGCAGCGGGCGCATCGTCTCGCCCTCGATCGTCCACATCTTGCCCGGATGCTGCTTGACGCGCTCGACCGCACGGATCGAGTCGGCCTCGGGCGTCGCAAGGAGCTGCTCGAGCCCGCGCCGGAAGGCGTCCGGGCCCCGGAACGGATTCGTCGCGCGAACGAGCGCGAAGAGGTCGTAGCGCTCCGGCAGCCGCCCGAGCAGGTCGGTGAGCCATTCGATGTCCGGCGAGGTCGAGGTCGCGTATTCGGGCGGACGCAGGAACGGCGTCTCGGCTCCGTAGCGGCGGGCGACCTCCGCGATCTCCTCGCTGTCGGTCGAGCAGACGACCCGATCGAAAACGCCGGCCTGAAGCGCGGTCGCGATCGCGTACGCGAGCAGCGGCCGGCCGGCGAGCGCGCGGACGTTCTTGTGCGGGACGCGCTCGGAGCCCGAGCGCGCCGGGATCAGCGCGATCGCGGTCGGCATCGCCTCTCCGTCTCCACCAGCAGGCGCTCGAGCTCGGGGCACGGGACTCCGAGCCGGCTCGCGGCGCGAACCACCGAGCCCGTGATCGCGTCGAGCTCGGACGGACGCCCGGCTGCCACGTCTCGCGCGGTCGAGGTCGTCAGCGTGGGCGGCATCGCGTCGATGATCGCCCACTGCGCCTCGGGATGGAGCTCGACGCCGTCGGCGGAGGCGATCGCGCACGCTTCGGCGATCGCCTCCTCGAGCCGCGGGCGCCAGTCCCGGTCCGCCCGCAGCTCTCCGATCGGCCGCTGCGTCAGGGACGTCGCCGCGGCGACCGCGGCCTGGCGCGCCGCCTTCGCCCACAGCACCGCCTGCTCGCTCGGCCCCAGCTCGACCGTTGCGCCGGCGGCACGGAGCACGTCCGCGATCGGCTCGGCCACGGCGTCCTGGGATCCGACGGCGACGGCGACGGCCTCGGTGGCCTGGACGATGCGCGTGGGCGATTCCCGATACGCCTCGAGCCGCTTCACGCTTCCGGCGCCCACCCGGTGACCGAGCCGACGCCGGACGACGTCGACGTGCTCGAGGCCGTTCAGCAACGAGGCCGCGACGGTCGGGACCTCGCCGATCCTCCCGAGCGCGTCCTCGAGCCCCGTCGCCTTGACCGCGACGAGCAGGACGTCGACCGGCTCGCCGAGCTCCTCCACGGCCTCCGGCCGCGCGTGCAGGTCCTCTCCTGGGCGTACGAGCGTGAGCCCGTCGCGCGCGATCGCCGCGGCGGTCGCGGCTCGCGCGACGCAGATCGTGCGGTGGCCGGCGAGCACGAGCGGAACCGCCAGCGCGCCGCCGACAGCGCCCGGGCCGAGCACGGCGACGGTGGCGCTCACCTCTTCGCCGGATCGGCGGCGCGTCCGCCGACGGGATTCGGGACCTCGTCCGGGATCACCACGCCGACCAGCCGCCGTCGGCGACGAGGTTGGCGCCGGTGACGTAGGACGATGCGTCCGAGGCGAGGAAGACGACGGGGCCGACGACCTCGCGCACCTCCGCCATCCGCCCGATGGGCATACGCGCGATGTACGCGTCGAGGAACTCGGGCGGCTGGTCGTTCCGCACCCCGGCGAGCGTGAGCGTGTTCACCCGGACGCCGCTCTTCGCCCAGTAGGTCGCGAGATACCGCGTGAGGTTGTAGAGCGCCGACTTCGAGACCGAGTAGGCGACGGGCTTCACGAATCGCTCTCCTGCGCGGCGCCGGAACTCGTAGATGTCCTGGACCGGCGAGAGCATGCCGTAGATCGAGGAGATGTTGACGATCGAGCCCCGACCGGCCGCGGCCATCCGTGCGCCGGCCACCTGGCAGGAGAGGAGCGTCCCCTTGACGTTGACGTCCATCACGCGGTCGAAGGACTCGGCCGGATAGTCCTCGAACGGCCCGACCTCCTCGGCGGGAGCGTCCGGCGGCGCGTCGATCGCCGCGGCGTTCACGAGCACGTGTGGAACGTCCCACGACTCCGCCACGTCGCCGGTCGCACGCTCGATCGCGGCGCGGTCGGTGACGTCGACGCGGAAGGAGCGAATCGAGTCGTCCGCCGGCCCGGTCTCGAGGTCGAAGATCGCCACCCTCGCCCCGCGCTCGGCGAGCCCGCGCGCGATCTCCGCACCGAGCTGACCGGCCCCGCCGGTGACGATCGCCACACGACCTGCGAGCGAGAAAGGATCCGTCGTCACGCGCGGCGCGCCTCCCACACGGCGTCGCAGAACTCGCGCACGCAGCCCTCGCCGCCGCGACGCGAGAGCACCCAGCGCGCGAGCGGAACGACCTCCGGCCACGCATCTGCGGGGACGACGGGCATGCCGACGGTGCGCAGACACTCGGCGTCGTTGACGTCGTTGCCGACGTACGCGGTCTCGTCGAGCGCGACGCCGATCCGCTCCGTGCGCTCCCGGACGACGGCGAGCTTGTCGTCGACTCCCTGCACGCAGTCCACCCGCAGCTTGCGCGCGCGCGCGCCGACGATCGGGTTCGGCTCCTTCGACACGATCAGGTAGCCGACGCCGACCTCGTCGAGCCGGCGCAGCCCGAGGCCGTCGCTGCGCGAGAACGCGAGCGCCTCCTCACCGTGCTCGTTCACCCAGACGCGGTTGTCCGTGAACACTCCGTCGAAGTCGAACACGGCGAGCCGCACCCGCTCGAGCAGCGGCTGCAGCTCGCTCACGGCCGCGCGGCGGCGTGCGCCCCCACCGGCTCCTCGACGGGCTCGAGGTCGTCGTGGGCGACGTTCTCCTCATAGCGCAGCGGCCGTCGCAGACGCATGCCCACGATCCGGTCGAGCTCGTACGGCGGCAGGCCGCCGTCCGCCGGAGACTTGATGTCGAAGTCCTCGGCGGAGAGGACGCGCCCCCGCTCGAGGTCGCGGGCGGCGACGAGCTTCTTCCCCATCTTCTCCAGTGGCTTCGCCTCGACCGGCAACGGCCGCTTGACGCCGTCGCCGAGCGCGCCCGGGATCCGTCGCAGGTCGCGGACGAGCTTCCGCATGCCGTCCGGCATGAGCGAGAACGCGTGGTCGGTGCCCTTCCAGGCGTGGTCGAGCGTGAAGTGCTTCTCGATCACGCGCGCGCCGAGCATGTAGGCGACGAGCGCCATCGAGATCCCGCTCTGGTGGTCCGAGAGGCCGATCACGAGCCCGGGGAAGCGCTCGCGCAGCGTCGTGATCACGCTCAGGTTCAGGTCGTCGGTCTCGGCCGGATACGCGGCGGTGCACTGGAGGACGCACAGCTCGTCGTTGATCGGCAGGATCGTGTTGACGGCGCGCTCGACGTCCGCCAGATCCGCCCCGCCCGTCGAAAGGACGATCGGCTTGCCGAAGCCGGCCACGTGCCGCAGGAGCGGCGTGTTGCGGAGGTCGCCCGACGCGGTCTTGAACACGGGCATGTCGAGCTCGGCGAGGAGGTCTGCGCTCTCGAAGTCGAACGCGGTGCCGAACAGCGTCACGCCCACCTCGCGCGCGTAGCGCTGGAGCTCGATCCACTCGTCGCGGCCGAGCTCGAGCGCCTCGCGGTGCTCGCCGTAGGTCGCGCCGAAGCTCTGCTCGTTGTCGTACGGCGCGTCGTACTGGGCGGAGGTGAAGAGCTTGCGGTTGTCGCGCTTCTGCAGCTTGACCGCGTCGACGCCGCACTCCTTCGCGCCGGCGATCAGCTGCTTGGCCTGCTCGACGTCGCCCTGATGGTTGTGGCCGAGCTCGGCGATCACGTAGCACTCGCTGCCGTCATGGATCTCGAAGCCGTCGAGCTCGAGCTTCGCCGTCCGCCGCTGGCTCATCCGGGCCATGCTACTTGGCAGGGCGAGCCCCCGGCCCGCCGCCCAGGACCTCCTCGTAGGCGCTCATCAGCGCCGCGGTGACCCGATCCCACGAGAACTCCGACCGCGCGCGCTCGCGCCCCGCGACGCCGAGTCGTCGGCGCAGCTCGGCGTCCGCGAGGAGGCGCTCGAGCGCCGCCCGGAGCGCTGGGACGTCGCGGGGCGGCACGACGAGACCCGTCTCCCCGTCGACCACGAGGTCGCGCAGGCCCCCGACGCCCGTCGCGACCACCGGTCTGCCTTGCGCCATCGCCTCCAGGCACGCGACGCCGAAGCCCTCCCGGTGCGACGGGCAGGCGACGACCGCGGCCCTCGCGTACAGGGCCTCCAGCCGCTCGTGCGGGACGAAGCCGAGCGCGCCCGGGACACGATCCCGCAGCGGACCGTCACCGGCGACCACGAGGTTCAGCTCCTGCGCGGCCTCGACGAGCTCCAGCACGCCCTTCTCCCGCGACAGGCGGCCTGCGTAGAGCACCTCGGGCGGCTCGGCCTCGGCGCCGATCTCCGCCGGCAGCTCGACGCCGCTGCGCACCACGCGCACCTCGCGGGCGCCGAGCAGCCGGGCGGAGTCGGCGAGCGAGGTGGATGCGCAGAGGACGAGGCGCGCGCGCCGGAGCACGATCCCGGCGAGCCAAGGCAAGCGCTGCGCCAGCTCGAGATCGGTGCCCCACACCTGGACGACGAACGGCTTCCCGGACTGCGAGGCGACCCAACCGGCCGGAAGCCAGTGCGCGTGGACGAGGTCGGCCTCGACGCGGCGCGCCGCCCGCACGAACCCCGCCAGCAGCGCGGGCAGAAGCGGCAAGAGCCACGGCTTTCCGCGCAGGTTCCCCACGACTCCGTCGCCGTACGCGATCCCGAAGTGCCGGAAGGACTGCGGCGAGACGACCTCGACGTCGATCCTCCGGCGGAGGCGCTCCACCGCGTCGGCGACGAACCGGCCGGCGGAATCGCCCGCGAACCGCGGGTACGACGTCGTCAGCACCAGCACCTTCACCGCCTGAGTGGCCGCCCGAACACGATCGGCAGCGCGAGCGCCAGGGCCACGAAGGCGTAGAAGTAATAGAACTGCATCGTCAGGTAGAAGGCGTTGGCGGCCATCGTCCCGGCGAGCGCGGCGGTCATGCCCCAGGCGAGCGGGCGCACGCGCGCGGCGACCGGCTCGCCTGCGGCTGCGAGTGTGCGGCCGACGGCGCGCGCCGCCCCGAGCCGCGCGAACACGTAGCGGAGGAAGAGCGCGAAGACGAGCGTCCCGACGAGCCCGGTCTCCACGATCAGGGCGACGTAGAACGAGTGCGGGCCCCAGTTCGACTTCCCCGTCACGAACTCGTAGTAGACGGAGAACGTGTTCAGGCCGAGCCCGAAGAGCGGGTGCGAGTGGATGATCTGCGGGACGAAGTCGTAGACGGCGAAGTGCGCGTTCTCGGAGCGGCCGCTGGTCTGGACGCGCGAGCGCAGCAGCACCTCGAAGTAGTGGCGTCGCGACCAGACGATGTAGGTGAGAACCGCGACCACACCGGCGAGCGGTGCGAGCAGCGCGGTCGACGCGAACCGCCGGCGGTAGGGGACGGCGAGGACCAGCAGGCCGACGACGAGGCCGAGGAGGCCGCTGCGCGAGAGCGTCGCGAGCTGGACGAGGAAGAGGAAGCCGAGCAGCACGGCGAGCGGCCAGCGCAGGCGGTGGCCCTGCTCCAGCCGCAGGTAGACCGGGAGGAGCGCGAGCAGCGGCACGTCCAGCATCACGGCCAGGTGGTTCGGGTCGCCGGTGAGCGCGTTCGGGCGGTAGATGGTCGCGCCGCCGACCGCCCCGTAGACGTTGATCGAGCTGGCGCCGCCGGTCAGCGGGGAGAGGACGAGGTGGTCGAGGTTCACGCCCGTCCGCGCGGCGAGCAGCTGGAGCACGCCGTAGACCCCGTTCGCCCCGATCCCGGCCGCCAGCGCGGCGAGCGAGCGCCAGTAGAAGGCGCGGGACCTGCTCGCGAGGTAGGCGACCGCGGCGGCGAGGAACGCGAAGTGGAGGACGAACTTGATCATCCCCTTGATCCACTGGTCGAGCGAGTCCTTCGTCTCGATGTTGAAGAAGCCGGCCAGGTAGATCAGGAGCAGCGCGGCGAAGAGACCGAGCACGACGGCGATCGTCCGCGGGAAGCGACGCTCACGCCGTCCGGTCCACTCCAGGGCGAAGGCGCCGAGGAAGCAGATCGTGAGGACGTCCGCGATCCCGACCGCGCCGGCGATGTTCCAGTGCACCTTCTCCCACGTGACGCAGAAGAGCGTCGCCAGGAAGAAGAAGCCCGTCGTCCTCACGCGAGCGTCCTGAGCAGGTCGGCGAGCTCCTCGACGCGCGCGCCGCGGCCGAGGCGCTCCCTGTCCCCGGGCGAGAGCGGCGTGCCGTCGAGGGTTCCCGCCTTCCAGCGGGCGTGGAGATCGGCGAGCGCGGCGCCGATCGCGTCGACGTCGTCGGGCGGCGCGACGACGCCGGCGCCCGTCTCCCGGACCAGCTCGGCCGCGGCGCCGTCGGGCGGCACCGCAGCGAGGATGGGACGCTCGGCCGCGAGGTACTCGAAGACCTTGCCGGAGAGGACGCCGCGCCCGCGGCCGCCCGCCTCCGGAACGAGCAGGAGCAGCGCCTCGGAGTCGCGCTGCAGCGCGAGCGACGCGCGGCGCGGAACGTACGGATGGAGCTCGAGCCGGCCGTCCTCGAGGAGCGCCTCCGCCCATTCGCGATCGGACGCGCGGAAGTCGCCGACGAAGCGCGCGACCAGGTCGTGCAGGCCCGAGCGCGCGACCGCGGTCAGGAACGGCCGCGGGTCGCGCCTGCCGAAGAAGCTGCCGGTGTGCGTGATCCGGAAGCGGTCGCCGCGGCTGTACTCGAGCCCCGCGAAATCGTCGAAGTCGGCGCCGTTCTGGATCATCTCCACGACGCCGTTGGGATCGAAGCCGTGCGCCTCCTCGGCGATCGCCTCGGACGCGCCCACGATCGCGTCCGCCTGGCGCGCCACGAGCCGGGCCACCTGCTCGCCCACCTTCTCCTTCGCTCGGACGGCGATGCGCTCGGCGCGGCGGTGCGGGTGCGCGACGAGCGAGTCCCGCAGGTCGGCCACCCAGCGCGCGCCGGTCGCCCGCTTGACCGCGGCGCCGATCAGGTGCACCGAGCTCGGAGGCGAGGTCGTGAGCACGACGTCGATCTCCTCGCTGCGCGCGATCCGCACCGCGGCCGGGATCGCGGTCAGGTTCCAGCTCACGTTCTCGTCCGGGACGAGCAGCCGCCGCGAGAGCGAGCGCGCCTGGCGGGAGAACCGGTCGAGACCGCGCCGTCCGTGCAGCTCGTCGGCGAGCTTCCGGGACCGCGGGCCGATGTAGCGCGCGCGGTGCACCCAGGCCTGCGTCGGCGGCTGGAGCTCGGAGTCGACGTGAATCCACTTCGGGTCGTCCGGCGCGAGCACGTGGGTCTCGATCCCGAGCGCCGGCAGATGTGTCGCGAACTTGAGCGGGCGCTGCACCCCGCCGCCGCCCGCGGGCGGGAAGTACATCGTCACGAGGAGAAGCTTCACGCGGGGCGATGGTAGAGGGCGAAGCGATCATCGCTGTAGACGAGGGGCCACGAGGGACTCGAGTCCGTGAACCTCCGCCGGTCGACGACGAGCCAGCCGGCGCCGAAGCGGCGCGGAATCGCGAGGTCGCCCGTGCGGAAGAAGCGGATCACCGAGATCCGGCGCGCGTAGGGGCGGTTCGCCTTCGTGTCGGCGACGTGCGCCGGCGGTCCGGCGGCGACGTAGACGGGCGCGAAAGCCGCGATGCGGTAGCTCGTCTCGAGGTCGGAGAAGACGACCGCGCGCTCCGGCACCTTCGTCCTCAGCGCGTGCAGGAGGCCTGGCGTGAGGCCGCTCGGATCGCTCGTCTCCGCCGGTCGCCAGGCACGGAAGCCGTGGACGGCGACGGGAAGGACGAAGAGCAGGACGGCGAGGCCGGCGGCGAGGCCGCGGCGCTCGACGTGGGCGCGCAGGACGAGGCCCGCCACGAGGGCGACCGCACCCCCGCCCGCCGCGATCCAGGCCGCGGCGGCCGGCCCTCCGCCGCCGTACGCGAGCTGGAGGGCGATTCCGGCGGCCAGCGCGAGCGGCAAGACCGCGAGGCGCACGAGCCCCGCGACGACGGCCGCGCCTCCCGCGAGCGCGAACGCGAAGGGAACGAAGCCCGCCTCCCGGCGCGCCTGGGAAAGGGAGACGGCGTCGGCGAAATGCGGGAAGACCCACGCCAGCAGCTCGACGCCGAGCACGGCGAGCGAGCCGCCGAGCACGAGCGCAGCCCACCGCCGCCGCGCGGCGAGCCCGGCGAGCGGGACCGCAACGAGCGCGGCGACTGCGACCGCGCCGCCGCGCGAGAAGACCTCCGGCCGGACGGCGTAGCGGTGGATCGAGTCGACGTGAACGTCTCCGGCGTACTTGGCGAGCGAGCGAAGCAGCTCGTCCCGCGGGGGCGAGTGCGACGCCGTCTCCCGGACGATCGGCGCGAGCCAGACGAGAGCGAGCCCCGCGGGCGCGAGGAGCGCTACGAGCGCGAGCGGGGCCGAGCGGAGATCGGCGCGCGCCAGGAGCGCCCGTGCGCCGACGAAGCCGAGCAGCGGAATCGCAAGGAAGACCGCGGTGCTCGCGTGGACGAGGAAGAGCTCGAGGCCGAGCCCCGCCAGCGTGGCCGTCAGCCGCCAGGACGGCTCGCGCACGACGAGGAAGAAGAC
This sequence comes from Gaiellales bacterium, assembly GCA_038253005.1. GTDB lineage: Bacteria > Actinomycetota > Thermoleophilia > Gaiellales > Gaiellaceae > 3-1-20CM-4-69-9. The sequence continues at coordinate 13,699 of JBBSHO010000020.1, forward strand.
CGCGAGCGCGGCCGGGACGAGGATCTGCCGGTCGGCCGTCCCGGGCTGGCCGAGCAGGGCGTAGGAGCCTCCCTCCCCCGGCGCCAGCGCCGCGAGGGCGACGCTCGCCGCGAGCACGGCGATCGCGAGCCAGGCCCTCCGGAAGACGGTGAGCCCGGCCTCGTAGGTCACCGCGAACGCGACTGGCGCCAGGGCGCTTGGTTCGTGCCGCAGCGCCAGCGCGGGGTCGACCGCGGCGATCTTCGAGACGAGCGCGACGAAGCCGTGCCAGAGCGGGAAGGCATAGCCTGGATGGAGACCGCCGTCACGGAACTCGTCGACGGTTCGCAGGTGGAGCGAGCCGAAGGCGTCGAGCTTCCGGATGCGGCCGAGATGAAACAGCGCGTCCCCGTGCACGATTCCCGCGACGCGCCAGAGCGCGATCCCGAAGCCGAGCCCCGCGAGCGCGACGGCGAGCGTGTCCCAGGCGGGCGGGCCCGAGCGGACGCGCAGCGCGAACGGGAACGCTGCGAGCGCGACGGCGCCGAGCACCGCGAGCGCGAGCCAGAGCGACGAGTGGACGGTGAAGACGACGGCAAGCGCGAGCGTGAGCGCGGCGAGCGCCCAGGCGACCGCGACCGAAGCCCCGCGCAGCCGCAGCGCCCTCGCGACGAGCGCGCCCGGCAGGAGCAGGAGGAGCGACGCGGAGACGAGTCGTAGCCAGAGTCCGACCCCCTCCGCCGGCAGGAGCCGCGCGACCCCGTAGAGCGGTAGAGCGAGCAGCAGGACCGGCGCGAAGCTAGCGCGGCGCGCCCATGCGCCCATTCCACTCCTCGGCGAGCTCTTGCAGCCCCGGTCCCGTCACCCGCCACGCGTCACGCGCATGGAGCCGGAACTCGGCGGGATCGGTCGGCCGCACCGGGATCGGCCGGCGCCCTTCGGGCAGCCGCAGAACCAGCGCCGCGATTCCCGCCCGCAGCACGTATTGCCACCCCATCGCCAGCGCGGCGACGCGCGCGCCGGCGGGAGAATGGTGCTTGGCCCAGTAGCGGTGGCGGCTACGCCACTGCTCGTTGATCCGCCGCTCGGGAATCTTCGCGCTCGTCTGCCCGACGTGGTGGACGACGGTGACAGGCGGGAAATAGTGGATCTCGTAGCCGGCGCTCGCGATGCGGAAGCAGAGATCCGTCTCCTCCGAGTAGAGGAAGAAGCCCTCGTCGAAGAGACCCGCCCGCTCGAGCGCCGCGCGCCGGACGAGCAGCGCCGCGCCCATCACCCAGTCCACCCTCTTGATCCGGTCGCCGCCCGACTGGACGAGGCCGAGCTTGCTCAGGGTCAGTGCGCCGATCGTGTTCGCTACGGGGCCCGGAAAGCGCCAGGCCGAAGCCTGTAGCCGCCCGTCCGGGTAGACGATCCTCGGCCCGAGCGCGCCGACCTCGGGATGGGCGTCGAGATACGAGACCATCCGATCGAACGCGCCGGGCTCGCTGGTCGTGTCCTCGTTGAGGACGTAGACGTATCGTCCGCTCGTCGAGCGGACGATCGTGTTGTGGTTGGCGCCGAAGCCGGTGCGAAAATCCTGCGCGATCGCGCGGACGTCGGGGAATCGCTCGCGAACCGCCTCGGCCGACCCGTCCTCCGAGGCGTTGTCCAGGACCACGATCTCGGCCTCCCCCGGATCGAGCGTCTCCAGACAGGCGAGGAGAAGACCCCGGTTGTCGGTGTTGACGATCGAGACGGTGACGTCTGCGCGCGAGGCCACGCTCAGCGCGAGAGGCCGCGAGCGACGAGCGCCTCGCGTGCAACATCCACCGTGTCGGAGGCCTCCTGCCCCTCGAGCCACCCGAGCAGGTCGCGCATACCGAGCTCGAAGGCGATCTCCGCCCGGAAACCGAGCAGCTCCTCGGCGAGCCGGGTGTCGGCAAAGCAGTGGCGGATGTCCCCGGCGCGGTACTGGTCCACGATCTCGGGCTCGATCGTCTTGTCCAGCCCGCTCGCGATCACCTCGGCGACCTCGCGCACCGACGTCGGCGCCCCGGTGCCGAGGTTGACGCTGCGCCCGTCCGCCCCGGCCGTCGTGAGCGCAAGCTCGCAACCGCGCGCGATATCGCGGACGTCGATGAAGTCCCGCGTCTGGTTTCCGTCCTCGAAGACGAGCGGCGAGCGGTCGTTCAGGATCCGGGACGAGAAGATAGCCGCGACGCCGGTGTAGGGATTGGAGAGCGCCTGGCGCTCGCCGTAGACGTTGAAGAACCGCAGCGCGACCGCCGGGATCCCGTAGGCGGCGCCGACCGCGAGCACCATCTCCTCGTGGTCCCGCTTGTTGATCGCGTAGATCGAGGTCGGGCGGAGCGTCTTCGTCTCGGCCGTCGGCTCGGGCTCGAGCGGGGTACCGTCCTCGGCGAGGACGTCCCAGCGCCTGTCGGCGAGCTGGCTCTCCGGTCGGAGCCAGGGCGCGAGGCCACGCTCGCCGGTGGAGGGGTTTCCGTACTGACCCTCGCCGTAGATGGACATCGACGAGGCGACGAGGAGCCTACGGATCCCTTCGCGCCGCTCGAGCGCCTCCTCCAGCAGAACCGCGGCTCCGATCGCGTTGATCGAGGTGTAGCGCTCGATCTCGTACATCGACTGGCCGACGCCGACCGCGGCGGCGAAGTGGACGACCGTGTCGATCCCGTCGAGCGCACGCCCGACCGCCTCGTGGTCGCGGACGTCTCCGACCCGAAGCTCGACCTCGGGGTCGAGATATTCGGGCCGCTCGCCCTCGGGATGCACCTGCTGATCCAGGTTGTCGAGCGCCCGCACCGAGTGCCCGCCGGCCAGCAGACGGTCGGCGAGGTGCGAGCCGATGAAGCCCGCGCCGCCGGTGATCAGAACCCGCATCGAGTCGGCCAAACCGCGCCGAGCCTACCGCAGCTCCGGCTCGCGAGGCCTCGCCAGCCCGCGCACGTTCTCCCAGCCCAGCACGACCGCGCCGGGCAGCGCGAGCGCGACCGTGACGAGGAAGAAGAGGAAGCCCGTCGCAAACGCCTGATCGTGTCCGACGCCGAGCTGGCCGAGGAAGCTGACGAAGAACGCCTCGCGCACGGCCAGGCCGTTGATCGTGAACGGGACGAGGATGACGAGGAAGAGCAGCGGCCCCATCACGTAGTAGGGGCGCGGCGAGAGGTCGACGCCGACCGCCCGACCGGCGAGCCAGATCGAGAGGACGCGCACCGCCTGCACAGCCAGCGTCAGGAGCGCGACGCCGAGCAGCAGCCGGGGCCGCGACCGAAAGCCGTGGATTCCCTCGTAGACCGCGCGCAGCGGCCGCTCGAGCCGCAGTCCGCGCAGGAGCGGCACGAACCGGCGCAGCGGCCGCCGAGCGGAGCGGGAGAAGAACGCCATGCCGGCGACGATCGTTCCCGCGACGAACGCCGCCTCGATCCAGAGGTAGGCACCGACGTCGTAGCGCCCGAGAGCGAGCGCGAACCCGACCGCCGCCAGGGCGAGCGTCGCGGCTCCCCCGAGCGCGCGCTCGAGCAGGACGATCCCGGCGACGGGCCCGGCTCGACCGGGATGGCGGCGGGCGGTCTCGTAGATGCGCGACGCATCGCCGCCGATCGAGGTCGGGAGGATCTGGCCGGCGGTGTAGGAGACGAAGTACGAGCGGACGAGCCAGCCGAGGCGCTCCCGGATCCCGGCGGCGGCGAGTAGCTGCCGCCAGCGCCAGGCCATCGGCGCGACCGATCCGGCCATGATCGCCACGGCCGCGACGAAGTAGCCGGGGCTCGCGTGCGCGAGAATGTGCGCCGTCCGGCCGACGTCGATCTTCCAGGCGAGGTACGCCAGGCAGAGCCCGGTGACCGCAAGGGTCGCGGCGAGCCGGACGAAGCGCCGCCGCCTCATCGCGCGAGCCGCGCGTGCACGCGACGGAGTGCGGCGATCGCGTCCCCGATGTCCTCGTCGGAGTGCACGGGCGAGAGCGGCAACGAGAGCACCTCGTCCCCCGCTCGTTCGGCGACCGGCAGGGGCGGCTGATCGGGGAAGCGCTCGCGGTACCAGGTCAGCTTGTGCACGGGCAGGAAGTGGATGCTCGTCTGGATGTTCTCCGCGGCCAGCGAGCGCTGGTAGTCGTCGCGGCTCGCGCCCGCCTGCTCCGGATCGATCCGCGCGATGTAGAGGTGGAGCGCGTGCGTGTCGCGGTCGTCGCGCGCGAGGGGCTCGATCCCGTCCAGCTCGGCGAGCGCCGCGTCGTAGAGGTCGAACTGACGACGGCGGATCGCCGCATGGCGGCCGACCTTGTCCAGCTGGCAGAGCGCGATCGCGGCGAGGACGTCCGAGAGGTTCGCTTTGTAGCCGGGCACAGGGATGTCGTAGCGGGAGCCGTCGCCGCGGCGCATCAGGCGCAGATCGCGCACGGCCTCCGCGACGTCGTCCCGGCTCGTGGCGATCAGCCCGCCTTCGCCTGCGGCGACGTTCTTCGTCGCGTAGAGCGAGAAGCAGGTCACGTCGGCGATCGACCCGACCTTGCGGCCGCGATACCGGCTCTCCGTCGCGTGGGCGGCGTCCTCGATCACGGGCACGCCGAGCTCGAGCAACGGGTCGTAGTCGCAGGGCTGGCCGGCGAGGTCGACCGGGAGGAGCGCCCTGGTCCGCTCCGTGACGGCCTTGGCCGCCTGCTCGGGATCGATGTTCAGATCGGCCTCTCGGACGTCGACGAACACCGGGGTCGCCCCGGTGTGGACGATCACGTTCGCGGTCGCCGGCCAGGTGATCGGCGTCGTGATCACCTCGTCGCCCGGGCCGATCCCGAGCGCCACGAGCGAGAGGTGGAGGGCGGCGGTGCCCGAGGCGAGCGCGAGCACGTGGTCGGCCTCGAGGTACTCGGCCATTCGCCGCTCGAGCTCGGCCGCCTTCGGGCCCGTCGTCAACCAGCCGGAGCGGAGCGTCTCCGTGACCGCTGCGATCTCCTCCTCCCCGATCGCCGGCGGCTGGAAGCCGAGCGGGGTCGCACGGCGCTCGGAGGAGACCTCTTGCATCGCCGCGGAGCGTACCGCCGCCCGCCCTCTCGAGACACGTCCGGGGTCTGACCCCGGTCATGTCCCCGTCAGACGAGGGCTTCCGCGTCGACGGTCTCGAAGCGGATCAGCTCGGCGGCGCGCGCAGCGCGCTCGAGCGCCTCCGAGCGGTCGCGGCCGGTCGCGAGGACGGCCCCCGCGCGGTCCGGGCCCCGGCGGAGCTCTCCGAAGCGATGGCCGGGCTTGCGGTAGATCCGGATGCCGAGCACGCCCTCGAGGGCGAACGCCTCCTCGGGCCCCGCGACCGCGCGCAGCTTCCCGGCCGGCGCGACGAGGAAGCGGACGCACGCGGCCCCGGCGCGCGAGACCGGCGCGAGCGTCGACGGCGAGATCTCCTCCCCCAGCGCGGCCGCGAGCGCGGCGCCGTTCAGGTCGACGCCGAGCGCCGCGCGACAGAGCTCCGCGTCGTGACCGCCCCCGAGCCGCGCGGCGAGCTCACCCACCCGCGGCCCGTCCGCTCCGATCAGCACCTGGGTGTAGCTCGGCCCGTCCTCGATCCCCACCGCCGCCGCGGCCGCCGCCGCGGTCTCGACCGCCGAGCCGATCTGCGCGGGCTCGAGCTCGCTCGGCCACACGTGCGCGAGCGCGACACCGAACGCGGGCGGATCGGCCACGTTCCGATCGGTCACCGTAAGAGGATGGAACCTGCCGCCGGTCGAGAACGCGTTGACCGTGACCTCGCGCCCCTCGACGAGCTCCTCGACGAGGCAGCGCGCGCTCCGCGACGCGTCGAGCGCCGAGCGCACGGCCGCCGGCGCCTCCCCGGGCGACCGCACGAGCGTCAATCCCCGTTGACCCTGGCGGTCGGGCGCCTTGACCACGCACGGAAACCCGATCCGCTCGGCGGCGGCGCCCGCCTCCTCCATACCCGAGCACACCTCGTAGGAGGGCTGCGGCACGCCCGCCCCCGCAAACCGCTCGCGCTGCCGGAGCTTCGACGTCGAGAGCACCGCCGTCTCCGCCGAGATCGGGTGCGGCAGCGCGAGCCGCTCGGCGATCCGGGCTGCGATCGCCACCGGCCAGTCGATCCCCGGCGCCACGAGGCCGTCCACCCGCTCCGCGCGTGCCAACCGCTCGACCGCCGGCTCGTCCTCCGTGGAGACGATCGCCCGCCGGTCGGCGTAGCGAAACCCGGGCGCGGACGGATCGCGGTCGACCGCAATCACGTACAGCCCGCGGGCGCGGGCGGCGGCGAGCAGGCCGAGCTGGGCCGGCCCGGCGCCTAGGACGAGGAGACGTGCGCCTGGGTCTCCGTCAGCCCCCGCCACCACGCCTCATTCTCGCGGTACCACCGGATCGTCCGCGCCAGGCCTTCCTCGAACGACGTGCGGGCGCGCCAGCCGGTCAGCCGCTCGATCCTGTCCGTCGAGCCGATGTGCCGGTCGACCTGGCCGGGCCGCTCGGTCACGAGCTCCCTCAACGACGGAGGCTTGCCCAGGGCGTCGAGCACCGCGTCGGCGATCTCCGAGACGGAGATGTCCACGCCGGTCGCGACGTTCAGCACCTCGCCGGCCACGTGCTCGAGCGGCGCCGCGATCACCGCCTCGATCGCCTCCGCGTCGTCGTCGACGTAGAGCCAGTCGCGGCTCGCGTGCCCGTCTCCGTGGATCGTGAGCGACCGGTCCTCGAGAGCCTGCGTGACGAAGCGCGGGATCACCTTCTCAGGATGCTGCCGCGGGCCGTAGTTGTTGAACGGGCGGACGATCGTGATCGGCAGGCCGTAGGTGACGAAGTAGGAGTAGGCGAGCCGGTCGGCGCCGGCCTTCGTCGCCGCGTAGGGGCTGCGCGGGTTGAGCGGGTGCTGCTCGTCCATGGGCGCTCGCTCGGCCGTCCCGTAGACCTCGCTCGAGGAGATGAGGATGAACCGCTCGACCGGCGCCGCCCGGATCGCGTCGAGCAGGATCTGTGTTCCCTCGACGTTCGTCGTCACGAACTCCGAGGCCCCCTCGGCGATCGACTTCTCGACGTGCGACTCGGCCGCGGCGTTCACGATCACGTCCACCTCGGACACGACCTCGCGCACGAGCTCGGGGTCGCGGATGTCGCCGTGGACGAAGGAGAGCCGCTCGTGCGCCATCACCTCGGCGAGGTTGGCCATGTTCCCGGCATAGGTGAGCGCGTCGAGGGACACGACCTCGTACGGCGTCTTCGCCAGCAGGTGGCGGATGAAGTTGGAGGAGATGAACCCCGCCCCTCCGGTCACCAGGACTCGCTTCACACCAGCTCCTTCTCGATCGTGTACAGCGGCCGTCCCTCGACGTCCCGCTGGATTCTGCCCAGGTACTCCCCGACGAGCGCGAGGATGAAGCCCTGGATGCCGAGCACGAAGAGCACCGCGACGCCGCCGAAGAGCGGGCCGGGGAAGTTCGCCTGGTCGATCCAGTACACGATCCCGTAGCCACCGAGCGCGAGCGCCAGCAGCGAGCAGACGACGCCGAGCCCCACGCCGATCCATTGGACCGGCTGCGGCCAGAACCCGGCGAGGACGTGGAGCGCGAGCCGCGTCAGGCGGAGCGGCGAGTAGCGTGAGGCGCCCTGCCGCGCGACGTGGCCGACGTCCACCTCGACCACGCTCGCGCCCGCCGAGAGAACGAGCGCCTTCGTGAACTTCTGCTTCCCGATCGACCCGAGCATGGGCTCGACCGCCGAGCGCCGGTAGCCGTTGAACGCGCAGCCGAAGTCCGCGATCGAGACGCCCGTGAACCGACGCAGCATCCCGTTGATCAGCCGGGAGGGAACCGTCCGTCCCCAGGAATCGTGTCGCGCCCGGCGGCGGCCGCTGGCGACATCGTTCCCCGCCTCCACCGCCTCGACGAGCCGCGGGATGTCTTCGGGCGCGTTCTGCAGGTCGCCGTCCATCGTCACGACGACGTCTGCACGGGCACGGACGAGCCCCGCGTGCATCGCCGGATGCTGACCGAAGTTCCGTTTGAACCGGACTGCGCGAATGCGCGGATCGGCTGCGTGGAGGCGCTCGAGCACCGCAAACGTCCCGTCCGTCGAGCCGTCGTCGACGAAGATCAGCTCGAACGAGCGCGGGCCCCGCTCGAGCGCCGCGATCGTGCGCCGGTACAACTCCTCGAGCGAGGCGGCCTCGTTGAAGAGCGTGACGACGATGGACAGCGCCGGCGCCGGCGCTGCGTCGGCTTCGGGCCGCCTGGTCTCGAAGACGTCCGGGTGCGCCATCGACCGCGGAGCCTATCGCCCCGTCCCGGAACGATCACTCGAACGAGGGACGCGCGCGGCGTCCGGCCGGACGACCCTGGGATGGTGTCCGCGGTGACCTTCCATCGACGGCTGCTGGTGGCGCTCGCGCTCGCCGCGTTCGCAATCGTCCTGGCCTGCTCGGTGCTCTTCGAGGTGCCGGGGCTCGGGATCGGCCACTTCTTCTACGTTCCCGTAGCCCTGCTCGCCCTCGCTTGCGGGGCGCGAGTCGGCGCGCTCGGCGGTGCGCTCGCGACGGGGCTCTACACGCTTGCGATCGTGATCACGCCGCGCCTGCCGGTCCGGGAGATCCTCACCCTGGCGACGGGGATCCGATTTGTCACCTACACATTCACCGGTGCGTTGATCGGCTGGTTCGCAAGCTCGAACCGGGATCTCGTCGCGCGGCTGAGCGTGCTCGCCGAGCGCGACTTCCTCACCGATCTCCTGAATGCGCGCGTCTTCGACGAGGCGCTCGCGCGTCGCTGCGCCTCCGACCGGCCGTTCGTGCTCGTGCTCGGCGACATGGACAACCTGAAGGAGATCAACGACGCGCACGGTCACGCCGAGGGCAACCGGGCGCTCCGGCGGCTGGCGGAGCGACTCTCCGCCGCGGCCCGTCCAGACGACGAGCTCGCGCGCGTGGGTGGAGACGAGTTTGCGCTCCTGACGGACGCCGGCGTCGACGAGGCGGTCGCACTGTGCGCACGGCTGCGGAAGGTGCTGGCCGCGGAGGGCCTGGAGATCAGCTTCGGTTGGGCAACGAAGCCCGGGGACGGCTTCGAGCCGCTCGAGCTCTTTCGCAAGGCGGACGACCGGCTGTATGCCGCGAAGCTGATCGTCCGGAACCGCCGCGTGATCCACGCGCTCGCCGCCGCGGCACACTAGTGCTCGATGACATTCCGCCGACCCGGCGAGCACGTCCTCGTCCGCCAGCTCTTCCGCGGGCGACTCTGGAACGTCACGCCCGGGATCGTCGCGAGGGACGGGCCCGAGCTGACCGCCGTCTGGCTCCCGCCCGGCACGGCCAAGGCGGCGACGGGCGATCTGCTCGGTGACTGGGCGCTCGGCGACCGGATCTGGAAGCGCCGGCACGGGATCCTCCGTCTCACACGGCCCGGAGACCGGTACTCGCTGCTCCACTTCTGGCACGACGACGGCTCGTTCCAGGCGTGGTACGTGAACCTCGAGCAGCCGCATCGCCGCTCGGCGGCCGGCTTCGACTTCGAGGACGAGCTGCTCGACATCTGGGTGGAGCCGGACGGCAAGTGGCGCCGGCGCGACGAGGACGAGGTCGAGGCGGCCGTCGCCGCCGGCGTCTACACCGGGGAGCGTGCCGCGGAGATCAGGCGCGAGGGCGAGCGCGTGCTCGAGGCCGAGCCGTGGCCGAGCGGCTGGGAGGACTGGCGCCCCGACCCGGGCTGGCAGCCGCCGCAGCAGCAGCTACCGCCCGGGTGGGACGCGCTCGAGTCTCAGAAGCTCTAAATCGGGCGTCAGAGGCCCAGGTCGGCCACCAACACCTCGGCCCGCTCCCGCCGCACGCGCAGGATGGCCAGCGCGGCGAGCGAGCCGAGCGCGACGACCCCGGCGCCGACCCAGATCGCGGGGCCGAGACCGTGGACGAAGGTCTGCGGCGCACCGTAACCGCCGTAGCTCGAGAAGACGCTCGCCAAGACAGCGACACCGAAGACCCCGCCGAGCTCTCGGATCGCGTTGCTGGCGCCGGAGGCCTGACCCTCCTCCTCCGGCCGCACCGACCCGAGCACAACGTTCGCGACCGGCGCGAAGAACAGCGCCATCCCGATCCCGGACACGACGAACCCCGGGACGAGCATCGTGTAGGCGACGCTCGGGGTCGACACGGCCGCGAGCCAGCCGAGCCCGACCGCCTGCAGGCCGAGCCCGGTCGCGATGATCGGGCGGCCGCCGATCCGGTCGGAGAAGGCTCCGGCGAGCGGCGCGACGAAGATCGGCATCACCGTCCACGGCAGGATGCGCAGACCGGCGCCGAGCGGCGAGTCGCCCTGTACCGTCTGGAGGAACTGCGCGAGCAGGAAGATCGACCCGAACATCCCGAAAGACATGAAGAGCGACGCGACGTTCGTGGCGGTGAAGCCGCGGCTGCGGAAGAAGCGCATCGGCAACATCGGCTCCGCCGCGTGGAGCTCCCAGAGGATGAAGAGCGCGAGGCCGACGAAGCCGGCGGAGAGCGCGACGACGATCTCCGGGCTCGCCCAGCCGATCTGGTGGCCGCGGACGAGGCCCCAGACGACGCCGAAGAGACCGGCGCTCGCAAGGCCGAGGCCCGGGAAGTCGAGGCTCTTCGAGGGACCGTGGCTCTCGTCGATCCGGCGCAGGGCGAGTGGCACGAGCACGAGCCCGAACGGGACGTTCAGCCAGAAGATCCACTGCCAGGAGATCCCCTGGACGACCGCGCCGCCGACGAGCGGGCCGAGCGCGATCGCGAGACCGCTGATCCCGCCCCACGCGACGAGGGCGACGCCGCGCTTCTCCGCCGGGAAGGCGCCGCTCAGGATCGTCAGCGTGAGCGGCGTCACGATCGCGCCGCCGACACCCTGGAAGGCACGGGCGAGCACGAGCGCGTGGATCGACGGGGCGAGCGCCGCGGCCGCGGACGCCAGTGTGAAGGTGGCCACGCCGATCGCGAACAGGCGTCGCCGTCCGAAGCGGTCGCCGAGAGCCGCGCCGGTGAGCAGCAGCACGGCGAAGGTGAGGGTATAGGCGTTGACCGTCCACTCCAGCGACTGAAGGGAGGCGTGCAAGTCGCGCCGGATCACCGGCAGCGCGGTCGTGACGACGAGGTTGTCGAGGGTCGTCATGAAGAGTGCGATCGAGGTGATCGCGAACGTCCAGAGGGTCTTGCTGCGGGCGGTCATCGGTGTCTCCTTTGGGTTTGACCGGCGTCATTTGGCTCGTGAGTAGTCACTTACTATGCGGTGAAGAAAAAGGCATGCCTATTCCCCACCGCAGCCGGCGATCAGGCGCTTCGCCCACGGCTCGGTCAGGTCCTGGAGCTCCATCGAGGCGACGACGTTGAGGAGCATCCCCATCGAGAAGAAGCGGCTCACGTCGGCAGGTGGAAGGCCGGAGACCCGCTCGACGTAGGCGACGAGGTCGCCGAAGCCCGCACGCACGATCTCGCGGATCTCCGGGTCGTCGCAGGCCGCGTACGCTTGCATCTGCGCCCGCAATCTCGTCCGGTCGACGAGTAACTTCCCGCTGTACGCCTGTCCCATGGCCCGGAGAGCCTCTTCGCCGCGTTTACCCTCGGCGGCTCGCTGAAAGACCTCCATCGTCTCTCGGAAGCAGCGGGAGACGACCGCTTTGAAGAGCTCCTTCTTCGTTCCGAAGAGACGGAAGACATACGGCTGCGAGATCCCGGCGCGCCGGGCGATCTCGTCGGTCGAGCCGCCCTCGAGGCCGCGGTCGGCGAACTCCTCGAGTGCCGCCACGAGCACCGCTTCCCGCCGCTCGTCTGCTGTCTTCCTGATCGCGACCGTCATTCGCTTGGCAAGTTACTGCTTACTCACAAGGCTGTCAAGACCGCCGCAACCCGATCGAGGTCCGCCTCGCCGAGCTGCGAGTAAA
>JBBSHO010000021.1:0-25001 GCA_038253005.1 Gaiellales bacterium
CCAGGCGACGACCGCGTCGCTGGCGCGGTCGTAGGGCCCGTGAGGAGTCGAGGCGGAGGTGAGCGCGGGCAGGACGCCGGGCTGCCAGGTGCGGCCGGCGTCGCTCGAGCGCGCGAAGCCGATCGTCTCGGAGCCGCCGTCCGAGAAGCGGCCGGCCTGGAAGACCGTGACGATCGACGCTCCGACCGCAGCGGCCTGGGGCTCGACGGCGGTCGCATGCTGGCCGGGCCCGGACGTGGGATCCGAGGCGATGCGAACGACACCCGATCCCGGCTGCGTGGCGGCCGCAGCGACGCCCGCGAGCGTCAGCCCCATCGCCGTCGCCAGAAACTTGATACTCTTCGGCTTAGATTTTCTCAGTACGACCCCAAAAGGAGAGCAAACGGATGGCAAAGACTATCGGTATCGACCTCGGCACGACGAATAGCTGCATGGCTGTGCTCGAGGGCGGCGAGCCGACCGTGATCCCGAACGCCGAGGGCGGCCGCACCACGCCGTCCGTCGTCGCGTTCGCGAAGGACGGCCAGCGGCTCGTCGGCGCGCCCGCGCGGCGCCAGCAGGTCACGAACCCGCAGAACACGATCTCCTCGATCAAGCGCTTCATGGGGCGCAAGTGGGACGAGGTCTCGGACGAGATGACGATCGTCCCTTACGAGGTCGACAAGGGCCCGAACGGAGACGCGCGCGTCAAGGCAGACGGCAAGGAGTACGCGCCGCCGGAGATCAGCGCGATGATCCTGCAGAAGCTGAAGGCCGACGCCGAGGCGTATCTCGGCGAGCCCGTCAGCGACGCGGTGGTCACCGTCCCGGCCTACTTCAACAACGCCCAGCGCGAGGCGACGAAGGACGCCGGCAAGGTCGCCGGCCTGAACGTCCTCCGGATCATCAACGAGCCGACCGCGGCGGCGCTCGCCTACGGCCTCGACAAGGAAGGGGCCGACCAGACGATCCTCGTCTTCGACCTCGGCGGCGGCACCTTCGACGTGTCGGTCCTCGAGCTCGGCGAGGGCGTCTTCGAGGTCAAGGCGACCAACGGCGACAACCACCTCGGCGGCGACAACTTCGACAAGACGATCGTCGACTGGATGGTGGCCGAGTTCAAGAAGGCGAACGGGATCGACCTGGCCGCCGACAAGATGGCGCTCCAGCGACTCTACGAGGCGGCGGAGAAGGCGAAGATCGAGCTGTCGTCCACGATGACGACGCAGATCAACCTCCCCTTCATCACGGCCACGCAGGAGGGCCCGAAGCACCTCGACCTCCAGCTCACCCGCGCGAAGCTGAACGAGCTGACCGCTGACCTGCTGGGGCGGACGGTCGGGCCGACGAAGCAGGCGATCGAGGACGCCGGGATCGACAAGTCGAAGATCGACCACGTCGTCCTCGTCGGCGGCATGACCCGCATGCCGGCGGTCGTCGACCAGGTCAAGGAGCTGATCGGCAAGGATCCCCACAAGGGCGTGAACCCGGACGAGGTCGTCGCCGTCGGCGCGGCCATCCAGGGCGGCGTCCTGAAGGGCGAGGTCAAGGACATCCTGCTGCTCGACGTCACGCCGCTGTCGCTCGGCATCGAGACCAAGGGCGGCGTCTTCACGCGGCTGATCGAGCGGAACACGACCATCCCGACGAAGAAGTCGGAGACGTTCACGACCGCGGAGGACAACCAGCCGTCGGTCGAGGTGCACGTCCTCCAGGGCGAGTCGGAGATGGCGGCGTTCAACAAGACGCTCGGCAAGTTCCAGCTCGTCGGGATCCCGCCGGCCCCGCGCGGCATGCCTCAGGTCGAGGTCTCTTTCGACATCGACGCGAACGGGATCATCAACGTGTCCGCGAAGGACATGGGCACGGGGAACGTCCAGCAGATCCGGATCGAGGGCGGCTCGGGTCTCGAGGAGGACGAGGTGCAGCAGATGATCCGGGAGGCGGAGGCGCACGCCGACGAGGCGCGCCGCCTGCGCGAGGTCGCCGACGCGAAGAATCAGGCCGAGGCGCTCGCGTACCAGACCGAGCGGAGCCTCAAGGAGCATCGGGACGCCCTCGACGAGGCCGACGCCGCGACGATCGAGGGCCGCGTGATGGAGCTGAAGCAGGCGCTCGAGTCCGACGACGCGGCCGAGATCCAGGCCAAGACCCAGGCGCTCCAGGAGGCCTCCCACAAACTGGCGGAGGCCGTCTACTCCAACGCGCAGCAGCAGGCGCAGGCCTCGGCGCAGCCTTCCGGCGACGGCGCGGCCGCATCCGACGACGAGGTGGTCGAGGAGGCCGACTACGAGGTGATCGACGAGGAGGAGGGCGCGGCGAAGTCGTGACCGACGACGTGCCGATCACCCAAGAGGAAACTCAGGCGGAGGGCGTCGTCGACAACGGCGCCCTCCAGGCCGAGCGGGACGAGCTCTTCGACCGCCTGCAGCGGCTCGCCGCGGAGTTCGACAACTACCGCAAACGGGCCGAGCGCGACCGCGCGGCGATGGCGAGCCTCGCGAACGAGCGGCTCGTGAAGGAGCTGATTCCGATCCTCGACGACCTCGGCCGGGCGCTCGAAGCCGCGGCCGGTCACGAGGAGGCCAGGCTCGAGGACGGCGTTCGCCTCGTGCACCGCGCGCTGGCCGAGGTGATGCAGAAGCAAGGCCTGACGGAGATCGGCACCGAGGGGAGGTTCGACCCGCACGTGCACGAGGCGCTGCTCGCGCAGCCCTCCGACGCGGAGGAGGGGGCCGTGATCGAGGTCGTCCAGAAGGGCTACCGGCTCGGCGACAAGGTGCTCCGGCCCGCGCGCGTCGTCGTGGCCGGGCCTCCGATCCACGATGCCTAGCTCGCTCTACGAGACTCTGGGCGTTGCGAAGAACGCTTCGCCGGAGGAGATCAAGAAGTCCTACCGCAAGCTCGCGGCCAAGTACCACCCGGACAAGAATCCCGGTGACTCGTCCGCCGAGGACACGTTCAAGGAGGTCCAGAACGCCTACGACGTCCTCTCCCGGCCCGAGAAGCGGAAACAGTACGACGCGTTCGGGTCGACCAACGGGCGCCCGGGTCCGGGCGGGGCCCCCGACTTCGACCCGCGCAACTTCAACTTCGGCGGCAACTTCGACGTGGCCGACCTCAGCGATCTCTTCGGCGGGATCTTCGGCGGCGGGGCGAGGCAGCGCGCGCAGCGGCGTCAGCCCGAGCGCGGGGCCGACGTCGAGGCGACCGTCAACCTCTCGTTCGAGGACTCGCTGCGGGGGCTCGCGACGAAGATTCCCGTCGACGTGACGACCGCGTGCCGCGAGTGCGGCGGGACGGGCGCGAAGCCCGGTACCGCGCCGGTGATCTGCCCCGAGTGCAACGGGCGCGGCGTCGTCTCGGAGAGCCAGGGCCTCTTCGCCCTCTCCCAGCCGTGTCCGCGCTGCCGCGGCAACGGCACGGTGATCGAGCAACCGTGCGGAAACTGCCACGGTTCCGGCCGGGAGCGGCGGACGAAGCGATACACGGTCAAGATTCCCGCCGGCGTCAAGGACGGAACGCGGATCAGGCTGAAGGGAAAGGGCGAGCTGGGCGAGAACGGCGGGTCCGCGGGCGATCTCTTCGTCGTCCCGCGCGTGACGACGTCGAAGCTGTACGACCGGCGCGGCGCAGACCTCGTGATCGAGGTGCCGGTCACCTATGCGGAGGCCGCGCTCGGCGCGACGGTCGAGGTGCCGACGCCGCTCGGGGAGCGGCTCAAGCTGAAGGTGAAGGCAGGCGCGCAGGACGGTCAGCTACTGCGCATGCGCGGCCACGGCGCTCCGAAGCTGAGCGGCAAGGGCCGCGGCGACCTGCTCGCGCGCCTCCGGCTGAGCGTCCCCAAGAAGCTCTCGAAGAAAGAAAAGCAGGCGCTCGAGGAGCTGCAGAAGGTGTCGAAGGAAAGCCCGCGCGAGGAGCTCTTCCGCTGATGGACGACCGCCCGCGCTACATGATCAGCGTCGCGGCCGAGATCGTCGGCATGCACCCGCAGACGCTGCGGATCTACGAGACCAAGGGGCTGATCCGGCCGCAGCGCACCCCCGGGAACACGCGGCTCTACTCCGAGCGCGACCTCGAGCGGCTGAAGCTGATCCAGCGGCTGACCTCCGAGCTCGGGCTCAACCTCGCCGGCGTCGAGCACGTGCTCCGGCTCGAGGACGAGGTGCGGCGGATGCGGCGCCGCGCCGAGCGGCTCGAGCGAGAGACGCGCACCGCGATCGACCAGGTGCACCGCAGCTACCGGCGCGAGCTCGTCCTCTACCGCCCGCCGCAGCCGCCGGCCCTGACGCGGCGCTGACGTGGACTTCAACCACCTGACGCTGAAGTCGCAGGAGGCGGTCGCGGCTGCGCAGGAGCTCGCGCGCCGGAACGGCAACCCGGAGCTCTACCCCGAGCACCTGCTGCTCGCGCTGCTCGATCAGGAGCTACCGCAGCAGCTCGTGCCCGACCCGGCGCCGCTGCGCGCGCAGGCCGAGGCGACGCTGCGCGGCAAGCCGTCGATCCGAGGCGCACAGCAGCAGCCGAACGTCTCGGCAGCGTTCTCGCGCGTCCTGGACAAGGCATCCGACGAGGCGCGCCGGATGGAGGACGACTACGTCTCGACCGAGCACCTGCTGCTCGCGCTCGACGTCGTCCCGCCCGACGAGCTCCAGGCGAAGATCAGGCAGGTGCGCGGCGGCCAGCGCGTCACCTCGCAGGATCCGGAGGAGACCTACCAGGCGCTCGAGCGGTTCGGCCGCGACCTGACCCAGGCGGCCGAGGACGGCGCGCTCGATCCGGTGATCGGTCGGGACGAGGAGATCCGGCGCGTGATCCAGGTGCTCTCCCGGCGGACGAAGAACAATCCGGTGCTGATCGGCGATCCGGGCGTCGGCAAGACGGCGATCGCCGAGGGCCTCGCCCAGCGAATCGTCGCGGGAGACGTGCCGGAGGGACTCAGGGGCAAGCGCATCTGGGCGCTCGACGTCGGAGCGCTGATCGCCGGCTCGAAGTACCGCGGCGAGTTCGAGGAGCGGCTGAAGGCGGTGCTGAACGAGATCAAGGGCGCCGACGGGCAGGTGATCCTCTTCATCGACGAGCTGCACACGATCGTCGGCGCGGGCGCCGCCGAGGGCGCGGTCTCGGCCGGGAACCTGCTCAAGCCGATGCTGGCCCGTGGCGAGCTGCGCTGCGTCGGCGCGACGACGCTGGACGAGTACCGGAAGGAGATCGAGAAGGATGCGGCGCTCGAGCGGCGCTTCCAGCCGATCGTCGTCGGCGAGCCGTCCGTGGCGGACACGATCGCGATCCTGCGCGGCCTGAAGGAACGTTACGAGGCGCACCACGGCGTCCGCATCCGCGACGCGGCGCTCGTCGCCGCGGCCGTGCTCTCCGACCGGTACATCGCGGACCGGTTCCTTCCGGACAAGGCGATCGACCTCGTGGACGAGTCGGCGTCGCGCCTGCGGATGGAGATCGACTCGAGCCCGCTCGAGCTCGACGAGGCGGACCGACGAGTGCGCCGGCTCGAGATCGAGCTCGCCGCGCTGGTGAAGGAGTCTGACGCGGTGCGCGAGCCGCTCGAGCGCGAGCTCTCGGAGGCGAAGGAGCTCCGGAACGAGCTCGCGGCGCGCTGGGCGACCGAGAAGGAGGCGCTCGATCGTGTCAAGGAGATCACCCAGCGGATCGACGAGCTGCGGATGGAGTTCGACCGCGCCGAGCGCGCCGGGGACTTCACGCGCGCCGCGGAGATTCGTCACGGGGAGCTCCCGGAGCTCGAGCGCGAGCTGTCTGAGCGGGACGTGGCGGAGACGGCCGCCGACCCGATGGTCAAGGAGGAAGTCGACGAGGACGACGTGGCCACGGTCGTCGCGCGCTGGACCGGCGTCCCGGTCGACCGCCTGCTCGAAGGCGAGACCGAGAAGCTGATCCACATGGAGGAGCGCCTCCACCAGCGCGTCGTGGGGCAGGACACGGCCGTCGAGGCCGTCTCGAACGCGCTCCGGCGCGCGCGCTCGGGGCTCCAGGATCCGAACCGGCCGATCGGCTCGTTCGTCTTCCTCGGCCCGACCGGCGTCGGCAAGACCGAGCTCGCCCGCGCGCTCGCCGAGTTCATGTTCGACGACGAGCGGGCGATGGTCCGGCTCGACATGTCCGAGTACATGGAGAAGCACACGGTCTCACGGCTCGTCGGAGCGCCGCCCGGCTACGTCGGCTACGACGAGGGCGGCCAGCTGACCGAAGCGGTGCGGCGACGCCCGTACTCCGTCGTCCTCCTCGACGAGATCGAGAAGGCGCACCCGGACGTGTTCAACGTGCTGCTGCAGATCCTGGAAGACGGACGGCTGACCGACGGCCAGGGGCGCACGGTCGACTTTCGCAACACCGTGCTGATCATGACCTCGAACATCCGCTCCGCGGGGGCCATGCGCGAGCACTTCCGGCCGGAGTTCCTGAACCGGATCGACGAGATCATCGAGTTCCGGCCGCTTTCGCGCGAGCAGATCGGCGAGATCGTCGACTTGCAGCTCCGGCGACTGCACGCACGCCTTGCCGAGCGGCGGATCGACCTCGAGCTGACGGGCGCCGCGAAGGACGCGCTCGCGCAGGCGGGTTGGGATCCGACCTATGGCGCGCGCCCGCTCAAGCGCGCGATCCAGCGCCAGATCGAGAACCCGCTCGCGCTGCGCCTGCTGGAGGCGGAGTTCGGCGAAGGCGACACGATCCGGGTCGACGCGCGGGACGGTGAGCTCGTGTTCGAGCGGGCCGGGTCGACCGCGCAAGCCGCGGCCTAGCACTGGACGCACTACCGTTGGCGGCGATGATCCTCGTCGTCGCGGCCACGGCACGCGAGCTCGAGGGTGCGGCCGGAGCCGACACCCTCGCCTGCGGGATCGGCCCCGTCGAGGCGGCCGCGGCGACCGCGCGCGCGCTTGCCGAGCGGCGGCCCGAGGCCGTGCTCCAGGTCGGGATCGCCGGCGCGACGGGAATCGAGCCGCCCGCGCTCGTGCTCGGGTCGGAGGCGCTCTACTGCGACATCTCGGGCGATCGTGCCGCGCGGATCCCCCGGATCGAGCGCCTCGAGCCCGACGCGCGGTTGCTCGAGCTCGCCCGGACAGCGCTGCCAGGCGCCCTGGTGCGACCGATCGGGACGACCGCGTACGTCGGTCGAGGCGTCGCCTGCGAGGTCGAGGCGATGGAGGGGTTCGCGGTCCTGCGCGCCGCCCAGCTAGCCGGGGTTCCGGCGCTCGAGCTGCGAGCGGTCTCGAACGCGGTCGGAGAGCTCGATCGCGAGCGGTGGCGCTTCGACGACGCGTTCGCAGCGCTCCGGGACGGCGTCGTGCGCGTGCTCGCCGCGCTGGCGGCCGCGTGACGAGGATCCGGCTCCGCGTGCTCGGCCTCGGCGTCCTTCTCTTCGCGTTGCTCGGCGGTCTGACCGCCTACTTCAGCAGCCAGAAGATCCCGGCCTGCCTCGTCGACAACGCGCCGCGCTGGCGCCGGCCGGCCGACAACCGCCTCCACCGCTACGAGTACGTCCTCCCGGACCGCGCGATCTGCGTCTTCGACATGGACGAGAGGCAGAAGCTGATCGGCGCGACGAAGCTGCCGCCGGCCGGCGGGATCCGCAGCGTCGTTGCGAGCCCGGCGAGGCACATGCTCCTGATCGGCTACGGGACGGGGTCGACGCTCGCCTTCGATCTCCTCGCCAATCGGATCGTCCCGGCCGGGAGGAGCACGATCGACGCCACATCCGCGACGAGACCCCCGTTCGCGATCGACGGCGGCAAGGGCGTCGTCTACACGACCGCGCCCGGGTCGCTCGGCTTCCGAGCCTCGAGCCTGGAGACCGGCCGCATCCTCTACAGCGAGTCGTTCCACCGGTTCACCTGGAACCCGCAGGAGTTTGGTCCGAGCGCGCCGAGCCATGGGATCTCGCTCTCGCCGGACGGGCGGGAGCTCTGGGTGATGGACGCCCCGAACAGCTACGTCCACGTCTTCGACGTCAGCGGCGTTCCCGCATCGCCGCCGCGCCAGGTCGCCGACATCCTCCTCTCCCAGCCGATGACGGGCGACGAGCTGCCCTGCTCCTCGGACTGTGCGCGGCTCGGATCGATCCAGCACAGCCTCGACGGGCGGTTCGTCTACGTCGGGGACAGCGGAGACGTGATCGACGCGCGCGCGCGCGCGACGCTGACGAACCTGCCCGCGCTCCGGAACTCGCGCCAGCAGCTCGAGATCGACTGGGCCGGCGGACGGCCGGTCGCGACGAGCGCGCGAAGCGCAGCCGAGCCGGGGCGCTGATGGCGCGCTCCGAGCTGCCGCCGCCGCTTCCCCCGGAGACGCGCACCCTCGGGCAGCTCGTCGCCGAGGCGTTGCGGCTCTACGGGGCGCGGTTCTGGCCGTCCCTCGCGCTCGGGATCGGTCCGGCGGCGATCGGGGTGATGCTCGCGGAGCTGCCGCGGACGCTCGTCTGGACGCTCGTCCCGACAGTCGGGACAGCGGCCTTCTCGCTCGCGTTCGTCGGCGCCTGCCGGCTCGGGCTCGACGGTGCGCGGACAGGGAGCACGCGCGTGGCTCTCGGGGTCGGGCTCGTCGCGTTTCTGCCGCCGCTCGTCCAGCGAGTGGCCGTCCTACCGGGGTTCGACCTCGTCACGCTGGCGTACTTCGCCCTGGTGGGGCTCTCGGTCCCGGCGGTGCTCGTGGAAGGCCAGGGCTTCGTCGGCGGCCTGCGGCGGGGAATCGAGCTCGCGCGCGCGGACCTCGTCCACGCCCTCGGCTCGCTCGCGACGCTCGTGATCACCATCTTCCTGACCGGACTCGTCCTCTTCGTCGTCCTCCACGGCGTCGGCGACCAGGCGATCCGCGGCGCCGCATTCCTCGCGCTGCTCGTGCTCGCGCCGCTCTTCCTGCTCGGCGCGGCCCTGCTCTACCTGGATCAGGCCGCACGGATCGACACGAGCCGAGCCGGTGTAACGGTCGGCTCCCGCGCGTGTCGAAGCACTGAAGTCGCCAACCGACGAAGGGGGAGAGCCATGGCCACGAATCCGGAGCGCGGACGTCCCGCGGCCTCGATCGTGGAGGAGCCGAGGCACGAGCTGACCGTTCACCTGGGCGACTGGATTGCCCGAGGGGCGTTTGCCGGCCTTGCTGCCGGACTCGTCTTCCTGCTCGCGCAGATGGCCTGGGCGACGAGGTCCGGAAAACCGGCGATCGCGCCGTTGCTCGACTTCTCCACGGTGTTCCACGGATCGAGCAAGCCGGTCGGGACTCCGCCGGAGGCCCTCGTCGGGCTCGTCACGCACCTCAACCTTTCGATTGCCTTCGGGATCGGGTTCGCGATCCTCGCGGCTCTGGGCCTCCCGCTCATGCGGTCGATGGCCGCGAGCGCGATCCTGCTGCCGGTCGCGGGGATCGCGTACGGGATCGCGCTCTGGGTCGTGAACATCCAGATTCTCGGCCGCACCGCGTTCCCGTGGTTCACGAACCCGAAGGGGCCGCCGGCGGTCTTCGAGTTCTTCATCCACGCCGCCTACGGGCTGATCCTCGTGCCCTTCTTCCTCGGGTTCGCGCGCATCGCCCAGCGCCGGAGGCCGGCGCCGCTGCGGTAGTACGATCGGGCGCCCGACCACGAAGGAGCCGCGATGCCGACGTATCTCCTGCTCTCGAGCCTGACGGCGCAGGGCGTTCAGACCCTGAAGTCGAACCCCGACCGGCTGCGCGAGGTCAACCACGACGTCGAGGAGCTCGGCGCGAAGGTTCTCCACCAGTGGGCGACGCTCGGCGAGTACGACTTCGTCAGTGTCGTCGAGGCGCCGGACGCGGCCACGATCGCCCGCGTCTCCGTCGCCCTCGCCGCGCGCGGAAGCACGAAGATCCGCACGTTGACGGCGCTGACGATCGACGAGTTCCTGGAGGCCGTCGGCTAGCGGCCACGTCTCGTCGAGCCACGCCCGGGGTCAGACCCGGCCGTGGCCCGGCAGGACGGGTTTCGGCGCGGCATACTTCGGGCGTGCGGCGCTGCCTCCTCGCGGCGCTCCTCCTCGGGCTCGCCCTTCCGGGAAGCGCCTCCGCGAAGCGAATCCAGCACGTTCTCGTGGTCGACGCCGCAGGGCGCTCTTTCGATCTCGGCGGAGGATGGAGGCTTTTCGGCCAGATCCGTCCGTTCAACGGGGCCACGGCGGAGCCCGTGGGCGGCTACGTCCTCGTCTACCCGACCATGGAGGGGGCGGCTTGCCCGCCCAGCCCGGGCGCTACTATCCGGCCGCCGGAGCCGGTTGCTTCTCGTGGCGGCTGGCGCTCGAGAGCTGCGTCCACGTCGACACCGTGGTCGCCGATCGGCTCGCGGCTCTTCCGCTCCGCGTCTTTCGCGAGGAGCCGACGGTGCTCGCGGAGCTGAAGCACGGCACGAGCTCGTACACCCTGCCGTCGAACTTCGCCGTCGCGATCGAGCTCGCGTTCGCGCGCACTCGGTCCGCGCGCGCGGAGCGTCCACGCGCGTGTGCGTGGAACCTGACCGCCCGTTGGAGCGGGCCCGGGGCAGCGGCGCGTCCCGCGCGGTTCTGCCTCGGACCTGCGGGCGTGTACGCAAAAGGAAAGCTCTACGCGCTTCCGGCCGGGATCGTCGACATGCGCGCGCCGTCCTAGTCGCTTCAATTTCGATCCAGGTCGCGCGGCCGGTCCCGCTCCTTCTCCGGGGCCCCGCCCCGGTCGTGGCCGGGCAGGACATGCCTCGGGACATGTCCCGCTTCCGAAGAGAAACCGTCTTTGTGCAGGCACAACGGTGTCGCAGAGACATGTCCCCTGCCTGGCACCGGTCATGTCACGAGGAGACGCGTCGCCTACGGGTCCGGCGGCGCGCGACGGACGGAGATCGCCCAGGCGCGCCCGGAGGCGAAGAGCTCGTCGGGATCGACCTCGCCGAGCCAGCCGAGGAAGTGCTTCTCCGGATCGTCCTCGGTCGCGCCGTAGACGGCCCGGCGCTCACTCGGACGCAGGTCGGCCTCGAGCGACTCGCCCCTGGCCAGCGCGTCTCGCCGGGCTTCGGCCTCCTCGGCGACCGGCCCCTCCTCATACCCGCGCGGCATGTCCCGAGCTTACTGCGGGCGACTCGCCTCGACGACGGCGGCCATGTCCTCGTCGCGCCGCGCCGTCGAGCGCGTCCCGCCGACCTGGGTGACGACATCACCGTTCGGGAACGACCGCGCCGCCCCCGGCGTCGGCGTTCGTGCCCGTTCCCTGAGCGTCCGTAGACTCGCCGCGTGCCCGCCGCGCTCGCCGTCAGCGGTCTCGCCAAGCGCTACGGCTCCGTGCAGGCGCTCGGCGGCGTCGACCTCGAGGTACGGAAGGGCGAGCTCGTGGGCCTGCTCGGCCCCAACGGCGCGGGCAAGTCGACGCTCGTCAAGATCGCCTGCGGGTTCGTCCGCCCGAGCGCCGGCCGCGCGGAGGTCTGCGGCGCGCCGGCCGGATCCATTGCGGCTCGCCGTCAGATTGGCTACCTCGCCGAGCTCTTCCGTTTCCCCGGGTGGTCGAGCGCGGACGAGGTGCTCGCGCTGCACCAGCGGCTCGCCGGCTCGACCGGCGGCGCGGCCGAGCGGACGGAGCTGCTTGCGCTCGTCGCGCTCGCCGATGCGCGCGACCGGCTGGTCGAGGCCATGTCGAAGGGGATGCAACAGCGCCTCGGAATCGCCCAGGCGCTCGTCGGCTCCCCGCGCCTGCTCCTGCTCGACGAGCCGACGAGCGCGCTCGACCCGGTCGGCCGCCGCACCGTCCGCGATCTCCTGGAGGAGCTGCGCGCCCGTGGCGTCTCCGTGCTGCTCAACTCACACTTGCTCAGCGAGATCGAGCTGGTCTGCGACCGTGTCGCGATCATGCTCGGCGGCAAGCTCGTCGCCGCGGGCACGCCGGCGGAGCTCGCGCGTCCGCGCGGGGTCGAGATCGAGACCGACCAGGGCGTCCGCGTGTTCGAAGCGGCCAGGCGGGAAGACGCTCCGCGGCTCGTCGAGCAGCTCATCGGGGAGGGCCGGCCCGTCTACGGTGTGCGCGTCCTGACCTCGACGCTCGAGGAGGTCTACTTGGACACGGTCGGCGGGGCCACGTCGTGAGCGCCGTCCCGGTGATCGTCGGCTACGCGCTGCGCGAGGCGTTGCGGCGTCGCGTATTCGCGGTCGTGCTGCTGCTCACCGTCGCCTTCCTGATCCTCTTCTGGCTCGCGAACCACTACGTCTTCCGCGAGATTCGGACGCTCACCGTCCCTGCCGGAGCCCCGGTCGACTCGAGGACGTTCGCGGCCGCGTTCCTGACCGGGCTCGCGCTCTTCGCGACCATGTTCCTCGGCGTCGTCCTGGCCGTCTTCCTGACGCTCGGCGCGGTTCGCGGCGACGCCGAGCGCGGGCTCCTCCAACCGCTCGTTGTCCGTCCGCTCGGACGGACGACCTTTCTCGTCGCGCGGTTTCTCGGCGCGGTCGCCGTGACGACGCCGTACGTGCTCGCCGTCTACCTGAGCGCCGTCGCGATCACCGGCCTGACCGGACACTGGTGGCCCGACCGGATCGTAACGCCCGGGATCGAGGTGGCCGCGGGCGTCGCGGTCGTGACCGCGCTTTCGCTGCTCGGCTCGGTCTTCCTTTCCTCGACCGCGAACGGGATCGCCGTCTTCATGCTCTTCGGCGCCGGGCTCGTCGCGGGCCTGCTGGGGACGATCGGACACGCGATCGGCTCGACGGCGATCAAGCACGCATCGACCGTCGCCGCGTACCTGACGCCGTTCGAGGCGCTCTACCAGGACGCGCTCCGCCAGCTCACCGCCTCGCAGAGCGGGCTCACCGGCTTCCTGCTCCAGCTCGGCCCCTTCGGCGGCGCGTACGTGCACGGCTGGACGGTGCGGATCTGGGCGGCGGTGTTCCTCCTGCTGGTCGGGCTCGCCGCGCTGGCCGGTTTCCGACGCCGCGACCTCTAGTTTCGGGGGCGGCTGCGCGGCGACGTTCTCCGCGGCGCACCCGCCCGGACCCGCGTGCATGACCGCATTGGCGGACCACCGTCGCCGTAGGATCGTCCCATGGACGGAGAGGACAGGCGCAGTCGTCTGAGCTCCTTCGTGCTCGGAGGGCTGGTCGGCGCCTCGGCCGCCGTCGCCGCCGCGCGTCGTAAGCGCCCGCGCCGGCGGTCGCGCGTCACCCCTCAGGGCTTGCACGCCTTCGAGGGCGCACCCTGTTATCGCGAGCTCGTCGAGGAAGAACGGGAAGCGGAGCAACCCTAGAGCCGCTGCGCCGCGATCAGCATCGTGTGCAGGTTCACGTCCGCATCGCCGATCCTGAGCTCCCGGCCGAGCTCCATCACACGCTCCGACACCTCGAGGTAGCGCGCGGGCGTTCCCAGCGCGTCCCGGCTGCGGATGACGAGGTAGGGGCCGTAGGCGCGCGCCTCGAAGGCGGAGGTCGGGCGCGGGCGACGAAGCGGGATCGTCGGACGCTCGAAGGTGTTTGTCGTGTCGCTCGCGTCGAACACCCAGACGCCGCGTCCGAGCGGCTCGGGTGCGCGCAGCAGGGCCGTCGCCATGAGGGCCGGGTCGGCTCGGGGGAGCGCGAGCCGCGAGAACGAGCGGTTCCGCTGCCAGGCGGCCAGGTAGACGGGCTCGTAGCCGAGCAGCACGTCGTCGGGGCGGGCGGTCGAGGCGAGCCAGGCCGCCGCCGCGTGCCGGGCCTGCGACTCGCCGACGGGATCGCCGTGAAAGAGCGCAGGCGTCTTGCGGTCGGCCCATTGCGTCTCGCCGACGAGGAGAACGGCGATCCCCGCGGTCGCCGCGACGCCGGTGATCGGAGGCCGGATCCGCCCGAGCTCCACGAGCGCGGTCGCGAGCAGTGTGCTGAAGAACGGCAAGGCGAAGATCAGATGCCGCGCTTGGGGGGAGGCCGACCCGTGCAGGCGCGCCAGCAGGAACGCGATCGCCGGCACGACCACGACGCAGGCTGTGAGCACCGCGCTCTCCCGCCGCCGCCGCGCGAGCAGGACGAACCCGGCGAGCGCCACGAGCATCACGGGCGGGAGCCATTCGTGCTGTCCGGCGCTGAAGTCCCCGGCCACGGACCAGAGGTAGCGCGCTACCGCCGCAGGCGAGCCGAGCTGCGGCCCGCCGCCGCCGACGCCGACGTCGAAACGGTGGCGAAGCACCGAATCCGCCCACCAGAACGGGGTTCCCGCGACCGCGACCGCGACCAGCGTGATCAGGGACAGGCGAAGCCGGCGCCGCCGCAGCAGCACGAAGAGACACTGGCCGCCGAGGACGAGGATCCCGTACGGGTGGCTGGCGAGCACCGCGACGAGAGCGGCCCCCCAGACGGCGAACCGCCGCCGCCCGCCGCGCTCGATCGCAGCCAGCAGCGCGAGGAACGAGAGCGCGCTCGTGAACAGGAAGAGGCTGTACATCCGGCCGTAGATCCCATGGAAGAGCAGCACCCAGCTGCCCGAGGCGAGCACCGCCGCGACGAGGCCGACGGTGCGGTCGGCGAGCCGCGCGGCGAGCGTCGCGATCGCCGGCACGCTCGCGACGGCGAAGACGAGCGAGACAATCCGGAGGGCGCTCAGACCACCGCCGGCGTGCGCGACCGCCCACGCGAACAGGAAGTGCAGCGGCGCGCCTCCGCGGTCCCCGATCACCGTGTGCAAGACGTGCCCGAGCGAGCCGCGTCCGACGAAGAGCGCGAGCGTCTCGTCCTCGTGCGGCGGCCACGCCTGGAGGATGGAGGCGAGCACGCCCGCGAGCGCGGCCGACAAGGCGCCGACGCCGACCCAGAACGGGCGCAGGCCGAGCTCGCGCGTGCACGCGCGTGGGACGGGGGGTTTGCGTTGGAGGACGTCGAGCAAGGCGACCGGCCGCGCGAAATCTACCCGCCCGACCCCGCTGCTAGCCTTGCCGCACCGTGCCCACGTACGAGTACAAGTGCCCGAAGGGACACGTCTTCGAGCTCTTCAAGCGGATCGCCGACCCAAGCCCTGACGCGTGTGAGGTCTGCGGCGCCTCCCCCGTCGAGACGGTCCTGTATCCGGTACCGGTCCACTTCCGCGGATCGGGTTTCTACGCGACGGACTACGGGCGCGGCTCGCGGAAGAACGAGCCCGGCAAGGACGGCTCCGACTCCGACTCGGGCTCGTCGGCGACCGAGTCGAGCCCCTCGTCGGACGACAAGCCGGCCGAGAAGAAGGTCGCGGAGGCCTAGCGCCGGAACCCGCGCCGGCGGCCGGAGACGGCCTCGAGCGCGAGCAGCAGTACGATCGCACCGGCCACGGCGACGAGAAACGGTCCGATGCTCCAGCCGAAGTGCGTCTTGTGCCCCAGCACGACCTGGCCGATCAGGCCGCCGATCAGCGCGCCGACGACGCCGACCGCGATCGTCGCGAGGCAACCGATCCGCTGCCGTCCGGGGACGATCAGCCGCGCCGCGGCGCCGGCCAGCAGCCCGAACAGGATCCAGGCGACGACGTTCATCGGCGGAACTGCGGGTTGCCGACGACGCAGCCCGAGCCGTACGGCCCCGAGCCGGGCCTGGGAGGTTGGGGGGCCGACTGGCCGAGCACCTCGCGAATGACTCCGAACTTGTCCTCGCTCGGGACGAGAACCGCCTGACTGTCGTAGCTCTGGTTGTCCCCTCCCAGCTGACAGTGCAGCGTCTTCGAATCGGACGAGCGGAGCTTCACCCAGCCGAGCTCCAGAACCTGGCTGGCGCTGAGGTCTGTGGTCAGCGGCTCGAGCAGCTTGGATCCGTTGAACGGCAAATCGAAGAAGGTTCCGATGCCGACCAGCTTGTGCAGGGTCGTCTGCATCACCGCCTGCTGGCGTTGTGCGCGGGTCGCGTCGCTCTCGGAAGGATTGAGCTGGTTCTCCCGAATCCTGGAGTAGATCAATGCGCGCCGCCCGTCCATGTGCTGCGGCCCCCTGCCGAAACGCCAGCCTTTCCAGCGCTGGCACTTCTGGACGGTGAAGGGGCAGTCGAACGGGTTGGAGAGGATCCGTTCCGGCACGTTCACGGTGATGCCGCCGATGTTGTCGATCAGGTTCTTGAAGGCGCTGAAATCGACCATCAGGACGTGGTTGATCTGGAGGCCGGTGAAATCGCTCACGGTCTTGACGGCGAGCGCAGGTCCTCCCTGTTGGAACGCCGCGTTGATCTTCTCGCGCCCGTGGCCGGGGACGTCGACGAGCAGGTCGCGCAGGATCGAGAGGTACGCGAGTCGGTGGCGACCCGGGTCGACACGCAAGACGATGATCGAATCCGAGTGAAAGTCAGACACGCGCTGGTCGTTGTTTTGGTGGTCCGTCCCGAGCAGGAGGATCGTCGTCGGGTGTGAGAGCAATAGGCCGTTCTGATGGACGAGCTCCGCCTCGACGCCGTTCGGTATGCGCCTGTTCGCGGAGGCGACGCCGCCTCGGAACGACAGATATCCGGCCGCTCCCCAGACGATCGCCAGGACGAGCAGCGCCAGCAACGTCACGCCGACCCGCCTGCGCCAGCTCCAGCGCCTGCGCGGCCGGCGCTCGCGTGCGGGAGCCTCCGGCGGCCGGCCGTTCGAATCCCGGCGCCGCTCGGGACGTTCCAGCGGCACCTTGCCCTTCGTGCGGCCACCCTTGTAGACGCGGTAGGGCTTGTCTACCTCGGCCATCGAGGCAGTAGGGTAGCCGCCGGCCATGACCGCGGACCGCGTGATCGGCGTCGACCTCGGCGGGACGAAGATCCTGGCGGGAATCGTCGACGGGGACGGCAACGTCGAGCGGCGCCGCGAGACGCCGACGCCGACGGGCTCGCAGGACGAGCTGCTCCACGGGCTCGACGCCGCGGTCGAGGAGTTGCTCGACGATCGGATCGCCGCACTCGGCTTCGGCATCCCCTCACGGCTCGACCGGAAGACCGGTCGCCTCGAGGGCTCGGTGAACATCCCGCTCGAGGGGCTCGACCTCCGCGATCGGATGGCGAAGCGGTTCAGCCTGCCCGTGGGGATCGAGAACGACGCCAACGCCGCGACGCTGGCGGAGTTCCGCGCCGGCGCGGGTCGCGGGTCCGAGACGATGGTGATGCTCACGCTCGGTACCGGCTGCGGCGGCGGCGTCGTGATCGACGGGCAGCTCTTTCACGGCTGGGCCGAGCTCGGGCACATCGTGATCGAGCTCGACGGACTCCCGTGCCAGGGGAGCTGTACGGGCCGCGGCCATCTCGAGGCGTACGTCACCGGGCCTGCGGCGACGAAGCTGGCGCAGCAGGCGTTCGGCCCCGCCGCGGACGCGCACCGGCTCGTGCGGCTCGCCGGAGAGGGAGACGAACGGGCGCGGGAGATCCTCGCGGGCATCGGCCACAGGCTCGGCGCCGGGATCGGGAGCCTCGTCAACGTCTTCAGGCCGGAGCTCGTGGTGATCGGAGGCGGCTTTGCGGCAGCGGGCGACCTCGTCCTCGAGCCGGCGCGCGAGGCCGTCCGGAGGGAGGCGCTCGCACCGGCGGGCGAGCAGGTTCGAGTGGCGCCGGCCGAGCTGGGAACGGCGGCGGGCCTGATCGGCGCGGGCTTCGTCGCCTTCGACGCCGCGGCGTGAAGCCGGGCGCCCTGCCACTCGTCCACCGCGCGCGCGGCGGCCCGTGGGTCGCGAGCTTCGCGGCGAGGCTCTAGCGATGCCGCTCGCGGTCTGCGCGACGCCGATCGGAAACCTCGACGACGTCACCTTGCGCGTGCTGGCGGAGCTCCGTGCGGCGGAGATCGTCCTCTGCGAGGACACGCGCCACACGCGCGGGCTGCTGCGGCGGCACGGAGTGGAGGCCTCGCTCGTCAGCTACCACGAGCACAACGAGGCGAAGCGGACCGCGGAGCTCATGCCACGGCTCGAGGCGGGCGCGCGGATCGCGCTCGTCAGCGACGCGGGGATGCCCGGGATCAGCGACCCGGGCGCTCGGCTGGTGGCGGCGGCGCTCGAGACGGGTGTCGTCGTGTCGGTCCTACCGGGCCCCTCGGCGGTCGAGACGGCGCTCGTCGCGAGCGGCCTGCTCGGCGAGCGCTACCAGTTCCTCGGCTTCCTGCCCCGCGGCGAGCGGGCGCTCGCGAGGCTCTGGGACGAGCTCGAGGCCTGGAGCCATCCGGCCGTCGCATTCGAGTCACCGCAGCGCCTGCCGCGGACGCTTGCGAGCCTGGCCGCGGCGCAGCCGTCGCGAGCCGTCGCCGTCTGCCGCGAGCTCACGAAGCGCTACGAGGAGGTCGTGCGCGGGACCGCGAAGGAGGTCTCCGCGCGGTTCCCCGAGCCGCCGAAAGGCGAGCTCACGCTCGTGCTCGGGGCAGCACCAGCATTAGAGCCGCGCGCCGCCGAAGGTGTTGCCGCGGTCGCCGAGCTCGTCTCCGCCGGCCTTCCCCGGAAGCAGGCCGCGGACCTCGTCTCGCGCCTCATAGGCGCGTCCCGCAACGAGCTCTACGACCGTTCTTTGTAGCCAGTATTGACAACTAGGTCGGCGATCGCTAAGGTCGTCTCGTTCGCAAATCTGACAACGAAGGAGGAACGGTGCGGCGTCTCGTCGTTCTGCTGGTGTGTGCGGTCGCGATTCCGGTCTCGTCCGCGGCAGCGTGGACATGGCCCGTCGACGGCCCCGTGTTGCGGTCTTTCACGTTCTCGCAAAGCACTCCCTACGCGGCGGGTCAGCACCGCGGCGTGGACGTGGGCGCCCCGTCCGGGGCCTCGGTGCGGGCGCCGGCCGAGGGCGTCGTGTCCTTCGCAGGATCCGTCCCGGGCGGCGGTAGCACGGTGACGATCGCGACGCCCTTCGGCTACTCGGTCACCCTCGTCCACCTGGGAACGATTAGCGTCGCGCGTGGAGCCCCCGTGGCCGAGGGAGCCGTGGTCGGCGCCGTCGGCCCGAGCGGCGAGCCCGAGGTATCCGAGCCGTACGTGCATCTCGGCGTCCGGCTGACGGACAACGAGCAGGGCTATGTCGATCCGCTGACGCTGCTCCCGACGCGCGAGGCGCCTTCGCCGCCTGCTCCGACTCCGGCTCCCCCGCCCGCGCCTGTCGTTTCCGCTGCGCCTGCCGTGCCCGCGTCTACCGAGCCTGCGCTTCCGGACACGTCGGCGGCTGCTCCTGCAGGCGCGGAGACGCCGGTCGCGGCGGGAGCGGAGCCGGTGTCCGCCGCCACTGTCCAGACTGCCGTCGCGCTGCCTGCGGATGCGTCGGCCGGCTCCACGACTGCGCAGGCAGACGCGCCTGCCGCGCCTCCCGCAGACCCCGCCGCCGTACCCGCGGCCCACGACGCTCCCTCCTCGAGCGCGCCGGCCGCTGCCCTCCCCGCCCCTGCGGAACCGGTCGGGACTCAGATCCCCCTTCCGGCGGCGCCGCCCGCGTCGGTCGTGGAAGCCTCGGCGGCCGCGTCCGTTCTTGGGGATTCGCCGACGCCTTCAACGCTGGCGCCGGTTCCGGCGCCGTCCTCGCCCGCGCCGGAAGCGTCCGTGCCCGCGATCGCGCCGATCGAGCAGCCGACCGTCGCGATCGAGACTGCACCCGCGTTGCCGGCCGCTGCGTCGAGCTCGGTGGTGCAGCTCGTCGAGAGCGCGGTGACCCAGGTGGAGGCGACGGTTGGCGTGCCGGTCGCTGCGCCGTCCACTCCGACCGAGTCCGTAGCGGTCGCCGCGCAGGCGCCCGCGCCGCTCGCCGAGCCAGCGCAGGTCGCGGCCGCCCAGACGCCCGCCACCGTTGCGGCTCCTGTTCCGAGCGCGTCGTCGCAAGGTGCGGCGACTGAAGGAGACGCGGCCGCCGCCGTTCAGGCCGCTGGCCCCGCCGCCTCGAGCGAGTCGCCGGCCCAGCACGTGACAGTCCCGGTCGTCGACTCGCCGGTTCCGACCGAGCAGAACGCCGCGCCGGCGGTCACGGCGGTCACGGCGGTCACGCAAACGACCGTCCGGAGGGCGAGCACACCTGCCGCATCGGCGCCCGTGCTGTCGCTGGTCCAGCTCGTCGAAGGCGCCTACGCGCAGACGGAAAGGCAGTCGGCGGAGGCCCCGCCCCTGCAGCCCGCTCGGACCACGCGCCTCCGTTCCTCCTCCGCCGAGCGGATTCAGGACGCGCCGGTCCGCTCGCGCGAGACGCGCCGGGCCGGAACGAGGCCCGGCCGGTCCCCCGCGACGTCGATCGTGGGATCGACGCGGAGAAGCGACCGCTCGGGTGCTCGCAGGGGCTTCCCGATCCGGTGGCTGCTACTCGTCGGCGCTGTACTCGCCGTCGCCGCGTTTACCTTGGTGCGCCGGCTGCGGAGGCCGGCGGCTGCGGCGCCGGCTCGTATCATGTCCGTCCCCGGCAGTGTCCTCGAGCTGGAGTCGACCCTTGGCGGAGCAGACAGCGAAGAAGATCCTCGTGGCGCCCGCATGGCCGTACGCGAGCGGCCCGCGGCACCTCGGCCACTTCGGCGGGTTCGCGGTTCCGGCCGACATCTTCGCCCGCTACCACCGCCTGCGGGGCAACGACGTCCTGATGGTGAGCGGAACGGACGAGCACGGGACGCCGGTGATGGTGACCGCCGACCGGGAAGGCGTCTCGCCGCGTGAGATCGCCGACCGCTACAACCGCTCGACGCGCGAAGACCTGCGCGATCTTGGCATCACCTACGACTGCTTCACACGCACGACGACGCGGAACCACGCGCGCGTCACCACCGATCTCTTCCGGACGCTCCACGAGCACGGCTGCCTGATCGAGCAGCGGACGCTCGGCGCGTTCTCCGCGTCGACCGGGAACACGCTCCCGGACCGCTACATCGAGGGCACCTGCCCGATCTGCGGCTTCACCGAGGCCCGCGGTGACCAGTGCGACAACTGCGGCAACCAGCTCGACCCCGTCGACCTGAGGGATCCGCGCTCGATCGTCGACGGGACGACCCCGGTCTTCGAGGAGACGACGCACCTATTTCTCGACCTGCCGGCGTTCGCGGACCGGCTCCGGCCGTGGATCGAGGCGAAGACCGGCTGGCGCACGAACGTCCGCAACTTCTCGCTCGCGCTCGTGGACGACCTGAAGCCGCGCGCGATGACGCGCGATATCGACTGGGGCGTCCCGGTCCCGGTCGAGGGGTACCCAGAGGAGACGAAGCGGATCTACGTCTGGTTCGACGCGGTAACCGGCTACCTCTCGGCGGCGGTCGAGTGGGCCGCGGCCCGAGCTACGCCCGACGCCTGGCGCGACTGGTGGCAGAACCCGGAAGCCGAGCACTCCTACTTCATGGGCAAGGACAACATCGTCTTCCATACCGTCATCTGGCCGAGCATGCTGCTCGGCTACGGCGAGGGAGGCGAGCTCGGCGCCAACCGCGGCGCGCTCCAGCTCCCGAGCGACGTCGTCGCGAGCGAGTTCCTGACCATGGAGGGCAAGCAGTTCTCGACGAGCCGCGGGATCGCCGTCTACGTCCGTGACTTCCTCGAGCGCTACGACCCCGACCCGCTCCGGTACTTCCTCGCCGCCGGCGGCCCGGAGACCCAGGACACCGACTTCACGTGGGCCGAGTTCGTCCGCCGGAACAACGACGAGCTGCTCGCGAACTGGGGCAATCTCGTCAACCGGACGCTCACGAGCGCGCAGCGGAACTTCGGCGCGGTCCCCGAGCCGGGCGAGCTGACCGATGGCGACAGGGCCGCGCTCGCGAAGATCGAGACCGGGTTCGAGACCGTCGGCGCGCTGATCGAGCAGTCCCGATTCCGCGCCGCCCTCGCCGAGGCGATGCGCCTCTCGACGGTCGGCAACCAGTACGTCGACCGCGAGGCGCCCTGGGCGGCGATCAAGGAGGATCGTGAGCGCGCGGCCACGATCCTCTACGTCGCGCTCCGCATCGTCGACAACCTGAAGGTGCTGCTGACGCCGGTCCTCCCCTTTACCTGCCAGCGGCTGCACGAGCTGCTCGGCCACGAGGGCTGGCTCGCCGGCCCGCTCGAGTTCCGAGAGGTGACGGAGGAGGACGGCTCGACGCACGAGATCCTGACGGGCGATTACGAGCGCTGGGTGGGCCGCTGGGCCCCGAGCGAGCTCGCACCGGGCCAGAGGCTCGCCGAGCCGCAGCCGCTCTTCCGCAAGCTCGATCCGGACGAGGTCGTCTCCTCGGAGCTCGAGCGCATGAAGCCTTCCGAATGATCGACACGCACGCGCATCTCGACGCGTGTGAGGACCCGCCCGCCGAGCTCGTCGCCCGTGCCCGCGCCGCCGGCGTCACCCGCATCGTCACGATCGGGTCGGGCCGTGCTTCCTGCCGCGCGGCGCTTGTCGACGCCGAGCGAGAGGAGGGCGTCTTCGCCGCGCTTGGCATTCACCCGCACCAGGCCGCCGAGGGGGAGAGCCTCGACGAGCTGCGCGAGCTGCTCGCGCACCCGCGCGCCGTCGCCGTGGGGGAGACGGGGCTCGACTACTTCCGCGACTACGCTCCCCACGACGCCCAACGAGAACTATTCGCCGGTCACCTCGAGCTCGCCGCCGAGCTCCGCAAGCCGGTGGTGATCCACACGCGCGCCGCCGAGACCGAGACCGCCGGAGAGCTCGCAGGCTTCGACGGGGTCGTCGTCCTCCACTGCTTCTCGTCGCCGGAGCTCCTGCCCCTCGCGCTCGAGCGCGGCTACTACGTCTCCTTCGCGGGCAACGCGACCTATCCCAAGGCCGACGATCTGCGCGAGGCTGCGGCCGCCGTTCCCGCCGATCGGATCCTGGCGGAGACAGACTGTCCCTATCTCTCGCCCCAGCCGGTCCGAGGACGCCGGAACGAGCCGGCGCACATCGTCCATACGCTGGCTGCGCTCGCCGAGGCGCGCGGGGAGGAGCCCCAGGAGCTGGAGGCCCGGATCGAGGCCAACGCGACGACCGCCTTTTCGCTCCCGTGAGCGCCTCAGCCAAGAAGGAGCTCGGCCAGCACTTCCTCATCGACGGCAACATCCTCCGCGTGATCGGCCGGCTCGCCGAGCTCGAGCCAACCGATGTGGTGCTCGAGATCGGGCCCGGGCACGGCGTCCTGACGGTGTACCTCGCCGACCGAGTCGCACGCGTCCACGCCGTCGAGCTCGACCGCGGCCTCGAGCCGAAGCTCCGTGAGCGGCTCGCGGGAAGGCCGAACGTCGACCTCAGATTCGGCGACGCGCTCCGGGTCGATCTCGCCGCCGGCGCGCCCGCCGCCACGAAGCTGATCGCCAATCTGCCCTACAACGTCGCGACGCCGCTCCTCATGGAGAGCCTGGACGGTCTCCCGCGGATCGAGCTCTGGTGCGTGATGGTGCAGCGGGAGGTCGCCGACCGGCTCTTCGCCGCGCCCTCGACGAAGGCGTACGGCGCGGTCTCCGTGCTCGTCCAGCTCGCGGCTCGCTCGACCGGCTTCCACCCGGTCTCGCGCACCGTCTTCCGGCCGCAGCCGCACGTCGACTCGGCCCTCGTCTCGTTCAGGAGGACGGAGCTGCCGCGGGGCTACCCGCGCGTGAAGTCCGTCGTCGAGGCAGCCTTCGCCCACCGCCGTAAGACCCTTCCGAACTCGCTCCACCTCGCCGGTCTCGCTTCCCGCACTGACGCCGTCGCAGCGCTCGACCGGATCGGCCGACGCGGCGCCGCGCGCGCCGAGGAGCTCGCGCCGCCGGAGTTCGTCGCGCTCGCCGAGGCGCTGCCGTGAGCCGCGGCTCCGCGGCGGCCAAGATCAACCTCGCGCTCGTCGTCGGCCCCCGCCGGCCAGACGGCAAGCACGAACTCCTGACCGTGTATCAGCGCATTGCGCTCGCCGACCGGGTGACGATCGAGCGCGCACCGGAGCTTCGCGTCACCGGCTATGGCGAGGACACGCTGGTCGCCCGCGCGCTCACGGAGCTCGGCGTGGCTACCGGAGTCCCGCCGGGCTTCGCCGTGACGATCGACAAGCGGATCCCGGTCGCTGCGGGGCTCGGCGGCGGAAGCGCGGACGCGGCGGCGGCGCTCAGGCTCGCGAACGGGCTGATCGACGAGCCCCTTCCCGCCGAGGTTCTCTCTCGGATCGCAGCGCGGCTCGGCGCGGATGTCCCGTATCTCCTCGCCGAGGGCCCGCAGCTCGGTGGCGGCGACGGCACGGAGCTGACGCCGCTCGACCTCCCGCAGGACTACTGGATCCTGCTCCTCCTCCCGCACGCTGCCCAGAAGCTCTCCACGGCTGACGTCTACGACGAGTTCGACGCCCGCTCGGGCGCCGACGGCTACCCGGGCCGAAGGGCCGCGCTGATCGAGGCCCTCGACGCCGTCCGCCGTCCGCGTGACTTGGCGGCGCTGCCGCCGAATGACCTCGCCTCCTCGCCGCTGGCCGATGAGCTGCGCGCGCTCGGGGCCTTCCGCGCCGACGTCACCGGCGCCGGCCCAACGGTCTACGGCCTGTTCCTGCACGGCCGCGTCGCGCGCGCCGCCGAGCGCGCTCTGCGGCCGTGCGGGCGAACCTGGCTGACGGCGCCAGCGTGGTACGTTTGACCGATGTTCGGCTCCCGCGAGGTCGGCGAGCCCCGGATGATCGAGGCGGGGAGTACACGGATGGGCCGCTGGCTCCGCGCGCGGCGCCTGCGGATCGCGTTCTGGATCGCCGTGATCGAGGGCGTCCTGGTCGTCTTCCACGCGGTCCCGCGCTGGCCGGCCCTCTTCGTCGCGGCCGCCGTGATCGTCCTCTACCTGTTCGTCGGACGGACGGCCAGCTCGGACGGGACGCGCCAGGTCGCCTGGATCGCCGCCGCGTCGCAGGCGCTCGTCGCCCTCGTCCCGATCCTCGTGATCGTGATCGGAACCCTGGCGCTGGTCGCGGTCGGGATCCTGGCCGCGATCGCGCTCGTGATCCTCTTCACCGACCGCCGCTAGATTGCGACCCCGATTCGAAGAACCCCCTCCTTCCGGCGAGATACGATTCGCCTCGCTCTGGGGCGTAGCCAAGTGGTAAGGCAGCGGGTTTTCAACGTGGAGGAACCCATGGTTCCCCCACGAGCCCCCTCCTTCCGGCGAGATACGATTCGCCTCGCTCTGGGGCGTAGCCAAGTGGTAAGGCAGCGGGTTTTGGTCCCGCGATCCCAG
>JBBSHO010000022.1:0-24070 GCA_038253005.1 Gaiellales bacterium
ACAAGGCGAAGGCCGTCAGCCGGATCTGCGAGCTCGTTCATTCGCTGGACTCCGAGTCGGCGGCGCGCAAGCTCAGCGTCCCCGCGCTGGTGGAGGTCGACCTCTCGGGCGAAGCGAGCAAGTCGGGGGCGCCTCTCGAAGGCCTTCCGCGCCTCCTCGAGCTGTATCCCGAGGCACGCGGCCTGATGACG
Source organism: Gaiellales bacterium (assembly GCA_038253005.1). Classification (GTDB taxonomy): domain Bacteria; phylum Actinomycetota; class Thermoleophilia; order Gaiellales; family Gaiellaceae; genus 3-1-20CM-4-69-9. Next base: position 192 of record JBBSHO010000022.1, read on the forward strand.
ATGCCTCCGCCGGCCGAGGACGCCGAGGCGTCGCGCCCGTACTTCCGGCGGCTGCGCGAGCTTGCCACGGAGCACGGTCTGGAGGAGCTCTCGATGGGCACGAGCCAGGACTACCGCATCGCCGCCGAGGAGGGAGCGACGTACGTGCGCGTCGGCTCAGTCCTGTACCGGGACTAAGATTCGGCCCCGATGGGCTTCGCCGACGTCTGGAACAAGACCCTCGTCTACTTCGGCATCGCCGAGGAGGACGACTGGGACGAGGACGGCTACGTCACCCACGACGAGCTCGAGCGAAGCTACAGCGAGCGTCCCAACGTCCGCCGGCTCGCCCCGCGCCGCCGCGAGCGCGAGTTCGACGACTGGACCGATCCTGAGCCCGGCAACGAGCGCACCGCCGTCATCCGGCCGCGCCCACGCGCGGTCGAGGCGCTGCCGAGTCCCGCGTCGGTGCGCGTCCACCTCGTCATCCCGCGCAGCTTCAACGACGCGCAGCAGATCGCCGACAAGTTCAAGGACTCGACGCCGGTGATCCTCAACCTGCAGAGCTCCGACCAGGACCTCTCGAAGCGGCTGATCGACTTCGCCAGCGGACTCACCTACGCGCTCGACGGGGGAATGCAGCGCGTCGCCGACAAGGTCTTCCTCCTCACGCCGCGGAACGTCGAGGTCTCGGCCGAGGAGCGCGCGCGTCTGCTCGACCGCGGCGGCTTCTTCAACCAGGCCTGATCGCGAGGACTTCGGCTCCGGAAGCCGAATCTCGATCCCATGGGCAGCAGCGCCTTCGTCGGCCTGCTCTTCGACGTGGTCGATCGCGTCGAGAGCTTCGTCGACGTCTTCATCACGGTCTACACGCTGTTGATCCTGGCGTACATCATCACGTCGTGGGTGCGGCTCCCGTACTCGCCCGCGCTGAACCGCGTCCAGCGGTTTCTCTACGACGTCTGCGACCCGTACCTGCGGATCTGGCGACGAATCCTGCCGACGCTCGGCCCGCTCAACTTGTCCCCGATCGTCGGCATCGTCGCGCTCGGCATCCTCGACCGCGTCCTCCACACCTTGCTCTCGTACCTGCACTGAAAGGGGAGACCATGGCTCTCGCACCTGTAGAGATCAGACATGTCCATCCGACCCGCGGCCTGTTCGGCTATCGCAGGGCGCCCGTGGACGACCTCCTGGACGAGATCGCCTCGAGCTTCGAGGACGTCTGGCGCGAGCGCGCCGACCTCGCCGACAAGATCGAGCAGCTCGAGTCCGACCTCGTCCGCTACCGCGAGCTGGAGGCGCTCCTGCGCACGACGCTCGTCTCGGCGGAGAAGGCGGCCGGCACGCTGAAGGAGCAGGCCCGCAAGGAGGCTGACCTGGTGCTCGAGGAGGCGCGCTCGGAGGCTCGCTCGATCACGCGGCGGGCTCGCGCGGACCACGATCGGCTTTTGGGCGAGGTCCGGCGGATGCAGTCCGTGCTGCGCTCTGCGCTCGCGATCGTAGAGGAGCCGCAGGCTGCGGCCGAGGCGGAGGCCGCCTGAGTAGACTGGATCCATGGATGAGGCTTCGACGCGCCCGCGGCTGCGCGTCTCGCCGGGCGCCGCGCGTCCAGAGGTCGTCGGCCGTCATGGCGAGGCGTGTGGGAGGAAGGGCCAGTGAGCACGATCGACACCGACCGGTTCCGCGAGGCCCTGCTCGAGGAGCGTGAGCGCGTCGTCGCTGCGATCGAGAACCTCCACGACGAGAACCCGGGGACGATGACCGACGAGAGCGGGGAGGACGCAGCCGTCGACAACCATCCCGCGGACGTCGCCACCGTCACCTTCGACCGCGAGCTCGACGACACGCTCGAGGAGAACTCGGCGCACGTCCTCTCCGACATCGACGCCGCGCTGAAGCGGATCGAGGACGGCACGTACGGCACGTGCCAGAGCTGCGGGAGGCAGATCCCCGAGGAGCGCCTCGAGGCGCGTCCCTGGGCGACGCTCTGCATCGACTGCCAGCGCGAGCGGGAGCGGTGAGCGAGCCCGCTCCGCGCTACGACGTCCGGGTCGGCTCCGCGACCGACGGGCTGACGCCGATCTCCGTCGCGGAGCGGCAGCTCGGCGCGAGCTGGCCCCAGTGGCTCAGCCTCGGCGCCATCGCGCTCGCTGCGCTCGCGGCCGACCAGCTCACCAAGGCGGTCGTGACGAGCCGCCTCGGCCTGAACGACGACGTGCACGTGGCGGGCCCGCTCTCGATCCACCATGTCCAGAACTCCGGGATCGCGTTCGGGTTCTTCGCGAGCGCGACCTCGCTCGTGATTCTCCTGACCGGGATCGCGGTCCTCTGGATGCTCTACTTCTTCGCACGCTCGGGCGCCCGGCATCCGGTCCTGCCCGTCGCGCTCGGGCTCGTGATCGGCGGCAGCGTCTCGAATCTCGTCGATCGCGTGCGGCTCGGGCACGTGACCGATTTCCTCGACCTCCGTTTCTGGCCGGCGTTCAACCTCGCCGACAGCTTCATCGTCGTCGGCGTCGCGATCCTCCTGCTCGCGCTGGTCGCGTCGGACCGGGACAAGTCCGGGCCGCGCCGCGTGAGTGAAGCGACGCGTTCCTGAGTCGGCCGCGGGGGAGCGTCTCGACCGCTTCCTCGCCGGGCTGCCGGAGATCGCCTCCCGCGGCGCCGCGGAGCGCCTGCTGACCAACGGCGCAGTGCTCGTCGAGGGGGCCGCGCTGGGAAAGAGCCACCGGCTCGCCGGCGGCGAGACCGTCGAGTTCGAGGCGCCGATGGAGCCGAGCGCGGAGCTCGAGCCCGAGCCGATGGACCTCCGGATCGCCTACGAGGACGAGCATCTGCTCGTGGTCGACAAACCTGCCGGCCTCGTCGTCCACCCGGCGCCCGGGCATGCGGGCGGAACGCTCGTCCACGGCCTGCTCGACCACGCTGCGGCGGGCGGCGACCCCGACCGGCCGGGGATCGTCCATCGGCTCGACCGCGAGACCTCCGGGCTGATGGTCGTCGCGCGCTCGGAGGACTCGCATCGCCGCCTCCAGAACCTCGTCCGCCGGCACGGCCTCGAGCGTGGCTACCTGGCGCTCGTCGTCGGCCGGCCACGCTCGCGCAGTGGACGGATCGAGGCGCCGATCGGCCGCGATCGGCGGGATCCGATGCGCCGTTCGCTGGACACCGACTCGCCGCGGGAGGCCGTCACGCGCTTCGAGGTGCGAGAGCTGCTCGACCGCCACGCCCTCCTCGGGGTCCAGCTCGAGACCGGCCGGACGCACCAGATCCGGGTCCACCTCGGCGCGATCGACCTTCCGGTGGCGGGAGACCCGGTCTACGGCCGCCCCAGGGAGCTCGGCCTCGCGCGGCAGTTCCTCCACGCGGCCCGGCTCGCGTTTCCGCATCCGTTCACGAGCGAGCGGGTGGAGACGTCCTCGCCGTTGCCTTCCGACCTGGCCGAGGCGCTCGAGGCGGCCCGCCGCCAGACCCGCTAACCGCGCTTCGCCTCGTAGAGACGCGAGTCGGCGAGGCGGAAGAGATCCTCGGCGGTCGCGGCCTCCGAGGGATAGTGGGCTGAGCCGGCGCTGAACTCGAAGTCCGGGGGGAGGTCGCTCTCGCGGATCGCCGCGCGAAGTCGCTCGAGGAAGAGCGGGGCCGCGTCCTGGTCCGACTGGATCAGGACGATCGCGAACTCGTCGCCGCCCATCCGGCCCGCCAGGTCCGAGCCGCGCAACCCATGCTCGATCAGCTTCGCTACCTCCCGGAGGACACGGTCGCCCTCGGGGTGGCCCCGAGTGTCGTTCACCTGCTTGAACCGGTCGACGTCGAGAAAGACGAGCGTGAGCCCCTGTGCGTAGCGCGCGGCGCGCTCCAGCTCGAGCTCCATCAGGTCCGAGAACGCCTGATGGTTCAGGAGCCGGGTCAGCGGATCGCGACGGGCCTGGTCCGCGAGCTCGAGCGTCGCCCGGTCGAAGTAGGCGACCACGCACTCGGTCACGAGCCGGTCGATCGTGTCGTTCAACCGCCGCTCGAGCACGAGCACGTCGCCGGTCTCGAGCGTCGCCGTCCGACGCGAGACATAGCGCCAGAGCACGCGGCGGAGGAGCAGGAACTCGGTGACGATCTCCCGCGGCGCGAACCCGAGCTCCTCACGGACACGCGCGTGGTCGCGCACGCGCGCCGCAAGCGGCCCGCCGCGGCGAACGCGTCCGGGCTGTGGATCGGCGAGCTCGCGAGCCAGCTCGACGATGAACGTCGACATGTCTCCGAGCTGCCCGCCTCGCTCGAGCCGCTCGAGCGAGGGAATCTGCTCGTCCCGCAAACCCTCCTCGATCACCTCGAGCGCCAGCTCCCAGGCCGACTCGCGGATCTCGTCGGCGAGCCGGCCCAGCGACCCCGGCTGGGTTTCGCCCGCCGCCATTCCGCTCAGGATAGGCGCTCGGCCGCAGCGCGTCAGCTAGAATGCGGCGGTTTTCCGCACCCGACCCCGCGGATCGAAGGGTGGCGGTGCCGGCGTTCGACGGACGCCGGTTCCACTCGTTCCCCGCTGGAAGTAGATCGCCACCAAACCAGAAAGGGGCCACGAGGACTATGCCCGTCGTCTCCATGCGTGAGTTGCTCGAAGCCGGAGTCCACTTCGGCCACCAGACGCGCCGCTGGAATCCGAAGATGCGCAGGTTCATCTTCACCGAGCGGGGCGGGATCTACATCATCGACCTCCAGCAGACCGCCGAGCTGCTCGAGGAGGCCTACGAGTTCGCCCGCAGTCTCGCGGCGCGCGGAGGCACGATGCTCTTCGTCGGCACGAAGAAGCAAAGTCAGGGCGCCGTCGAGGAGCAGGCCAAGCGGGTCGGGATGCCCTTCGTCAGCCACCGCTGGCTCGGCGGCCTGTTGACGAACTGGCGCACGATCTCGGACCGGATCGACCGGCTGCACGAGCTGCGCCGCCTGAAGGAGGAGGGCCAGCTCGACCTCCTGCCCGCCAAGGAGCGGATCGCGATGGGCGGCGAGCTCGAGAAGCTCGAGGAGAACCTGGGCGGCGTCGCCGAGATGCGTCGCCAGCCCGACGCCGTCTTCATCGTCGACCTGCGCAAGGAGCAGCTCGCCGTCCGCGAGGCGCAGCGGCTGAACCTTCCGGTGGTCGCGCTCGTGGACACGAACTGCGATCCCGACGAGGCCGACTACGTCATTCCCGGCAACGACGACGCCATCCGCGCCTGCGATCTGATCGTACGCGCGATCGCGGACGGGATCGAGGCCGGGAAGGCCCGCGTCACGGAAGCCGAGCTCCAGCGGCGGCCGGCGCCCGCCGTGGAGCAGAACGGAGACACGCCGACGACGCCGGAAGGCGACTACGAGCAGGTGAGCCCCGGAGAGGAGCCCGTCGCCGGCCCTCCGGCCCCCGAGGAGCAGGAGGTGTCGTCCGAATGACGGCGATCGGCGCCGCGCTCGTCAAGGAGCTCCGAGACCTGACCGGCGCGCCGATGATGCAGTGCAAGCGCGCGCTGCAGGAGACGAACGGCGACCTCGAGGCCGCGAAGCGCGTGCTCCGCGAGCGCGGGCTGGCGAGCGCGGCCAGGCGAGCTGATCGAGCGACGAGCGAAGGCAAGGTCGGCTATCGGATCGCCGACGACGGCAGCCGCGGCACGATCGTCGCAGTGGGCTGCGAGACGGAGCCCGTCTCGAACAACGACGAGTTCTTCCAGTACGCGAAGAAGGTGCTCGAGAGTGTCGAGTCCGACGGCCCGGGCGCGGAGCAGGGACTCGACGAGCAGCGGCTCCAACTCTCGGGAAAGCTCGGCGAGAACATCGTCGTCGTCGGTGCGGCCAGGTTCGAGACGGTCGACGGCGCGCAGATCGAAGGCTACGCGCACCCGCCGGCGAACAAGCTCGGCGTGCTCGTCCAGCTCCGTGGCGGCTCGAAAGAGCTCGCGCGCAAGGTCGCGATGCACATCGCCGCGTCGTCACCGCAGTGGATCGGGCGTGAGGACGTGCCCGCGGACGTCGTCGCCAGCGAGCGCGACATCCTCTCGAGCACGGACGAGGTGCAGTCGAAGCCCGAGGAGGTGCGAGCGAAGATCGTCGAGGGGATGATCGACAAGCGCTTCTTCGCCGACCGCGTCCTCACCGAGCAGCCGTGGATCCACGACACGGGCAAGACAGTCGGGCAGGCGCTCGCCGACGAGGGCGCGGAGGTGCTGGAGTTCGAGCGCCTCGCCGTGTCAGGCTGAGCATGACCGTTCAACGTGAGAAGGCCGTCGCGACCCCGAGCGGGTCGCCGCCGGTCTTCCGTCGCGTCCTGCTGAAGCTCTCCGGCGAGGCGCTGATGGGGGAGCGCGAGTACGGGATGGACCGCCCGACGATCGACGCGATCGCCGAGGAGATCGTCGACGTGGCGACCTCCGGCGTGGAGATCGCGATCGTCGTCGGCGCCGGGAACATCTATCGGGGCATGGCTGCCGCGGCCGAGGGGATGGACCGGGCGACCGCCGACTACGCGGGAATGCTCGCGACCGTGCTCAACTCGCTTGCGCTGCAGGACGCGCTCGAGGACCGCGGCACGACCACGCGCATCCTCTCGGCGCTCGAGGTGAAGGAGGTTGCCGAGCCGTACATCCGCCGCCGCTCGATCCGCCATCTCGAGAAAGGCCGGATCGTGATCTTCGCCGCCGGAACCGGCAACCCGTTCTTCACCACCGATACGGCCGCGGCGCTGCGCGCGCTCGAGATCGCCGCCGACGCGATCCTGATGGCCAAGCACGGCGCCGAGGGCGTCTACGGCGGCGACCCGCGACTCGACCCGAACGCCGAGTTCATCCCCGAGCTCACGCACCTCCAGGCGATCGAGCGCGGCCTCAAGGTGATGGACACGACCGCGCTCTCGCTCTGCATGGACAACGGTCTTCCGATCCACGTCTTCGCGCTCGCAGACGGCAACATCCGCCGAGTCGTCGCCGGCGAGCGGCTCGGCACGCTGATCTCCACCCCCGCTGAGGAGGCACGCTGATGGCCACGGTCGACGAGCTCCTGAACGACGCCGTCTCCCGCATGGACAAGTCCGTCGAGTCGGCGCGCAACGAGTTCAACACCGTCCGCACGGGACGGGCCTCGGCGGCGCTGCTCGACCGCGTCCAGATCGACTACTACGGCCAGCAGACACCGCTCAAGCAGCTCGCGACGATCAACGTCCCCGAGCCTCGGATGCTGACCGTCCAGCCCTTCGACCCGGGCTCGATCAAGGCGATCGAGAAGGCGATCCTCGAGTCGGACCTCGGCCTGACGCCGTCGAACGACGGGAAGACCATGCGCCTGCCGATGCCGCAGCCGAACGAGGAGCGCCGGAAGGAGCTCGTCAAGGTTGTGCGCAAGCTCGCGGAGGAGGGGAGGGTCGCGGTGCGAAACGTGCGGCGTGACGTCATGCAGCACCTGAAGGAGCTCGTCCACAACGGCGACGTCGGCGACGACGAGGAGCGCCGGGCGGAGGAGCGCGTGCAGAGGCTGACCGACGAGCGCACGAAGGAGATCGACGAGGCTCTGAGCCACAAGGAAGCGGAAATCATGGAGGTCTGAGGCCTCCTCTTCTTGAGCCTCCTCACGAAGATCCGAACCCTGCGGCAGGTTCGATCCGCGCCGGATCCCGACGTGCCCGAGGTCGCGCGGTCGGTCGCGATCATCATGGACGGGAACGGCCGCTGGGCCAGGCGTCGCGGGCTGCCCGTCGCCGCCGGCCATCGCGCCGGAACGAAGGCGCTGCGGCGCACCGTCGAGGCGGCGATCGACCTCGGCGTCGAGTCGGTGGCCGTCTACGCGTTCTCGACCGAGAACTGGGTGCGGCCCCCCGACGAAGTCGAGTCCTTGATGGCGATCTTCGAGGAGACGATCGAGCGCGAGCTGCCGGAGCTTGCGCGACAGGGAGTGCGCACACGGTTCCTGGGCCGGCGCGACCGCGCGCCCGAGGCGCTCCGCGAGCGGATGGCCGCGCTCGAGCACGGGACCGCTTCGAACCGCCGGCTCCAGCTCTGGATCGCGTTCGACTACGGCGGCCGCGCCGAGCTCGTCGACGCTGCGAGGCGAGCCCTCGAGTCCGGGATCGCTCCCGAGGAGTTGGACGAGGAAGTCCTCGGCTCCTACCTGTACGAGCCGGAGATGCCCGATCCCGACCTCCTGATCCGCACCTCGGGCGAGCTGCGGATCTCGAACTTCCTCCTCTGGCAGCTCGCCTACGCCGAGCTCGTCTTCGTGGACGTTCTCTGGCCCGACTTCGGCGCCGAGGAGCTGCGTTCCGCGCTCGAGGACTACGCGAGCCGCAGACGCCGGTTCGGAGGACGGTGACCCCGCTCGTCTCCCGGATCGTGGTCGCCCTGGTCGCGCTACCGGCGGTGCTCGGCCTCGTCTACCTCGGCGGCTGGTGGATCTTCGGCCTCGCCGCCGTCGCCGCCGTGCTGGCGCTGCACGAGTACGCGCTGGTGATCCGAACGCTCCGGCCTCTCGTGCTCGCCGCGTACGCCGGTGCGGTCGCGGCGCTGCTCGGGGCCCGGCTCGGCGGCCTCGACTGGATGCTCGCGGGGTTCCTCGTCACGCTCGCGCTCGCCTTTCTGCTGCACTGGCTGGCCGATACTCGGGGCTCCGCCACCGTCACGATCGCGACCACGGTGCTCGGAGCCGGCTGGATCGGCCTCGGACTCGGTTACGTCCTGCTCCTGCGCGCGATCCCCGACAACGGCCGTCTCGCGACGTTCGCCGTCCTCCTGGCCGTGTTCGCAGGAGACACCGTCGCGTTCTTTGCGGGCCGGATGCTCGGCCGACACAAGCTTGCGCCGAGGATCTCGCCCAGCAAGACCTGGGAAGGCTTCGTCGGCGGGACGGCTGCGACGATCTTCCTCGCCTTCGTCGCGCTCTACAAGCAGCACTACATCTCGATCGGCCAGTCGATCGTGCTCGGCGTGGCGATCGCGGTTGCAGCGCCGCTCGGCGATCTGTTCGAGTCCGCGCTGAAGCGCGATATGCAGGTCAAGGACACGGGACGCCTGCTCGGCGGACACGGCGGCGTGCTCGATCGGATCGACTCCCTGCTCTTCGCGGCGATCGCCTCCTATTACGTCCTGCTCGCCTTCGGAGCGACGTGAGCGGCCCTACACTTTCCGGTGTGAAGCGAATCGCGCTGCTGGGCGCCACGGGTTCGATCGGCCGTCAGGCGCTCGAGGTGATCGAGGCGCGGCCGGAGCTCGAGCTCGTCGCCGCGGCCTCCGGCTCGCAGCAGATCGACGGGCTCGCGCCGCTCACGCAAACCGGCGGAGACCTGACGGAGCTCCTGGAGCGGGCCGAGCCAGACCTCGTCCTCAACGCCGTGCTCGGCTTCGCGGGGCTGCCGTCCACGATCTGGGCGCTGGAGCGCGGCGTCGACCTCGCGCTCGCGAACAAGGAGAGCCTCGTGGCGGCCGGCGGGCTCGCGCTCGAGGCGCAGCGGCGCGGGGGAGGGCTGCTGATCCCGGTCGACAGCGAGCACTCGGCCGCGTTCCAGTGCCTCGAGAACCGGAGCCGCGACTCCGTCGAATCACTCGTGCTGACCGCCTCCGGCGGGCCGTTCCGCGGGCGAAGTCGAGACGAGCTCGAGGAGGTCACGCCGGAGGAGGCGCTGGCGCATCCGACCTGGAGCATGGGCCCGAAGATCACCGTCGACTCCGCAACGCTCGCGAACAAGGGCCTCGAGCTGATCGAGGCGCACTTCCTCTTCGGTCTCGAGTACGAGAGGATCGAGGTCGTCGTGCACCCGACCTCGGTGGTCCACGCGCTCGTTCGCTTCCGGGACGGCGCCGCGCTCGCACATCTCGGACATCCGGACATGCGCGTGCCGATCTCGTTCGCCCTGACCTACCCGGAGCGCGAAGAGACCCCGGCGCCAGCGCTCGACCTCGCCTCGGGGCTGACACTCGAGTTCCACGCGCCCGATCTGGACACGTTCCCGTTGCTGCGCCTTGCACGCGAGGCCGGGGAGCGGGGCGGCGTCTATCCGTGCGCCTACAACGCGGCCAACGAGGTCGCTGTGGCCGCGTTCCTGGACGGACGGCTGCCGTTCCTCGGAATCGCGGAGGTCGTGGACGAGGCGCTCTCCGCCGCAGACGGAAGCGCGGCTCGCGATCTGGACGACCTGACCGAGGCTGACTCTGCGGCGCGCCGCGTGGCCGAGGGGAGCCTCGCGCCCGCATGAACATCACGATCGCCATCGTCGGGCTCGCGATCCTGATCCTCCTTCACGAGGCCGGACACTTCGTCGTCGCGCGCGCCGTCGGCATGAGGCCGCGCAAGTTCTACCTCGGGTTCGGCCCCGCGCTCGCGAAGGTGCGGCGAAACGGGATCGAGTACGGCATCGGCGCGATTCCGCTCGGCGGCTACGTGAAGATTCCGGGAATGCACCGTCCGGCCCCGTCGGACCTGGACGTGCATCTCGGCTCGGCGCTGCACGAGCAGCCCGAGCTGGTTCGCTCGGTGGGCGCGGTCAAACGATTGCTCGAAGCCGGCGACTTCGCGGGCGCGCGAGTCGCGGTTCCCGAGCTCGAGGCGGCGGTGGACGCGGCCGAGCTCAGTCCGGGCGCCAGCCGCTCGGCCCGGCGCGGCGTGAACGACCTCCGCGACGGTCTCGGCGCCGACGCGTACTGGCGCCAGCGCACCTGGAAGCGGATCGTGGTCATCTTCGCAGGCCCGGGGATGAACATCCTGATCGCCCTGCTCCTTCCGGTGATCGCGTACACGATCGGGGCGCCGGGAGACACGACTCGCGTCGTCAAGGCGGTCTCGCCGGGGACGCCGGCTGCCCACATCGGGCTTCGGCCCGGCGACGAGGTCGTGGGCGTGAACGGTAAGCCGACCCCTACGTTCGACGCCGTCTCGTCGCGGATCCGCGGATCGAACGGACGACGTGTGCAGGTGACCGTCCTTCGCCAGGGCCGCGTCGTCGCCCTGCGGCCGGCCAGGACGAAGAGGATCGGCGGCAACTGGGCGCTCGGCTTCCGCCCGGCCTGGCTCCTGCAGCGGTACGGCATCGGCGGCGCCGTTCGGCGAAGCGCCCACGACAACTGGATCGCGACGAAGGGGATCGCCGGCTTCCTGCCGCGCCTCTTCACCGGCTCCGGGAGAAAAGACGTGTCCAGCACCGTCGGGATCGTCGACACCTCGAGCCAGGCTGTCGGATTGAACTTCGAGCTCTTCCTGCAGGTGCTCGGGCTGATCAGCCTCTCCCTTGCGCTGCTGAACCTGCTGCCGCTGCTGCCGCTCGACGGCGGGCACATCGTATTCTCGGTGATCGAGAAGATCCGGGGCCGCGCCGTCGGACGGGCGGCGTACGAGCGCGTCTCCGCCGTCGGTTTCGCGCTGTTCATGATCCTCATGTTCATCGGCCTCTCGAACGACATCAGCCGCCTCTCGGGCGGCTGAGCCCCCGGCCGACCGGGGCGGCCCCTCTACAATCGAAAGCGATGTCGAGCGAGCGCCAGATCCGTGTCGGAGGGGTCGCGATCGGCGGCGGCTCACCGGTCGTCGTCCAGTCGATGACCCTGACGAAGACGCACGACGTCGAAGCGACGACCGCCCAGATCGCGGCGCTCGCCTCGGCCGGCTGCGAGGTGGTGCGCTGCGCGGTCCCGAAGACGGAGGACGCGGAGGCTCTGCACAAGATCGTCCGCCTCTCTCCGCTTCCCGTGATCGCGGACATCCACTTCAACGCGAGCCTCGCGCTGAAGGCGATCGAGGCGGGCGTCGCGGCCGTCCGCATCAATCCGGGCAACATCGGCGGGCCGGACAAGGTCGCGCAGGTCGTCCACGCTGCGCAGGCCGCCGCGATCCCGATGCGGATCGGCGCCAACTCCGGATCGCTCCCGAAGCACCTCGCCGAGCTTGCGCAGCGAGACCAGGCCGAGGCGCTCGTCGAGGCCGCGCTCGAGGAGGTCCGGCTGCTCGAGTCGCTCGGCTTCTACGACTTCAAGATCTCCGTCAAGTCGAGCCACGTACCGACGATGATCCGCGCCTATCGCATGCTCTCCGGGAAGGCGCCGTACCCGCTCCACCTCGGCGTGACCGAGGCGGGGACGCCGTTTGCGGGCTCGATCAAGTCGGCGGTGGGGATGGGCGCACTCCTCGCGGACGGGATCGGCGACACGATCCGCGTCTCGCTCACGGCCGACCCGGTGGAGGAGGTGCGGACGGCCTTCGAGATCCTCAAGGCGCTCGGCCTCCGCGAGCGCGGCCCCGTGATGATCGCCTGCCCGAGCTGCGGACGGGACAACGTCGGCGTCCAGACCCTCGCCGAGCAGGTCGAGGCGCGCCTTCACGATTATCCGCAGCACTTCGAAGTCGCCGTCCTGGGGTGCGCCGTGAACGGGCCGGGCGAGGCGGGCGACGCCGACTTCGGCATCGCCGGCGGCCGCGACACGGGCTTCGTCTACGCACACGGTCGCGTGCTGAAGAAGGTCTCCTCCGAGATCCTGATCGACGAGCTCTTCCACGAGATCGACCGCTGGATCGAAGCAGGCATGCAGCGACCGAAGCGGCTCAAGATGGCCAAGCCCGCCGCGCTGGCGATGGCCGAGGCCTCGCTGATCCCGCTCGACTAACCTGCTAGCCCATGCGGGCCGGGCAGCTCTTCATCCCCACGCTGCGGACCGCGCCGGCCGACGCGGAGGCCGCGAGCCACAAGCTCCTCGTGCGCGGAGGCTTCATCCGGCAGGTCGCTTCCGGGGTCTGGACCTTCCTGCCGCTCGGGTGGAGGGTCCATCAGAGGATCGTCCGGATCATCCGCGAGGAGATCGATGCGATCGGCGGTCAGGAGATGCTCTGCCCGGCCCTGACCCCCGCGGAGCTCTGGCAGCAGACGGGGCGCTACGACATTCCCGAGCTCTTCAAGCTCGAGGACCGCGCGGGGCGGCCGTTCGTGCTGCCGTTCTCGCACGAGGAGACGTTCACCTTTCACGCGCGCGAGATCCAGTCGTACAAGCAGCTCCCGCAGGTCTGGTACCACTTCGCCACCAAGGAGCGGGACGAGCCGCGGTCGCGCGGCGCGCTGATCCGCGTCCGCGAGTTCATGATGAAGGACTCCTACAGCCTCGACCGCGACGACGCGGGGCTCGACGAAGCCTACGAGAACCACCGCCGAGCGTACGCGAGCATCTTCGAGCGCTGCGGGCTCGACGTCCAGGAGGTGGAGGCGGAGGTCGGGATGATGGGCGGGAGCTCCAGCCATGACTTCCTTGCGCCCGCGGAGGCCGGCGAGAACGAGCTCGTCACCTGCGAGAACGGCGACTACGCGGCCGACGCGGACATCGCAACCGGCGTGCCCCATCCGGCCCGGTTCCCCGAGCGGCTGCCGAAGCGCGAGCCCGTCGAGACGCCGGGCGCGAAGACGATCGAGGCGGTCGCCGAGCTGCTGGGGGTCGATCCGCGCGCGACGCTCAAGGCGATGCCGGTCGTCTCCGGCGAGCAGGTCGTGCTGGCGCTCGTGCGCGGCGACGACCGGTTGGACGAGCTGAAGCTCGCAACGGCGCTACGCGGCAACATCCGGCCGGCCCAGCCGGAGGAGATCACGAAGGTCTTCGGCGCCGACGGCGGCTCGATCGGCCCGGTGGAGATCGACGTCGAGGTCGTCGCGGACAAGGCGATCGGCCCGGGCCAGTACGTCGTCGGCGCGAACCGAAACGGCTGGCATCTGCGCGGCGTCGAGCCGAACCTCGACTTCCAGGCCCGCTTCGCGGACATTCGCGCGGTGCGGGAGGGGGACTCCTGCCCGAGGTGCGGCGGCCAGCTCTCAATCGAGCCCGCGATCGAGGTCGGGCACATCTTCAAGCTCGGGACGCGCTACTCCGAGCCGCTCGGCGCCACCTACCTCGACGAGAGCGGCGTCGAGCGCCCGATCGTGATGGGGAGCTACGGGATCGGCCCTGGGCGCGTGATGGCCGCCGTCGTCGAGCAGCGCCACGACGAGGACGGGATCGTCTGGCCGCAGGCCGTGGCGCCCTTCGACGTCCACGTGATCGCGCTCCAGGCCTCAGGGGAGGGCGTGCTCGGCGCCGCCGAGGCGGTGGAGCAGGAGCTCGCGCCCGCCGGGTACGACATCCTCCTCGACGACCGCGACCTCCGCGCGGGCGAGAAGTTCGCCGACGCCGATCTGATCGGGTGTCCGGCGCGCATCACCGTCGGCAAGAAGACGATCGACGACGGCGCTGTCGACCTGCGCTCTCGCGCGACGGGCGACGAGGAGCGGGTTCCGATCCTGGAGCTGAAGGGCAAGCTGGCGGAGACGCTCTGATGGCGCGGCGGCGGCGATTCAGCGAAGAACCCTTCGGTCCGACCGTGGAACACCTGATGGGCGAGACCGGGGTGACCTACCGGTCGCTCGCCGACAAGACGAAGCTCTCGGCCGGGTACCTGAACCACCTCGTCCACGGGAACCGGCCCGTCCCGTCGAACGACGTCGTCCAGACGCTCGCCGACGCGCTCGGAGTCGAGCCGGAGCACTTCAGCGAGTACCGGCTGCGCGTGATCACGGAGCGCCTCGAGGCGATGCCGGAGCTGATCGACCGGCTGTACCGGCGGCTCGGAACCTAGCTAGAGTTGGCCGCGTCGCGGGGCGTGGCGCAGCCTGGTTAGCGCGCTTGTCTGGGGGACAAGAGGTCCCCGGTTCAAATCCGGGCGCCCCGACTCGACTCGTTGAATGCAGGGCCGACCCGGCCGGTATGGAAAGCTCACTCGTCGATGCGGTGCCTCTTCCTTCTCGTCCTCCTCGCGCTCGCCCTGCCCGCGACCGCCCACGCGGCGCCCCGCAGCGCGATCTTCTACTACCCCTGGTACGGCAATCCGGGGCACGACGGCGCCTTCCAGCACTGGCAGCAGCGCGAGCACGCGCCGCCGTTCGACCTCGCGTCCAGGTTCTTCCCCGCACGCGGGGCGTACTCGAGCAGCGATCCGCGCGTGCTGGAAGCCCAGATGCGGGACATCCGCGACGCGGGCGTCGACGAGGTCGTCAGCTCATGGTGGGGGAGGGGCTCGCCCGAGGACAAACGGCTCGGCGCGGTCGCAAAGGCCGCTCGGGCCAACGACCTCGAGCTCGCCGTCCAGCTCGAGCCGTACCGCGGACGTTCGGCCGCGTCGGTCGCGCTCGACCTCGGCTACCTGCGCGACCTCGGCGTCCACGACGTCTACCTGTACGCGTCCGAGGACACGCCCGCCGCCGACTGGGCCGGCCTCCACCTCGGACTCAGCGGGCTTCGCGTCCTCGCGCAGACGAATCACGTCGGCTTCGCGGCGCAGGGCGGGTTCGCCGGCTTCTACACGTACGACATCCTCCTCTACGGCGGGAGCAAGTTCGGCCGCCTCTGCAGGCAAGCTCACGCGATCGGGATCCTCTGCGCGCCTTCGGTGGGGCCGGGCTATGAGGCGTCGGAGGCCACCGGTGACCGTCGCGTCAAGCCACGCCGTCAGGGTGCGACCTACGACTCGATGTGGCGCGCCGCGCTGCGGGCCGGGGCCAACCTCGTCACGATCACGAGCTACAACGAATGGAGCGAGGGGACGCAGGTCGAGCCCGCCGGTCACGGTGGGCGCTACGAGAGCTACGAGGGCGCCTACGGCCTCCACGGTGCCGCCGCGGAGCGGGCGTACCTCTGGCGCACCGCGTACTGGACGTCGCAGCTCGCCCCCCGCTAGCGGAGCACGTCGGCGCCGCAGCCCGCGACCAGACCTTCGAAGATGTCCTCGACGCCGCGCAGGGACGGGTGCCCGAGATCGACCTCGACGTCGTCCCAGGTCTCGAGCCCGAGTGCGCCCGCGCCCTCGTCGGCGCCGAAGCAGAGCAGCGTCTCGGCGGGGATCACGTTTCGGCGTCCGGTCTGGCGCCTGGCGGTCCCCTCGAGCACGCGCAGCTCCTCGAGCGGGTCGATGCGGACGTTCGAGTCGGAGCCGATGCAGAGCCCGATCCGGCGTGTACAGACGGGCTCGACGGGAAGGAAACCGTCCCCGAGATCGGCTTCGGTGGTCGGACACGCGCAGATCCGCGCGCCGGCCCGGGCCAGGAGGTCGAGCTCGCGGCCGTTCGCGTGCGTGGCGTGCACGACCGTCGTCCGCTCGCCGAGGCAGCCGGTCCGCTCGAGCAGCTCGATCGGCCGGACGCCGTGCTCGGCGAGGCACTCCTCGATCTCCCGCGGCTGCTCGTCGGCGTGGACGTGCAGCGGCAGCCGCTCGGCGGCGGCGTACCGGCCCAGCTCCTCGAGCCAGTCCGACGGGCACGCACGGACGGAATGGGGGGCGACCCCGACTGCGATTCCGCGTTCCCGTAGCTGCTCGAGCTGACCGACGTACTCCGACGCCGAGCCCTGCCGGAATCGCTCGAGCCCGCCGCGCGCGTACGCAGCGAGCAGGACGACGAGCCGGATTCCCGCCTCCTCCGCCGCCTCGACCGCGGCGAACGCCTCCTCGAGCCCGAGGTAGTGGAACTCACCGACCGCGGTGTAGCCGGCCGCACGGAGCTCCCGGTAGACCTCGGCGTACTCGCGGCGCACCGACTCCGCGGTCTGCCGCTCCGCCTCCGCGAGCATGAGCTCGCGCCAGGCCCAGAAGTCGCCCCCGCCGCTCCGCCCGCGCAGAGCGCGCTGGAAGGCATGGCAGTGCGCGTCGACGAAGCCGGGCAGAAAGAAGGTCTCCGCCACCGACGTATCCTTTCAGGCATGGTCGCCCGCGCCGTTCCCACCCCCCTCCAGCGGCTCCCGAACGCGCTCACGATCGGGCGGCTCGTCCTGATACCGCTCTTCGTCTTGCTGATGATCGACGCCGACAACGGGCACAGCTTCCGCGCCGGGGTTGTCTTCCTGATCGCCGGGATCACCGACCAGGTGGACGGCTTCCTCGCCCGGCGGTGGCGCGTCGAGTCGCAGTTCGGGAAGGTCGCCGACCCGCTCGCCGACCGCCTGATGATCGACGCCGCCGTCGTCCTCCTCTTCCTCGCCGACCACATGCCGTGGGCGGGCCTCGTGGTGATCGTCGGACGCGACCTTGCGCTGATGCTCGGATACCGCGTGCTGGCGCCGCGCGGAATCGACCTCTCGGTCAACGCCCTCGGCAAGGCCGGGACGTGGATCCTCTACCTCGGCGTCGGCTGCCTGCTCGTGACGCATCGCCACACGCCCTGGCCGTACTGGATCTTCTGGACGGGCCTCGGCCTCGCCACCGCCGCCGGCGTGCTTTACGTCGCGTCCGTTCGGGGAGAGCTCCACCGATGAAGGCCGTCGTCATGGCCGGCGGGGAGGGGACGCGCCTCCGCCCGCTGACCTCGAACCAGCCGAAGCCGATGGTCCCGATCGTCGGCAAGCCGTGCATGGAGCACATCCTCGAGCTCCTGCGGGAGCACGACCTCACCGAGGTGATCGTCACCGTGGCCTTCCTCCCACAGGCGATCCGCGGCTATTTCGGCGACGGCGAGAGCCTCGGGCTGGAGATCGGGTACTCGGTGGAGGAGTCGCCGCTCGGCACCGCGGGCTCGGTTCGCCTCGCCGCGAGTCAGCTCGACGAGACGTTCCTCGTCATCTCGGGCGACGCGCTCTGCGACCTCGACCTGAGCGCTCTCGTCGCGTTCCACAAGGAGCGCGGGGCGGCCGTCACGATCGGTCTGAAGGCGGTAGAGAACCCGCTCGAGTTCGGGATCGTCGTCACCGACGACGAAGGACGGGTCGAGCGCTTCCTCGAGAAGCCGTCCTGGAGCCAGGTCTTCTCCGACACGATCAACACGGGCATCTACGTGCTGGAGCCGGAGGCGCTCCGCCACATCCCGACCGACCGCCCCTACGACTTCTCCAAGGAGCTCTTCCCGCTCCTGCTCGAGATGGGCCGCCCGATCTACGGCTACGTGATGGACGGCTACTGGCAGGACATCGGCGACCTCGATCAATACCGCCAGGCCAACTTCGACGCACTCGACGAGCACGTCCGGCTGAACATTCCGGGAATCCGCATTCGCGGCAACGTGTGGCTGGGGGAGGGGGTCGAGGTCGACGACCTGGAGCAGATCGAGGGCCCGGCCTACGTCGGCAACTACTGCAGGCTCGCGGGAGGGGCGACGATCGGCCCCCACACCGTCCTCTCGAACAGCGTCACGCTGCGCGAGCGCACCCGCACCGAACGTTCGGTGATCGACGCCTCGACCCACATCGGGCGCAGCTCGCTGATCGAGGGGGCGATCGTCGGCCGCTCCTGCGACATCCGCGCGCACGTCCGAATCCACGAGGGCGTCGCGATCGGGGACGAGGTCACCGTCGGCTCCCAGAGCGTGATCATGCCCGGCGTTCGGATCTATCCGTACAAGGAGGTCGAGTCCGGCGCCCAGATCCACGAGAGCCTGATCTGGGAGTCGCGCGCCTCGCCGCGGCTCTTCGGCAAGGACGGAGTCGCGGGGCTCGTCAACGTCGACCTGACGCCGGAGACCGCGGTCCGGCTCGCGACGGCGCTCGGCACGGCGCTGAAGCGCGACGCCCGCGTGGTCGCAAGCCGGGAATCGCCGGCAGCCTGCCGGATGATCAAACGCGCGATGATCTCCGGCTTCACCTCCGCCGGGCTCGATGTCGCCGACCTGCGCGTGATCCCGGCGGCGGTCGCGCGGCACCTGCTGAAGACCGAAGGCTACGACGCCGGGGTGCACGTGGGCACGAGCCAGCAGGACCCCGAGGTCGTCCAGATCCGGTTCTTCGAGCAGCCGGGAATCACGCTGAGCTCCGGGCTCCAGAAGGAGATCGAGAAGAACTTCACCCGCCAGGAGCTGCGCCGCGTCGGCTACGGGGACATCGGCGCGGTCAGCTATCCGGCCCGCGTGCGGGACACCTACGCGCAGGATCTTCTCTCCGGTCTCGACGCGGGCGCGATCCGCTCGCGCGGCTTCCGGATCGTCGTCGACTACGGTTACTCCGCCGCTTCGTTCGTCCTGCCCCTCCTGCTCGGCCCGCTGGGTGTCGAGGCGGTCACCGCACACGGATTCGCCAGCGACCGCGCCGACGGCGGGGCGACCGTGCTGCGGGAGTCGATCGGACAGACGAAACGGCTCGTCCCGGCCGTCGGGGCCGATCTCGGCGTGATCCTCGATCGCGCCGCCGAACGGCTCTACCTCGTGGACGAGGCCGGCCGAGAGATTCCGGTTGAGCAGACTCTCCTGCTCTTCCTGCGCCTGATCGGCTCGGACGGCCGCCGGGGGAAGCTCGCGTTTCCGGTCACCGTCACGAGCCAGGTCGACCGCCTGCTCGAGGGGAGCGGGCTCGAGGTGGTGCGCACCCCGGCCTCGCTCGCCGACCTCACCAGGGTCGCCTCCGAGGACGGCGTCATCTTCGCCGGCGCGGTCGGCGGCGGCTACGTCTTCCCGGAGTTCATCCCCGCCTACGACGCGATCGCGAGCCTCTGCAAGCTGCTCGAGCTCCTGGCCCCGGTGCGCGGGCCGGTTTCGGAGCTCGTAGCCGACCTCCCTGCGCCGACGCTCGTCCACCGCCAGCTCCCCTGCCCCTGGGCGTTGAAGGGCCTCGTCATGCGGGTTCTCACGGAGCGGTTGAAGGATCGCGAGCTCGACCTGATGGACGGAATCAAGGTGTTCGACGAGCGAGGCTGGGCCCAGGTGCTCCCCGACCCCGACGAGCCGCTCCTGCACATCTACGCGGAAGGCCCGCGCGAGGCCGATTCCAAGGCGCTCGAGCAGGAGTTCCGCTCCCTGGTCGAAAGCATCATGCAGAGCGACGCAGCCGTCGCCCCGGCCTAAAACCTCAAGTAGAGGTTGACCCTTAGGCCGCCGCTTGCTTTACTGGGTGGACCCGACGAAAGGCGTTCCGTGGAACCTCTGCCCGATCTCGCCATCCTCGCCGACGACGACCTGAAGCGGTTGATCGACGATCTCACGCGTCAGGAGAACGAGATCTCGTACCAGCGCAGGCTCCTGCACGGCAAGATCGACATCCTGCGCGCCGAGCTCGTCGCGCGCCTGCAGAAGACGGAGGGGAAGAGCGTCCTCGACCAGGTCGACGTCGAGCACCTGACCGACATCCTGACAGCGAAGGCCGCGCCCCCGGCGTAGCTTCCGGATGAGCCATCTCTACTGCCAGGAGTGCGGCTTCCAGAACCCGGAGGCGGCGAACTACTGCGCGCGCTGCGGTGCCCTCCTCGTCAAGGATGAAGGGGGCGTCGAGACGACCCAGACGTTCACGCCCGACGAGGGCGAGGACGCGGCCGCCGACGCGCTCGACGATCTCGGGGTCAGCGGTCCGGCGCTCGTCGTCCGCTCGGGCGGCGGTCGCGCGGGGGAGACCTTCCGCCCCGAGGGAAAGCGCACGACGATCGGGCGTTCTCCGGACTGCGGGATCTTCCTCGACGACGTCACGGTCTCGCGCAAGCACGCTGTGGTCGTCGAGCGCGATGGCGCCTTCCTGATCGAGGACCAGGGAAGCCTCAACGGGACGTTCGTGAACCGCAAGCGGGTCGAGTCTGCGCAGCTCGACGACGGCGACGAGGTGCAGGTCGGCAAGTACCGCCTGACCTTCCTTCAGCGATGAGCGCGGCGGAAGCACCGGCAAAGCAGCGCTCCCACACGATCGGGACGGTGTGCGGGATGCTGAAGTCCGAGTTCCCCGAGATCTCGATCTCGAAGATCCGCTACCTCGAGGACCAGGGTCTGCTGGCGCCGCGCAGGACGCAGGGCGGCTACCGGCTCTTCAGCGACGGGGACGTCGAGCGGCTCGAGCGGATCCTCCGCCTGCAACGGGACGAGTTCCTGCCGCTGCGGGTGATCCGCCAGGAGCTCGCCTCCCCGAGCGCCAACGAGCGGAAGCGCAAGCGCGCCGCGGGGCTCACGGGACAGGAGGAGCTGGACCTGGCAAGGCTCTGCGAGCACGCCGGGATCGAGTCGTCCCTCGCGCGCGAGCTGGAGGAATACGGACTGCTCACGCCGCGCTCGCAGGGTGGCGACAAGCACTACAGCGACGGCGACGCGGAGATCGCGCTCGCGTGCGGGAGACTGGCGCGCTTCGGAATCTCGCCGAGGCACCTGCGCACCTTCCGCACCGCCGCAGACCGCGAGGTCGGGATGCTCGAGGCGCTCGTCACGCCGGCGCTGCGCTCGCGCAATCCGGAGCGTCGGCGTGCAGGGATGGAAGACCTCGAGACGCTCGCCGAATCGGCGCAAGAGCTCGCACAACTCCTGTTCTGGCGCGACCTGCGCCGGCTTGCGTCGACATAGCGCCGTGGATCTCGCGGCGAAGATCAGGGACGTTCCCGACTTCCCGAAGGACGGCGTCGTCTTCAAGGACATCATGCCCCTGATCGCGAATCCCGCTGCGTTCCACGAGACGGTCGACCGGCTCGCGGAGTGGGGCGAGCCGCGCAAGCCCGAGATCGTCCTCGGCGCCGAGTCTCGCGGCTTCATCTTCGGCGCGGCCGTCGCCTATCGCCTCGGCGCTGGCTTCGTCGCCGCCAGGAAACCCGGGAAGCTGCCCTCCGAGACGATCTACGAGGAGTACACGCTGGAATACGGGCTCGACCGGCTCGAGCTCCACGCCGACGCGATCGGGAACGGCGCGCGCGTCCTGATCTGCGACGACCTGCTCGCCACCGGCGGGACGGCCAGGGCGACGATCGGCCTGGTCGAGCAGCTCGGCGGCGATGTCGTGGGGGTCGAGTTCGTGATCGAGCTCGACTTCCTGAAGGGACGCGAGCAACTGGACGGCTACGACGTCCATTCGCTGATCCGATACTAGTGGTCGAACACTAGCCTTGCCTTCTCCGTCCGAGGCGCCGATTAGAACAGCGTCATGTACGACGCGCTGACCGGCAGGTTCACCTTCGCCTGTCCCGCGCGCGGCGCGGCACGGGTGACGCTCTCCGACTTCCGTCGCCTCGAGCGGCTGCCCGGCGCCGCGCATCCCGCCGTCTTCCGGATCCGCTTCGCGTGCGCCTGCGGGGAGGAGCACGACGGACTGCTCTCGCACGACGAGCTCGACTGGGCGCCCCTCGGTCTCGCCGCCGGGCTGTTCTTCAACCTGATGACCGCGACGCTCGCTCCGGTCGAGGAGGAGCTCTCCGATCTGGCCGCCCGCCGAATCCAGGCGGGTGAGTGGCCCTGGAGCTTCTTCTGCTACCCGGAGGGGCGGCCGCGGCCGATCTTCCCATCGTCGTTCTTCCTGCTTGCGCCCGGTGACGGGTCGCTCGGGATCGCCGTTCACTGTCCCGCTTGCGCGCGCGCCTCGGTCAACCTGGTCTCTCACGAGCACGTCGATCTGCCGTTCCACCACGACCCCGAGGTCGGTGTGGTCGAGCACGTCTTCCGCGACGACGCCGCACGAACGGTGGAGGAGTTCACCGCAGAGCTCTACTCTTCGAGCTTCGACGTGCGCCGTCTCGACCTCTGACCGCGGGGTTCCGTTTAGGGTGGCCGGGTAGGACCTACGCACTCGACGAGCGAGGTGATGCGAATGTACGGATTGACACGGGCGACGACGACCCTTATCGCTGCGGGTGTCGCCGGCCTGCTGCTCTGGGTTGCGACGCAGATCAACGACAAGTCCACCGGCGGATACTGGGCGGTCTACGGCATCATCGCCGGCGCCGGCCTCGTGATGGCGCTGTCGCAGCTCTTGGGTGGCTGGACGAAGTGGGGCGTGCCGCGGTTGTCCGGGAGCGTATTCCTGCTTGCGTTCATCCCCGTGCTGATCGCGGCCGGCTGGGTCGTGCTCGGCGCGCAGCCACACTCGAACTGGTTTCGGAGCCACGTCCTGAGGTGGTCGGGCGACATCCACATCCGGGGACTCGTACGCGACCTCGCGGAGTACGTAGCCGTGCTCGCTTTCGGGATCGGCCTCGTGCTCGGCTACTCCTTCGACACGACCGGACCGCGGGTCCGCGGTGAAACGGTGGTCGGGCCGCCGCGCCGCCGCTTCCTCGGACGGCGCAGAGCAGCGGCGACAGCGTCGCCCGCCACCGACCGACCGCCCGCGGAAGAGCCGGGGGCCGCCGGCCGTCCCGCGACGACCACTCCGACACGAACGGTCGACGAGCCGCCTCCCGCGGAGACAACGACGACCGAGGGGACGACCCGACCGTAACGCGCGCCCCAGCCGCCCCTCGGCGCCCGCCAGGGGCGGCTGCACCCTCCCGTCAGGGATGAAGCGTCCACGACGCCGCGTCGATAGATCGACCGGTATGGAAAACATCCCCGCCGCAGCCTCCGCGGGGAGGCGGCAGGACCTCCTCCTCGAGCAATGCGCCCCTCCGGTGGAGGCGCGTACACCCGCATTCATGCGGCTCGAAGAGGCGGTTGGCGGCGAGGTCGCTCGGCTGCTCGTAGTCGCGCTCTCGCCGCGGCGGCCGGGTCCCCCGGGCTCCTAGGATTCAGCCGAGCTGGTCGCCGCCGCGCAGGCGGACGAACAGGAAGATCGCGCCGAGCGAGAGCAATGCGAGGATCAGAGCCGTACCGGCTTCGATGCCGACCGCGAGCAGACCGAGCCAGATGAAGAGCGCGAGACCGACCGCCCAGAGGAAGGCAGTGATCCCGGGATCGATGCTCGGAGGACGCAGATGCATCGCCGCGATCCTAATCGACCCCGTGCGAGCCTGAAACGAAGGCCCGCGACTGCGGGCCGGAGTGTGCGCGGGACCAAGAAAAATCGCCGAGCCGGTTGCGCTTTCGTCCACCGCTCCCGCTGACTTTCCGCCTTAGACCTTGCGGTCCAGTTCGTACGGCCCTCAAGTTCGGTTTCGACCTACTTGCGCTCCGTGCTCGGCGCAAGGGGCAATCTAGGGGGTCGCAAGAGGCCGGTCAAGCGGTCGCGAAATGTCTTGGCCGCAATTTGCGGAAGTTTCAATTATCAACATTTCCACAGCGGATTTTGCATTCTGTGGACAAGCCTGTGGATGAT
>JBBSHO010000023.1:0-22480 GCA_038253005.1 Gaiellales bacterium
CGGTTCGGCCCATCACCGTCTCGGCGAACGTGCAGCGACTTTTCGCACGCGAGGCGTACGAGGTATTGCGCGAACCGGGCCCTTCAGCTCGCCGGCGACGTTAGCTCGCGGCGTGTGATGCGCGGTCGGGTGGCGACGCGCCTCGGCGTGGAGCGGCTCGGAGGCAAATTAAATTTGTAGTTCCGCAATCCTCGGGTGTGACAACGGGCCTGCTTCGGTGCTCTGTGTTCGCGCTCACCATGGCCGGCCTGGTCCTGCTGCCGCAGCAAGTGGTCAGTTCTCGGGCAAGTGGTCAGTTCGGGAACCCCAGGGCCAGCTAGAGCGCCCAGGGTGAGTCGAGTCGGACTTCCTCGGATTCAGAGACCAGGAAGACGGCGATGCCCGCCGCGTGGAGGGCTTGGTTGATTTGGTCGATCTCGCGACGGTGGTCGAGGTTATCGGGAAGCGCGATGGCTGCTTTTCCGTTTCCGGCGGTGACAACGCGCATCGCCTTCAGGACAGCCTTTGCCACGTGGTCGAAGACCTGATTTCTGTTGAACTCCCGGCCGTAGCGGGCGGACCCTTGTTTCGAGCTGCCCGCGCCTTTGGCTTCTACGAACAGCTTCTGCCCGTCCTTCACGGCGACGATGTCGTGGCCGTGCTCGGTCGCGAGCGCCCGAGTGACGATCACATAGCCCTGCTCGATGAGCCTGCGGCAGACGGCCGCCACCACTGCATCTTCGGTCAGCATGCCAGCATCATTGTCGTTCCGGCGTGATGTCCAGGACGATGTCCTGCCGCATCCAGCTGAGCCTGTGGGCGAGGGCGGGGCCCAATGGTGTAGTGCACGTGCCAGTCTGGACGGGCGCGTGCTCGCTCACTAGGCTGCGTTCGTGGCCGAGGCGGAACGTGGGTTGAGGGCATTGTGGACTCCTCGGGCGAGCACATGCGCCTGTGTTTCGGCGAGGACTGGATACCGGTCGCCTTACTCGCCCCGACGGGTGATGGGCGATACGCGGCCGAATTCCTGCTCGATCCAGCCGCCGGTAGCGAGGCCGCAGAGGCCGTGCGCAAGGCGCGGAAGGCGCTCGACTTCTATCTCGTCGAGTTGAACGAGCCCGACCCGTGTGCGTGCGCGATCTACCACTGCGGAACGACCTCCAACCTCTACTCGTCGATCCACTGGGAACATCAGCTGCCCAAAGAGGGGGGCGCTGGTGCCTGACTTCGTGCAGTTCATGCATCCGGGGAACGAGCACGGAACTGACGGCGCGGGCATCAAGCGCTGGAACGTCGGTCTTCACCGGCGCAAGTTTCTGAAGGTCGAGGGTGAGTACGTCGAGACCCCTGCAGGCGATCCGCATTCCGGTGAGGTGGTCTTTTGGGGCGAGTGGGAGCCGGAGTCGGAGGTCGAGCCGATTCCAACTCCTGAACCTAACGCGCCACATTGGCTCCATAAGCCCTACTACGTGAAGCCTGACACCTACTGGCCGGAGGGCAGCAAGGATCCGCTCCAGAACACCGACCCGTTCGTATTCGGCGAGCGCTTCCGTTACACACTCTGCCGACAATGGCGGAACGCGACTAATAGACCGTCGCTGCTGCGAGACCTCGAACCTGGATCTCTAATCCTGTTCGGCTCACAGAAGGCAGGCGAGTTCGTGCTCGACACCGTGTTCGTCGCCGACGAAGGCATCCAGCACGACCACGACTCCTGGTCGGCGGTGCTCACCGATCTGCCCGAAACGTATGTCGATGTAACGATGCTCGCGACCTATGCGTGGGGACCGGGAGCGCAGCTTCGGCTCTACTCCGGCGCGACACGGCAAGAGCCGATGAACGGCATGTTCAGCTTTGTGCCATGCCTGCCAGCCGATGTCGGTGCCCAGGGATTCGCACGACCGGCAGTCAGGCTGGACGACCTCATCACGCCGAGTCTGAAGATGGGCTTCAAGTCGACGCGCGGGTTGTCAGACGGGGAAGTGGAGCAGCTTTGGGAGCGTGTCACCGCGCAAGTCGTTAACCAGGACCTGGCGCTCGGGGTGAGATTCGCGATGCCGCCGAAGCACGATGGCTAAATCGCGGAGTCGTCGAGGGCGGGTTCGGTGCCTTCAGACCGCGAGTGGCGGCGCGATCACCTCGCAGTCCGAGCGGTTCGCGTAATACCCGGTTCGGCCCACTGAACTCGGCGTTGCGCAAACCTCGGGCGTGACGGCCCGGTACGCCGGCAGGATCCGATTAGCGGCCGAGCCCCGCGAGGTCCAGCCTGTCTCTCCAGCTCCACGACCTCAGCGGCGCGCCCAACTCACAGTCCCTGGGCGCGTCGCCACCACCGGCGCATTGCCGTCGATGTCCACCGCGGCCTCGTTGAGCTACGTTCCGGCGATGCCTCGGGCGCTCATTGTCGGTGGTACCGGTCTGATCGGCCGTGCCACTGCCCGTCGCCTACTCGCGGCCGGTTGGCGTGTCGACCTCACTGGGCGTAACCCCGCCCACCTGCCGGTCGACATCGCCGACGCCGGAGGAAGGTTCGTCGCGGCCAACCGCGACGACTCCGATCAGCTGTTCGCCGCTCTTGGCGACGGCGCTGACCTGCTCGTCGACTGCATCTGCTACACCGCCGCCGATGCGACTCGGCTGCTGCCGTTGGTGCGCGACGCCGGCTCGAGCGTGATGATCTCGAGCAAGGCTGTCTACCTCGACGACGCCGGTCACCACGCCAACTCGGCGACCGCACCGCGCTTCGACGGCCCGATCCGCGAGACGCAGCCCACGGTGGCCCCGGGCGACGCCGACTACACGACACGCGAGGGCTACGGGGCAAACAAAGTCGCGGCCGAGCAGGTTCTGCTCGCGAGCGGCCGGCCCGTCACGGTGCTCCGGCCCTCCAAGATCCACGGGGCGGGTGCGCGGAGGCCGCGCGAATGGGTCTTCGTCAAGCGCGTGCTCGATCGGCGCCCCGCCGTCTTCCTCGCTCACCGAGGCGCCGGTGTCGACCAGCCAACGGCCGCCGCCAACCTCGCAGCGCTGATCGAGCTGGTCGCGGCGGCACCCGGTCAGCGGATCCTGAACAGCGCCGATCCCGACGCGCCGAGCGCACTGGAGATCTCGCGCACGGTCGCCCGGCAGCTCGACCATGCTTGGGAGGAGGTGCTGCTCGACGACGGAGCCGACGATACGCTGGGCCGACATCCCTGGGACACGCCGCACCCGATCCTGCTCGACACGACCGCCGCCACCGACCTCGGATACACGCCGGTCGGCGACTACGCGACCACGGTGACCGACGAGCTCGAGTGGCTCGTCTCAGCCGCCCGCGGCGGAGACGGCGCCGAGAACCTGGTCCGTCTCGATGACGCTTTCTTCGGGCCGATGCTCGACTACGCGGCCGAGGACCGCCACCTCGCCGCCCACCTCGGCTGACCTTCGCGCCGGCCCCGGTGCGCTCGAGATCTACGAGCGGACGGCGGATTATGGGAGCCGCCAGAACTCGCCGGTGAGACCGAGTCGGTCGAGGATCGCCTGGTTCTGCTCGCGCGTGCGCGGGTGCCACTCGGGCGGAAGCCGGTCGCTCCACCAGGCGTGCGCCAGGTCGCTCAGCCTGGCGACCGAGATCGTCGCTCCCGGCTCGCGTCCGCCAAGCCAACGCTCGATGTGCTCTTCCGACCGGAAGAGATTCATCGTGCTTCAGGTGAAGACGATGTCGTCCCACCATCGCGCAGCGGGCACGAGGCAGTGGAAGAGCAGACTCTCCTCGTCCGGTCGCTGATCCCGCACCTCGACACGCAGCGGCTCGCCGCAATCGGGGCACGACGCCTCGATCCGACCGTCCGAGCGGAGGGCAGCGCAAATCCCGAACGCGTCCCAGGCGCAGTTCGCATACCACCAGCGGCCGTCCGCTCGAGCTCGATACGCCGTAGGGACGGCCGAGAACGGATTCGCCATCCGGATCTCCGCTGTCGCCGAGTTGAGCACGAGCGCGTGCTGTTCGTGCAGTCGCCGCCAGCCGAGAAGCACCTCTTCCGCCGCCGACTCGCCATTCTCCGCCACCTCGTCCGCCGTCGGCGCTCGTCCGAGATCCACGAAGAGGCTGTAGGTCAACGTCCGCAACCGCAGATCCCGCTCATCCACGCGCCGGGCTCGTCTCCACGCGCTACAGGCTAGCGCTACGCTCCGCGCGCATGGCTGAGTCGCGCGCGCCTCGGGATTCCTGGGAGTCCTCCGGCTGGGACGAGGAGCCCGAGCGGGACGAGGTCTTGCGGCTTGCCCGGACGCTGGCCGAGCAGCGTCAGCGGCAACGCGTCGACGACCTCGCGCAGCTCGAGGAGTTGAAGCGCTCCCTGCGTGAGCGGGCGGCGGACGTCGCCGCCCGCGAGGCCGAGGTCGCGCGGCGCGAGGAGACCCTGTCCCGAAACGTCCCCGAGCCACGGCGGGGACTTCGCTTCCGCCGGCCCGAGCGCAGCGAGCCCGCCGTCGAGAACGACGCCTACGCGGAGGAGCTGCTCGCGCGGCGCGAGACTTCGACGGAGGTGCGCACGACTGAGCTCGACGCCCGCGCGCACGAGCTCTCCGACCGCTTCGCCCAGGTCGAGGCGCGCGACCGGACGCTGACCGAGCGGACCGCGCAGCTCGAAGCTCTCGACGCGGAACACGAGCGGGCGGAGCAGGCGTCTGCCGAGGTGCGTGGGCAGGTCGAGGCCGAGCGCGCCGGGTTCGGGGAGGTCGAGGCGCGGCTCGCGTCGGAGCGCGAGGAGCTCGACCGCTCGCGGCGGGAGCTCGAGCGCCGAACCGTGGAGGTCGACGAGCGCGAGCGCTCCGCGGAGGAGGCGCGGGTCCGGGAAGCGGCTCGCGTCGGTGACCTGCGACAGGAGCTCGAGCTGAGGGAGGCGGAGCTCGCGCGTCGAGCGACGAAGCTGGACGAGAGCGAGCGCATCGAGCAGGAAGCCGCCACGACCCGAAACGCCGCAACCGACCGGACCGACGAGCTGGACCGCGAGCTCGTGCAGCGCGAATCCGAGCTCGACTCCCGCGAGGCCGAGCTCCTCCGGCTCCAGGCGGGCCTCGCCGCCCAGCAGGAGAGCATCCGCCGCCGAGAGCGGCGTCTGGAGGACGCCGAGCGGCTCGGGGAACGAGCGATCGCCGAGCCGCTCGCCCCGCAGGTCAGCTTCGCCGAGGGTCTGGACGCCCTCGCAGGCGAGCGCGAACGGGCCGGCCGAGACTTCCAGTAGCCTGGGGGCACGGGACGGTCCGGCGTCCGCCGGCCCCCCCGGCCTAGGCATGCATTCAGTCGATCCACCCGATCTCCCCCTCTGGCCGACCGCGCGCCGGCTCCTCCGGCTGTGGCGGGAAGAATGGCGCATGGCGGGCCTCGGCCTCGCCTGCGCGTTCGGGTACACGGCGATCTCGCTGACGATCCCGGCGCTGATCCAGCGGGCGATCGATCATTCGATCGTCCCGCGCCATGCCGGGCGGCTGTGGCCGTACCTGGTCGCGATCGTCGTCCTCGCGACGGCTCGCTTCGGGATCAACTTCACGCGCCGTTACGCGACCGCGCGCGTCGGGGTGCGCATCGAGGCGCGCATGCGGGAGCTGCTCTACCGCGGGTACCTTCGCTTCCCGCGCGCCTTCTACGATCGGCACGCGACCGGCCAGGTCGTCTCCCGGGCGACGAACGACCTCTACCCGATCCGCTATTTCATCGGCTGGGGAATGGTGCAGGGCGCGCAGAGCGTGATGATGATCGTCGGCGCCGGGATCGTGCTCGTGATCGTGAACCCGCGCCTCGCGCTCTACACCGCGGTCTCAATGCCGCTGGTCGGGATCGTCGCGTGGCTCTTCGCGCGCAAGGTGATGCCGATCTCGCGGGAGGTGCAGGAGCGCAAGGGCGACGTCACCGAGGCCGCGGACGAGGCGGTGGTCGGCATCGAGATGGTGCAGGCCTTCGGCCGCGAGGACGACGTTCGCAACCGCTTCGGCGGCAAGGCCGAGGCGGTCAGGGACACCGTCCTGCGGCAGGCCGGGATCGAGGCTCGTCACCTGCCTGGCCTCTTCTTCCTGCCGACGCTCTCGATCGCCGCGGTGGTCTACTTCGGCGGGAGGCAGGTGATCGGCGGGGGCCTGACGCTCGGGGAGTTCGTCCTCTTCAACACGCTCCTCCTCCAGCTCGTCTGGCCGCTGGAGGCGCTCGGCTGGATCGTGAACCTGGCGCAGCGCGCGCTCGCGTCGGCAGGCCGGAGCTTCGCGTGGCTCGAGGGGATCGAAGCGGCGCCGGAGTCAGCGAGCCCGGGGAACCTTCCAGCCGGCGGGCTCGGTGTGCGGCTCGACGACGTGCACTTTGCCTACGAGGGCGAGGAGGACGTCCTGCGCGGCGTCGACCTCGAGGTCGAGCCTGGCGAGGTCGTCGCGATCTGCGGGCCGACCGGCTCCGGGAAGACGACGCTGTTGAGCTTGCTGCCGCGCTTCTACGACCCGACGCGTGGGACGATCGCGCTCGGCGGCGTCGACACGCGCGAGGTCGCGCTTGCGGAGCTCCGCTCAGCGGTCGCAGTCGTGACGCAGAAGCCCGTGCTCTTCTCGATCCTGCTGCGGGACAACCTGCTCGGCGGGCACCCGGACGCGCCGTGGCAGGACGTGCTCGCGGCCTGCGAGGCGGCGGGCGTCGCTGCGTTCGTCGACGACCTGCCAAACGGCTACGACACGCTGATCGGGGAGCGCGGCGTCAATCTCTCGGGCGGTCAGCGCCAGCGCGTCGCCCTGGCGCGCGCGCTCGTCGCCGGCGCCCGCGTGATCGTGCTCGACGATCCCCTCTCCGCGGTCGACACGCAGACCGAGCGTGAGCTCGTGGAGGGCCTTCGCGGGGCGCTCGCCGGCCGCACCGTGCTCGTCGCGACGCAGCGTCTCTCGACGATCGAGCTCGCCGACCGCGCCGTCGTCCTGATCGACGGGCGGATCGCCGAGCAGGGCGAGCCGCACGAGCTGATCGAGGCCGCCGGTCCCTTCGCCGCGCTCTTCGGAGACGAGATCGTTGCCGCGTAGACGGCGCACAGGTCTCTCTCGCCTGGCGCGCTACCTCGAGGGCCGCTGGAAGTGGGTCGCCGTCCTCACCCTCGTCGCCGTCGGCGGCGCAGCCGCGCAGACCGGCGGCTGGCTACTCGTGCGCGCCGCGATCGACCACGGCATCCGCGGCCGGAACGAGGGCTATCTCGCCGCCGTCGTCGGCGTCTACCTCGGAGTCGCCGCCGCCGGCTGGATCCTGAGCGCGATCCTGATCCGCGGGCTCGCGGGCGTCGGCCAGCGCGTCGTTCTCGGCCTCCGCCGCGATCTCTTCGACCACCTGACCGCGCTCTCGCTGCGCTACTTCTCCGAGCAGCGCGCCGGCTGGATCATCGCGCGCCTCACCTCGGACGTGGACGCGCTCTCCGATGTCCTCTCGCAGGGCCTCCCGACCCTGGCGGCGAACGTCGCCCTCCTCCCCGCCGCCGTCACGGCGCTCTTCGTCGTGGACTGGCGGCTCGGGCTCGTGACGCTCGCGATCCTGCCGCCGACGCTCGTCCTGACGCGCTGGTTCCAGGTGCGCTCGCACACCGCGCAGCTCGAGGTGAGGAACCGGATCGCGGCGGTGACCGCCCAGCTCGCGGAGTCCGTGTCCGGGATGGCCGTGATCCAGGCGTTCAACCGCGAGCGCTCGTTCCAGGATGAGTTCGACGAGCTGAACGGGGCGAACCGGACGGCGAGCATCTACGCGCAGAAGCTCTTCTCGGTCTTCTTCCCGTCGATCGAGCTCCTCGGCGTGCTCGCGACCGGCGGCGTCCTCTTCGTCGGCGCGCGCCTGCTCGCCCACGGGTCGCTGACGATTGGCACCCTGATCACCGCCGTGTACCTGCTACAGCTCGTGTTCCAGCCGCTGCAGGAGCTCTCGGACGTCTACGGGCAGCTCCAGTCGGCGGCCGCGGCGATGGTCAAGATCAGCTCCGTCCTCGACGCGGAGCCCGAGATCGAGGACCGGCCGCACGCACGCAAGCTGCCGCGGATCGAGGGGCGTATCGAGGTGGACGGAGCCAGCTTCGCCTACGGCGCGGAGGACGTGCTGCACGGGGTCGCATTCGACGTGCCGCCTGGCGGCTGTCTCGCTCTGGTGGGCCAGTCGGGCGGCGGAAAATCGACGCTCGCGAAGCTGATCGCGCGCTTCTACGACCCCGACTCGGGGGCGGTGCGCGTGGACGGCGCCGACCTGCGCGAGGTGCAGCTCAGAAGCTACCGCCGCCAGCTCGGCGTCGTGCTCCAGGACCCCTTTCTCTTCGCCGGCACGATCGCGGACAACATCCGCTTCGCGCGGCCCGAGGCGACCGACGAGCAGGTGCGGGCGACGGCCGCGGCGATCGGCGTGGACAGGATCGCGGCGCGCCTGCACGGCGGTCTCGAACACGAGGTTCGTGAGGGCGGCGCGGGGCTCTCGGCCGGCGAGCGGCAGCTGATCTCGATCGCACGCGCCCTGCTCGCCGACCCGCGGATCCTGATCCTCGACGAGGCGACCTCGAACATCGACCGGCCGACGGAGATCCTGATCGAGCACGCGCTCGACCGGCTGCTGCGCGGCCGGACGTCGGTGATCATCGCGCACCGTCTCGCCACCGTCCGCCGCGCCGACGAGATCCTCGTGCTCGAGCGCGGCCGGATCCTTCAGCGCGGCGCCGCGTCAGAGCTGCTCGCGACCGAGGGGCCGTTCCGCCGCCTCGCGCACGAGCTCGTCGGGAGTGGGCGTTCTCCAGCACGGACCTCCGCCTCCGGAAGATCGAGGCGAGCCCGCCCGGGCGCGC
Organism: Gaiellales bacterium; assembly: GCA_038253005.1. Taxonomy (GTDB): domain Bacteria; phylum Actinomycetota; class Thermoleophilia; order Gaiellales; family Gaiellaceae; genus 3-1-20CM-4-69-9. The sequence continues at coordinate 8,796 of JBBSHO010000023.1, forward strand.
GATCGCCAGCCCGCTGATTCGTCAGGACGGGAGCGCGTGCCTCGCCAGCACGCGCTTGCAGACCTCGACGACACGCGGGTCGAACTGCGTGCCGGCGCCCTCGTCGAGGCGACGCAGCGCCTCCTCGGCCGGCAGCCGCTTGCGGTAGGGCCGGTCGGTCGTCATCGCGTGGTACGCGTCGCAGACGAAGATGATGCGGGACTCGAGCGGGATCTCGTTCGCGGCCTTGCGATCCGGGTAGCCGGCGCCGTCGTAGCGCTCGTGACAGTGGCGCACGATCGGCCGGACGTCCTGGAGCCGGTCGATCGGGGCGATGATCTTCTCGCCGAGCTCGGGGTGGGTCTCGACGAGCGTCCGCTCCTCCGGAGTCAGCGGGCCGGGCTTCGAGAGGACCGCCTCCGGGATTCCGATCTTCCCGATGTCGTGGAAGAGCGCGCCGAGCTCGAGCCGCTTGAGCCCGCGGCCGTCGAGCCCGAGTCCCTCGCCGACCTTCAGCGCGAGATCGGTGATCCAGCGCGCGTGGGAGGAGGTGTACTCGTCGTTCGCCTCGAGCGCGTTCGCCAGCGCCTCGACCGTGGAGAGGAACGTCCCTTCGAGATTGCTGAAGTTACCCGCGTTCGTGATCGCGAGCTTCGCCTGGTGCGCGATACCGACGAGCAGGCGCAGGTGGCGCTCGGTGAACTCGCCCTCGTCCGGCAGCGCGACGGCGATGCAACCGAGCCGCCCGGCGTCGAGCAGGATCGGCGTGATCGCGAACGCCGTGCCGGCGCCGACCTCGTGGGCGCCGGAGATCGCAGCGTGCTGTTCGGGCGTGATCACGAACGGCTCGCCGCGGGAGAGAAACTCCTGCGCGGAGTCATGGTCGAAGCTCATCCGCGCGACGCGCTCACGCTCGAGCTCGCTGTAGCCCCAGATCGCCTGCGGGATCAGCTCCTCCCCGATCGCGTGCTGGAGCCAGACCGACGCGCGCGGCGACCCGAGAGTCCGCGCGGACAGCTCGACGATCCGGTCGACGATCTCGTCCATCCCGTTCGCCGCAGCGAGCTGGCGGCTGAACTCGAGCAGCGCCGTCGCGCGCTCGGCCTCTCTCCGGGCCGCCTCGTAGAGGCTCGCGTTCTCGAGTGCGACCGCCGCATGGCCGGCGAGCACCTCGAGCAGGCGGACGTCGTCCTCGTCGAACTGGTCGAGGCCGAGCTTGGAGATCACGATCACGCCGATCACGCGGGTGCCGTAGCGGAGCGGGACGACGACCTGCGACTCGTCGATCGTGTCCGTCCCGGGCAGGATGCGGGAGAACTCGCAGTGCGCAGCGTCGCCGATCAGGAGCGACTCGCCGGTCTCGGCGACGCGGCCCGTGATTCCCTGGCCGACCTTGCAGGCGAGGATCTCCATCGGCTCGCGGGTCTTGGTCGTGAAGCCGCCCCGGAAGGCGATCGGGATGACGTTGTCGCCGTCCACGACCGAGACTCGGCAGTTGTGGTAATCGATCAGCGAGCGGAGCTCGTTCGCGATCACGCTTCCGATCTCGCGCACGTCGTTGAGACGGTTGAGCTTCCCGCCCAGGCTCTGGAGCATCTTCATGTGTGCGAGCGAACGCACGTCGCGCGCCGACGGCGCCGCCGCGCTGCCGGGACGCTCGGCCGCGCCCTCCTCGTAGTGGACGATCTGGTTCTTGCCGCGCGCCTTGGCGGTCATCATCGCGGCCTCGGCGCAGGCGATCAACTCGCGCGGGTTCATGGCGTGCTCGGGCCCCTGAGCGAGGCCGACCGAGACGGTGATGCGCCCGGCCGGATCGAACTCCGCCGCTGCGACTCGCTCCACGAGGCGGTTAGCGAGGGACTCGGTGCTCTCGCCGGCACGGGAGGTCATCACGACGGCGAACTCCTCGCCGCCGAGCCGGCAGACGACGTCGGATGCGCGCACCGCGCTTCTCAGCGTCTCGGCCAGGCTGCGCAGGATCTCGTCGCCCGCGCCGTGCCCGTAGACGTCGTTGACCCGCTTGAAGTCGTCGATGTCCACCATCAGCACGGCGACGGAGTCGTGCGAGCGGCTGGCCCGCGTGAGCTCGGCTCGCAAGCGCTCGTGGAAGTAGCGGTGGTTGTAGAGGCCGGTGAGAGAGTCGGTCTGCGCCTGATGCTCGAGGCGGGCGCGGATCTGCGCGTTGTCGAGGGCGAGCGCGGCCGCGTCGGCGAAGCGCTGCGCGAGCTCGAACTCGTCGTCGTCGAAGCTCGCGTGCTCGCCGTGACGATAGATGTTGAGCGCGCCCTTGATCGAGTCGCGCGCGATCAGCGGGATCGTGATCAGCGCCTCGGGCTCGTCGTCGGGCGTGCCGGCAACGGTCATCACCCGCGGGTCGAGATGCGCCTGGTTCACCCGCACGGGCTCCCGATGCTCGACGCCCCAGCCGGTGAGGCCGGCGCCGAAGGGACAGTGGTCGGCGAGGATCTTCTCCGCCCATTGATCGCGGGCCCAGACCGGGACGAGATTCCGGCGCGGCTCGTCGGCCTCGTAGATCGTCAGCGAGTCGTGCGGCACGAGGTCGGCGAGGGCGTCCGCGATCCGGTCGAGGAGCGCGTCGAGGCTCTGCTCCGCCAGCACCTCGTGAAAGACGTCCGCCAGCCGACGGTACGAGGCGACCAGCGCGCCGTCACGCTGGCGCGCGCCCTGGTCGGACGCGTCCGGAACAAGCCGCAGCGGGATGGCGTGGTCGCTCATCGGCGCCGTTCGGTTGAGACGTCAGGCCGCAGGTGAAGCCCCTTTCTCGTGCTAAGGCACAGCATCGCGCGGCGGCGGTGGTCTCGTATCCCCCGGTCGAGGGAATAACGAGGGCGTGGCTGGCGCGCGCGAGCCGGGTTCCGGGGCGGATTTCTCCCCCGGCGGCTGACCCTTCCGCGATGTTCGTCGGAGAGCAGCCCGGCGACCAGGGGGATCTCGCGATTCCGACCTCGCGGAGCGCGTCACCGCCACCGTCCGCCCTCGTCGATCCTCCGTGCGGCGGGCGAGCAAGCCCGTCGCACGGAGCTCGCCGCGTTCGTGGACGATCTTCGCTTCGTCGCCGGGCTGCTCTAGCTTGCGGCCGGCGCTTCTTGGCCCGGCGTGTGCAGCAAGCTCTCGACGTCCCGGACGCCGTCGACCTCGCGTGTCCGGTCGACGAGATCGCGGATCAGATCCTCGCTCTCGACCTCGCCGCGCAGGATCACGCGGCCGTACTCGGCGTTGACGTTCACCTGGCCCTTGGGGACGTCGGTGTCGCGGAAGATCTGGCTTTCCACGCGGTCGGCGAGGGTCGTGTCGTCGGAATCGCCCGCGCGCATGCTGTCTTCGGGGACGCTGCTACCGCCCTGCCATACGGGCTGCGCCGACGACCCAGCGCCAATCCGCGAGCGCAAGACGTAGGCGAGCGCCGTGCCGAGTCCTAGTCCGAGTACGAGTCTCTTCATCTCAACCCCTCCGAGTCCGGAATCTGGTCACCGTTCGCCTACCCAGGGCGGCCACGGCCCAAAACGCGGGCAGGCGCTCAGTCGCCCCAGTCGAAGTCGCGCGAGCGGGTCCAGAGACTGTCGCCTTCAGGGCTCGCATGCTCCGCGGTGTCCTCGCCGGGCCAGCTGAGGACGGCGGGCTCGGCGGTGACGGCCGGCTCCTCGCCGTCCATCGTCTCCTCCAGCCGGGCCTGCTCCTCGGTCTTGAAGAGCGGATGGTTGTCGAATGGATCGTCCGCGTGGTACTGACGGAGCGGCATGTCTCCCTCGAGCGTGGCGTTCTTCTCCTTCAGCTCGAGGTGATCCTGGATGACCTTGGCGAAGAGCGACGGTGTCTCAACCGGCATAGAAGCTCCTGTGTCGGGATCGGGGCGGTGCTGCGGCGGGCATTGTAGCCCCTCGGGGGCGGTTTTCCACCGCCACGCTACGACGGGCTACGGACGGCCGACCGGCTCCGGGGCCGTCTCGACGCGGTTCTTGCCGGCGCGCTTGGCCTCGTAGAGCGCTGCGTCCGCGGCCTCGACGAGCTCCCTGCCCGTCGCCGCCTGGAGATACGAGGCGACCCCGAAGCTGGCCGTGACCGCAATCCGCTCGCCCTCCACCGAGAGCAGCGCCCGCCCCTCGAGCGCGCGCCTGATCCGGCCGGCGACGCGGGCCGCGCCGGCGAGGTCGGTGCCCGGCAGGAGGAGTAAGAACTCCTCGCCGCCCCAGCGGCCGCCGAGGTCGATGTCGCGCAGGCTCTCGCGCAGCACCTCCGCGAACTCCCGCAGCACGGTGTCTCCCGCGGGATGGCCGTAGCGGTCGTTCACGCCCTTGAAGCCGTCGAGGTCGGCGAGGACGACGGCGAGCGAGCCTTCGAAGCGCTCGAGTCGCGCCAGCTCGGCGACGAGAGCCTCCTCGCAGTGGCGCCGGTTCGCAAGCCCCGTCAGCCCGTCGACCAGGGCCTGGCTCTCGACGATCTTGTGCAAGCGTGCGTTCTCGAGCGCGACCACGGCATGCGCGGCCAGGGAGACCGCGGTCATCCGGTCGTCGTCCTCGAAGTCGTCGCCGAAGAGCATCAGCGAGCCGAATCCGATCTGGCCCGCAGACAGCGGCACCTCGATGCGCCCCGAGCCCTTGTCCGGATATCCGCTCCGCACGAGCTCGCCGCTCTGGCCGACGAAGATCCCGCCGGCCGCGCCGGTCGCCTCGACCGCAGTCTCGACGATCACCCGCAGGAGCTGATCCACGTCGTGTGTCGCGGCGAGCGCCTCGCCGAAGCTGGAGATCACGTCACGCAGGCGGCCGCGCTCCGCCTCGAGCTCGTCCAGCCGGAGCTGGAGCTGCGACGCCATCTGGTTGAACGTGCGACCGAGCAGCGCGAGCTCGTCGCCACCCTGCACGGGCACGCGCTGGTCGAGCTCGCCACGGGCGATCGCGCGGGCGGCGTCGACGAGCCTGCCGATCGCGCGCACGATCATCCGTCCCTCGAAATACGCGACGAGCGCGACGAGGAGGAGCGAGGCGGCGAGGCCGAGAAGGAGGCGCCGCTCGGCGCTGCTATTCGCGGCGTCGATCTCCGCCTGCGGGCTGAGGACGCCGAGCGTGGCGATCGGCTGCTCCTCGAGCGTGCCTGCGAGGAGGACGCGATAGCGCCGGCCGGCGACGCTTCGGGTCGCCGGCCGGCCCGAGGGAGCGTGCAGCCGCCCGTTCAGCGGCCCCGCGCCGACGACTCGCCCGTGGACGAGCAGGAAGACCCGGTCGGTGCGGTCGAGACCGGAGCGGGCCCGGAGCCGTCCGACGAGCGAGGCGTCGAGCGGAACCGAGGCGATCACCTGGGCGCGGCTTCCTCCCGGCCCGACCACGGCGAGCTCGCGTGCGGCCGAGCCGGACGGGTGGCGGCCGACGTGGAAGCCGGGGCTCGCCACGGCGAGGTTCGGCCTCCCGCGCAGGAGCAACTCGATCCCCTTGCGATCGCGGGCGAGGAGCGCGCGCTCGAAGCGAGGGCTCCGAGCGAGCGCAATCGCATTCGCGTCCGCGTGTCTCAGCTCCTCCTGATAGGCCGCGAGGGTCGCGCGCAGGCCGGCCTGGAGGCGCGCATCCACGCGCCGAGTCTCGCTGCGCGCCGCGACGGTCGAGAAGCCCCAGAACGCGGCCGCCAGCGGAAGCAGCGAGAGCAGCACGAAGTAGGCGACGAGCTTGACCTTGAAACTACGCATTTCTGACCTTCAAGTCTCGGCCCCCTCTGCCGATGAAGTCTTCAGTTCTCGATGTCGGCTGGAAAGGGGAGAAGCATGAGAGCGACCTGCGCGAGGATCGGCGCGGCGAGCATGATGACCGCGGCGATCGCCGCATCGCTTGCGCTGCCGACGTTTCTCGATGGCGGCTCGGGCGGCAGGCCCGGCCTCACCGCTCCCCCGACGCTCGTCCAGCGCATCCTGCGCCTGCCGGCGCTTCCGGCCGCGCAGCCCGTTTCGACCGAGCGCGTCGCCTCCGCGCTCCTCCACCGCCCGTCCGCCCGGCCCGCGGTCGCCGCTACCGCTCGGGGGACGCGGTCTCCAGCGAGCCTCGCCGCGCTCTCCGCCAAGGGACGTCGTGATGCGCCCGCGCACGCGACCCGGGCCGCTCAGGTTCCCGTCGCGACTCCATCCCCCGCTCCGACGCCGATCCCGCAGCCCGCTCCGGCGCCGGTGACGCGCGAGCTCGCAACCGCTTCGCCGAGCCCTGCACCGGCGCCGGCGGCGCCCGCCGCGGTCGAGCACCATGGCAACGGGAAGGCGAAGGGCCCGGGCCCGGGCCGGGGCCGGGACCGGGACAAGGACCACGGCCACAAGCAGCCCGCCCTGCCGACGCCCGTGCCCCCCGCCCTCGTCGAGTCCGCTCCCACATCCGCTTCCTCCGCCGCGGGCGACGACGTGTCGGGCGACGAGCCCGCACCCGCCGCTCCGGGCGATCCCTCACCGTCCGACGAGCACGGCCACGGCAACGGTCACGGGCACGGGCACGAGAAGGGGCGCTAAGGAGGCCCTCTGTGCGAGGATGCAGCCGATGCCCTCGCCGCTTCGTCTCCTGACTCGCCGCGCCGGCCCCTTCGGGCTTGCGCTCACGGCCTGGGATCTCTGGCGCCGCATCCCGCCGAAGCAGCGCAAGAAGATCATGGAGGCCGCGCGCAAGCATGGTCCCAAGGTCGCAGCGCGGATGCTGCAGGCGCGCGCGAACACGCGCCCGCGGCGCTAGGCCGAGCCGAGCGCCGCTCTGACGATCCGGTCTTGCTCGCGCAGGTGGGCGGTCGGATAGCCCTCGCTCGGACTCGCCCGCCACGGCCGCCCGACGTACGACAAGGGGATCCCGCTGGCGCGCAGCGGCTCCTCGAGCCGGTGGCGGATCGTACGCCACGCGCCCATGTTCTGTGGCTCCTCCTGGGCCCAGACGACCTCTCGGAGCTTGGGATAGGCGCCGACCACGCGCGCGTACGCGTCGACCGGGTACGGGTAGAGCTGCTCCAGCCGCGCGACCGCGACGGTCCGCGCCCCCGCGCGGAGCTCGTGACCGACGACGTCGTAGTAGACCTTGCCCGAGCAGAAGACGAGGCGCGTCACCTCCTCACGCGCAGCCGCCGGGTCGTCGATCACCGGCCGGAACGAGCCGTCGGCAAGGTCCGCCAGCGTCGAGGACGCTTGCTTTAGCCGCAGCAGACCCTTCGGAGTCATCACCACGAGCGGCCGGCCGGCGGCGTCGAGAGCCTGCCGGCGGAGCAGGTGGAAGTACTGCCCCGCCGTCGAGCAGTTGGCCACGCGGATGTTCTCCTGCGCCGCGAGCTGGAGGAACCGCTCGAGCCGGGCGCTCGAGTGCTCGGGGCCGTTGCCTTCGTAGCCGTGTGGCAGGAGGAGCGTCAGCCGGGAGGTCTGCCGCCACTTGGCGAGGCCCGCGACGATGAACTGGTCGATCACGATCTGCGCGCCGTTCGCGAAGTCGCCGAACTGCGCCTCCCACAGCACGAGCGCCTCCGAGGCGGCGACCGAGTAGCCGTACTCGAAGCCGACGCAGGCGTACTCCGACAGCGGCGAGTTGAAGATCTCGACCGAGGCGGTCGCGTCCTCCAGGTGCTGGAGCGGTGCGTAGGTCTCGCCGGTGCGCACGTCGTGGAGGACGGCGTGCCGGTGGGAGAAGGTTCCGCGCTCGGTGTCCTGGCCGGTCAGCCGGATCGGAATGCCCTCGGTCAGGAGCGATGCGAAGGCGAGCGCCTCGGCCTGGCCCCAGTCGATCCCGCCGTTCTCGATCGTGTCCCACCGCCGCTCGAGCTGCTTGAGCAGCTTCGGATGCGTCTGGAAGCCTTCGGGGGCCTCGAGGAGGGCGCTGTTCAGCTCACGCAGCCGGTCGGCGGCGACCGACGTGACGACGCCGTTCGAGCTGGAATCGGGGATGCGATCCTCGTGCGCCTGCTGTGCGAAGCTCGCCTTCAGCGCCTCGTGTGCACGGCGCAGCTCGGTAACGACGCGCTCGACGAGGCCATCCGCTTCCTCCTGCGAGACGACGCCGTCCTCGACGAGCCGGGCGGCGAATTGCTCCCGGACGGTCGGGTGCGTCTCGATCTGACCGGCCATCAGCGGCTGGGTGTAGGCGGCCTCGTCCTGCTCGTTGTGGCCGTGGCGTCGGTAGCCCACGAGGTCGACGACGACGTCGCTCTCGAAGCGCCGCCGGAACGCGTGCGCGAGCCGAACGGCCGAGATCGCCGCCTCGGGGTCGTCCGCGTTCACGTGGATGATCGGAACGTCGAAGCCCTTGGCGAGATCGCTCGAGTAGCGTGTCGACCGACCTTCGCTCGGATCGGTGGTGAAACCGACCTGATTGTTCGCGATCAGGTGCAGTGTCCCGCCGACCGAGTAGCCTTCGAGCGCCGCGAGGTTCAGCGTCTCCGCCACCTCGCCCTGGCCCGGAAAGGACGCGTCTCCGTGGATCAGGATTGCGAGCGCGGCGCTCGGATCGTGCGCTCCCGTCCGGGTCGACCGGTCGGTCTGCTCGGCGCGCGTGCGCCCCTCGACCACCGGGTCGACAGCCTCGAGGTGGCTGGGGTTCGCGGTGAGCGTGACCGTGATCTCGCCGTTTCGCGTCGATCGAGCGCCTTCGGCGCCGAGGTGGTACTTCACGTCCCCGGTGCCGCCCTCCTCGGTTGCGACCACCGCCTCGATCGTCCGCTCGCCCTCGAACTCGCGGATGATCGTCTCGTACGGCCGCCCCACCGTATGCGTGAGGACGTTCAGGCGGCCGCGGTGCGCCATGCCGATCACGACCTCGTGGGCGCCGGCCTCGGCGGCGAGGTCGATCGTCTCGTCGAGCATCGGCACCAGCACGTCGACGCCCTCGATCGAGAACTGCTTCTGGCCGAGAAAGGCGCGGCGCAGATACTGCTCCAGGGCCTCGACCTGTGAGAGGCGGCCGAGCAGCTCCTTCTGCTCGTCGGTCGAGAGCTGCTGGCGGTACTTCCCGGACTCGATCGCCTGGCGAAGCCAGACGCGCTTCTCGTGGTCGGAGATGTGCTCCAGCTCGTAGGCGATCGTTCCGCAGTACGTGTGGTGCAGTCGTGGAAGGGCTTCCGCCAGCGTGCTGCCCGGGACATAGAGGCGGAGGATGGAGGCCGGGATCTGCGCCTGGAGCTCGGGCGTCAGCCTCGGGATCAGGCGCTCGGGCTCCAGGGCCGGGTCGCCGGGCGGCTCGGAGCCGAGGGGATCGAGACGCGCAGCGAGGTGGCCGTGCATGCGGTGGGCTTTGACGAGCGCCATTGCGGCGGCGACGCCCCCGAGCAGCTCGTCGCTCGGGGGCTCGACCTCGGTCGCGGGCGGCCGCGCCGCGGCGGACGGCTCTGCGACCGCTTGGCCGTTTCCGTGCTCCTGCAGCTCGAGCAGACGCAGGAGACCGGGATGCGCGGCGACGAGCGCGCTTCCCTCGCTCTCGAACAGCCGCCGCCATTCGGACGGGACGGCGTCGGGATTCTCGAGGTAGTCCTCGAGCACGTCCTGCGCGTAGCCAGCGTTGAGGCCGTCGACCTCGGGGCGATCCATCACTGTCGTTGTAGCAGGGCGGACCGCCCCGCCGCGCTCACCAGAGCGGGTGGCTCGTGACGACCGCGAGCGCAAGCCCGAGGACGAAGCAGGCGGCGCCAACGGACGCCGCGAGCGCGCCGAGCCGTCCGTTCCGGGCGCTCATCGCCGACGCGATCAGCGCGAGCAGGATCGCGAAGGGGATCACCCGTAGCGGGCGATAGGCGACGCCGATCAGGCTGGCGAAGATGGATGCGGCCGCGAGGAAGCCGGCGACCGTGTCGCCGGACCCCGGACGCTCGACTGGCGTGACGCTCATCGCTCCGAGCGGGCACGGGCCAGGGCGGCTCGAGCCGTGCGCGGATAGCCGCGCGACGGTCCTCCGTGGGGCCCGCGGCGGGGAAGGCGCGGTGCGCGACGGCGCTCCCAGCCGGGAGACCGGTCGGGCCCATCGACGCGCGCGGCGAGCGCGGCGCCCTCCTCCGGCTTCGGCTCGGCCTTGATCGCCCACCAGACGACCCAGCACAGGTACAGGATGGGGATCTTGAGGATCACCATCATGAAGATCAGCTCCCACACCGCCGCGGAAGTGTAGCCCGGTTCACCGCGCGACGGCAGCCCCGAGAGTCGTTTTCGAGAGCAGGCGACCGTCCGATGCGTATTGCGTGACGTGGAAGCTCGCGCTCGAACGCTCGACAGCGACCGAGCGCGAGCTTGCGACACGGACGGGCAAACCCGCCGCGGCCCGGTAGACCTCGATCGCGTCGCCTTCGTCGATCCCGATCCACCGTGCGCCCGGCAAGGAATTGATCCAGGCGAACGCGACGGTCTTGCCGCGGCGCCGGCATCCGATCTCGAGGCGTGGGTCGAGCAACCTCGCGCTGACGAGCTTCCCGGCGGCGACGCCGCACCACGGCCCCGGAAGCTCGTGCCGTCCCGGAGTGCCGTCGCAGCCGAGCACACCGCCTTCGGCGCGATCCTCGAAAGTCAGGCTCGTCCCTTCCAGGCCGGTGCGACGAACGACGAGAGGGTCGCCCGCAGAGCGCAACTCGGGACAGGCACGACGCTCGGACGGATCGAGCATGCGGGCATGCAGCACCTGCGTCCTCGTCAGCACCGCGCCCCGGACCGCGTGCAAGGCAGCCGGCGACCGCCCGGGCTTCGTGCCGTCGACGAGCGCCTTCGGGCGGCCGTGGCCGCCGCATCCCCCGACAGCCACGACCGCCAGGAGCGCCGTCCAGCTCAGCCGGTCCACCCGATGCGGCGCACGCCGCCGTAGGCTGGATCGGAGCGATACGTCCGCAGCCAGATGTTCGTTCCGCAGAGCTCGCACTTCGCCTCGACGATCTGATCTGCTCCGCTCGTCGCTCGGAAGAAGACCATGCCGATGTGGTAGCTGCTCGCGAAGGCGTCCATCACTCCGGCGTACGGCTTGTAGACCGTACCGTTGGCGGCTCCGATTCCGGCCCTGAACGATGCGGCGTCGTAGGGTCCGTGGACGTTTCGGAGCGGCGCCCAGTAGTAGCTCGCTCCGTCGCCCGTGTTGGTCGACTCCCGCCAGGTCTTGAATGTGAGCCCGGAGCAGTCGCCGCCCTCGCCCTGCGTGCCCACGTTCTCCGGCGGATCGCCCCAGGAGGCGTCGACGTCGTCGTTGTTCCAGCATCCTCCGCCCCACTGGTAGCCCTCGTAGCGCGCTACGTTCGAGTATGTCTGGCCGCCGTCGCGCGTCAAGTTGGCCGTTTGGGACGGCGTCGCGTAGTTGCAGTTCGCGGACCAGAAGCTGGCCTTGGCCACGGTTACGGCAGCGAGCGAGCACGCGAGCGCGAAGAGCGCGAGGAACACGAGCCACGGCCTCGGAGCCCTCGAGAGGACGGTCATCGGTTCACCTCCAGGTCGAAGCGGTCAACGAAGAAGCCGGCCGGGCTCGAACCGAGCTGGTACAGCGACGAGCCGGAAAGCCTGAACCGCGCGAGCGGCGCGCTCTCCGCCCATTCGGCCGGATCGAGGGAGAACTGCTTCGCGACGCCCCCGCCGTCGAGCACGAGCACGAGGAACTGGTCCTGCGCCTCGGTGTAGGTCTTCAGCACGACGACGACCGCGTTGCCGTGCTGTTCTGTGAGCTGCACCTCGCCGAGCGGTGTCCCGCTCAGGATGCGCCAGCTCTTCTCGACGTCGCCGCCGGCGACGCGCGCGAGCCGCAGCTCGCTCGTCCCGACACGCAGGACGACCAACTCGCTGCCGTCCGAGAGCGGGCGCCCCGACATGCCGTTTCTCGCCTGGGCCCGCCGCTCGAGCGGCCCCGACGCGTCGGCGGCGGGCATCCACTCCTCGGATGGAAGCTCGTCGACGACCGGGCCCTGCGGCCCCATCTCGAGCTTCGCCCAGGTTCGGTCCCCTGTCTCCCGCGCCCATTTCGGCTTGCCGTCGGCGGCGAATGCCCGGACGGCGGGGTTCGACCCGTTGTCGCGCGCGTCGAGGACATAGATCGTCCCGTCGGGGCCGACCGACATGTCGTCGATGCCAGGCGTCAGGTCGAGCGCGGTCGCGGCCGCACGGCCGTGTGTCCACCTGACGGCGCGGCGATTGATCTCGTCGAGCACGGTGACGGCGCCGCCGGCCGAGACGTCGAACGACGAGGGGCCGATGCGGCCGGTCTTCCCCGCGGAGAGGCCCGCCTCGTCGGCGCCCGTTCCCCACGGAGCGCTCACGACGCGCTCGTCGGCATGACGAGCCTGTCCGAAGTCGTGCGCGCCGAGATCGATCGTGACCGCCTTCCTCAGCGGAAGGCTCCGCTGGGGCGCAGCCTCGCCACCTGCCGGAAGGGTCGTCGAGGCGCCGGTCGCGTCGTTCCGGAGTACGGCGTAGTAGGAGAAGCCGTCGGTGGAGGTCGCGATCTGAGCCGGGACGCGGACAAACCAGCGGCCCTCGATCGAGTCGCTGCCTCGCTCGAGCGCGAGCTTCGTGAACGGCCCACTCTGACCCGCGCGGATGTAGACGTCGCCGGAGCCGTCGCAGGGCGCGCCGCTGGCGATGTCGCCGCCCGGCGGCGGGCACACGATCGCGTACCGGAGCGTAACGTCCTCTCCGGGCACGGTCAGGAGCGGGGGGACGTGCGCGACCTCGAGCAAGCCGTCGAGGTTCCCGGCGCCGGTCGAGCCGCCGAGCGCGAGCCCCGCCGCGATCGCGACCGCAACGACCCCGGCTGCCGTGCCCGCCGCGATTCCCGCGCCGGCGGCGACGAGCGTGCTCGCGCGACCTGACAGCCTCGTTCTGCATGGGATGAATCGGTTCATCGAGCCTCCTCGTTTCTGACTGGACTCGACGGTACGGAGCAAAGTCGTACGCATGGGTGTCGGCTCTGTGTCGAAACTGCGCCGAGCGGGAACCACCCGCAGATGGCCATCGACGAACGCCTGCAAGCACTGCTCGACCAGGGAGAGGAGGCGGGCTGCCTCAACCTCTCGGCGGTCAACGAGTTCCTCCGCGAGGCCGACCTCGACGAGGAGCAGGTCGGCGGCTTCTTCGAGCAGCTCGAGGAACGTGACATCCCGCTGACCGACGACTGCGCGCGGCCCGAGGCGCAGGATGCGGTGTACGTCAACGGCGACCTCGCCGCGGCGACGACCGACGCGCTCCAGCTCTTCCTCAACGAAGCGGGGCGCTACGAGCTCCTGACCGCGGCGCAGGAGGTGGAGCTCGCGAAGCGGATCGAGCGCGGCGACAAGGAGGCCAGGGATCTGATGATCAACTCCAACCTCCGGCTCGTCGTCTCGATCGCCAAGCGTTACCAGGGGCACGGGATCTCGCTCCTCGACCTGATCCAGGAGGGCATCATCGGCCTCATCCGCGCGGTGGAGAAGTTCGACTGGCGCCGCGGCTTCAAGTTCTCCACCTATGCGACGTGGTGGATCCGCCAGGCCGTCCAGCGCGGGGTCGCGAACAAGTCGCGGACGATCCGGATTCCCGTTCACATCGTCGAGCGCGAGCAGAAGATCGCGCGCGCCGAGCGGGAGCTGACGCCGAAGCTCGAGCGCCCACCGACGGAGGAGGAGATCGCGCAGCACGCGAAGCTCTCGCTCAAGCACGTGCGCGAGGTTCGCTCCGCCGCCCGCGCGGTCACGAGCCTCGACCGCCCGGTCGGCGAGGGCGGCGACGCGAGCCTGGGCGACCTCGTCGCCCGCGAGCAGTC
>JBBSHO010000024.1:0-21841 GCA_038253005.1 Gaiellales bacterium
ATGACGCTCTCGCTCCCAGTCGCGGCGCGTGACGCGGATCAGGCTGGCCTCGTCGGAGCCGGGATCCAGGCTCTGCTCGTACGGCCGCAACCGTTCCAGGAGCTCACCGACCTCGTCCGAGATCAGGAGCTCGTGCGCCAGTCGTCCGACGGTCGCCGAGGCCTCCGCCCGCGCCCCCGCCCCGCGCGCCGGCATCCCGACACGCGAGTCCCAGTCGAGGACAACCTCGGCGTGCCCGAGATCGGCCACCGCTGCGAGCACCGCTCGGAGGCGGTGGAGCGCCGGCGGCTGCTCGACGGGCGCGGCGGCGCTCAAGCGGGCTGCGGCGCGAGCTTCTCGCGCAGGTAGCGCACGTACGGCTTCGCGTCGATCGGGCTCCCCGTCACGCGCTCGATCGTCTCCTGCGGCGTGAACTTGCGCCCGAGCGCGTACAGGTGCTCGCGCAGCCACTCGCGCAGCGGCTCGAAATCGCCCTCCTCGCTGCGCGTCGATGTCGCCGAGCTCCCCCTCGGCCTTCTCCCAGATCTGCACGGAGATCACGTTGCCGAGCGAGTAGGTCGGGAAGTAGCCGAGGCTCCCGCCCGCCCAGTGCATGTCCTGGAGCACGCCGCGCGCATCGTCGGGCACGTCGACACCGAGGTACTCGTGCATCCGCGCGTTCCACTGCTCCGGGAGGTCCCTCGGGTCGACCCGCCCTTCGATCAGCTCCTGCTCGAGCTCGAAGCGCAGGATGATGTGGAGGTTGTAGGTGACCTCGTCCGCGTCGATCCGGATCAGCGACGGGTGCACCCTGTTGACGGCGCGGTAGAAGACCTCCTCGTCGATCGAGCCGAGCTGGCGGGGGAACGTCTGCTGCAGATCGGGGTAGAAGAAACGCCAGAAGGCGCGGTTGCGCCCGACCAGGTTCTCCCAGGTGCGGCTCTGGGACTCGTGCAGACCGAGCGAGGCGCCGCTGCCGAGCGGGGTGCGGCGGAGGGCCGGGTCGACGCCCCACTCGTAGACGCCGTGGCCGAACTCGTGCATCGACGAGAAGAGCGAGGTCAGGTCGCTCGGGCGGAAGTTCGTCGTGATCCGGATGTCGTCCGCACCCGGGCTGGACATGAACGGATGAGCGGTGACGTCGAGCCGCCACGCCTCGTCCACGAAGCCGAAGCGCTTGACCACCTTCAGCGCGAACTCGCGCTGCGCGTCGCGGTCGAACTCGCCCTGGAGGAACGAGTCATCGATCTCGCCCGCGTCCCCGACCTCCTCGAGCAGGGGCAGGAGCTCGCGCTTGAGCTCGTCGAAGATCGCGCTCACCTCGGACGTCTTCATCCCTTGCTCGTAGTCGTCGAGCAGAACGTCGTAGGTCTGCTCGCGAGGCTCGAAGCAGTCGACGTAGCGGCGGCGGAGCTCGAGATTCCGCTGCAAATGAGGGAGAAGAGCGTCGAAGTCGGACTCCTCCCTGGCCGGCCCCCAAGCCGCGAGCGCGAGGGCTCCGGCCTTGCGCAGCTCCCCGGTCAAGGCGGGCGGAACGTGGCTCGCCTTCTCGTAGTCCCGACGGGTGACGCGGATCAGGCTCGCGTCGTCGGAATCGTACTTGAGGCTCTCCTCCAGCGGCCCGAGCTGCTCGAGCAGGCGGCCGATCTCCGGATCGACGAACCTCTCGTGCGCGCAGCGACCGATCGTCCCGCTCGCCTCGGCTCGAGCCACGGAGCCGTTCGGCGGCATCATCACGCGCTCGTCCCAGAAGAGGAGCGACGCGGCTTTGCGCAGGTCGTCGACCTCCCCGAGCCTCGTCCTCAGCTGCTCCAGCTTCCGGCTATCCCCGTTCCCGTTCGCCACGGCGTCGTCCCCTCTGTCGACCGAGGAGACGATATCGAGCCGCGCGGCGCGATCGAGCCGCTGCCGCGTCAACCGGCGCCCAGGAGCTGACGGAACTCGTCGTCGGTCACAAGCCCCCGCTTCCGGGCTCCGAGCTCCTTGACCTGCGCCAGGAGCTCCCGCTGACGCTCCTCGGGCACGTCGAGGCCCAGCTCTTCGGCCTTGATCCTGATCGAGTCGACGCCGCTCTTCTTGCCGAGCACGATCCGCCGGTCGGCCCCGACGAGCGCCGACGAGTACGGCTCGATCGCCGGCGGGTCGTGGAACTGACTTGCGACGGCGCCGCTCTCGCGCGTGAACAGATTCTCGCCGACGAGCGGCTTGTAGGGCTCGAGCTCGTAGCCGGAGCGCTCCCGGAGCGTCCGCGAGAAGGCGCGCAGCCGCTCGAGCCGTAGGTTCGTCCGGACGCCGTAGAGGCCGCGGAGAGCAAGCGCGACCTCGCCGAGGTTGGCGTTGCCGGCGCGCTCGCCCATCCCGTTGATCGTCCCCTGGATCCAGCGGGCGCCGGCCCGGACCGCAGCGAGCGAGTCGGCCGTCGCGAGGCCGAAGTCGTTGTGGCCGTGCCAGTGGATCGGAACCTCGGGGCCGACCCAGTCGCGCGTCTGGCCGACGAGGAACGCGGCCGCCTCGGGCGCGGCGATCCCGATCGTGTCCACGACGACCACCTCCCGCGCGCCTGCCTGGACCGCCGCGGCGTAGACCCGCGCGAAGTACTCGGGTTCCGAGCGCGTCGAGTCGACGCCGAAGAAGGCGACCCGGATCCCCTGCTCGACGGCGAACGAGATCGCGCCCGTGATTCGCTCCAGCATCTGCTCGCGCGTCACCCCGAGCGCCGCGAGCTTGAGATCGGAGATCGGCGACTCGATCACGCTCGCCTGGACCCCGAGCTCGACCAGCGCCTCGACGTCAGCAGGGACAGCACGGGAAAAACCCCAGACCTCGGCGTCGAGGCCCGCCTTCGAGATCAGCTCGACGGCGCGCCAGTCGTCGTCCGAGACCCGTGGGAAGCCCGCCTCGATCCGCTCGATCCCGAGCTCATCGAGGCCCCGGGCGAGCTCGAGCTTGTCCTCGGGGCTCAGGACGACGCCAACGGTCTGCTCGCCGTCGCGGAGCGTCGTGTCGTAGAAGCCGACCTCCGCCTCGAAGACGAAGCCCTCGTTGAGACCGCCCGTCCAGAAGTCGCCGCTCGTCATCTGAAGTCGTCCGGGATGCGGGAAAGCTGCTCCGGCGCGCCTTCGGTGACGAGCCAGTTGTCCTCGAGGCGCAAGCCGCCGCCACCCTCCCAGTAGATCCCGGGCTCGATCGCGAGCACCATGCCCTTGCGGATCGTGCCGACCCCGGCCTGGTGAGCGTAGGGCGGCTCGTGCGCGCGCGCGCCGACGCCGTGGGCGATCGGGTGCGAGGGCTGGCCCGGATAGCCTGCCTCCGCGATCCGCGCGCGGACGAGCCGATCGAGCTCGGGCAGGCTCGCGCCGTCGCGGCAGAAGTCCACCGCCTCGCGGTAGACGCCGAGTAGCCGATCGAGCAGCTCGTCGTACTCGGGCGCGAGCGCTCCGGGGCAGAGGTTCTTCGTCAGGTCGCTCCAGTAGCCGTCCGCGCAGACCCAGATCTCGAAGAGCGTCGGCTCACGCTCCTGCACCGGCCGGTCGCTCGTCGCGGTGAACGTCCGGATCCCGGGCCCCGACCAGACGAGCGAGAACCCCCGCGCCAGCTCGACGCTGCCCTGGAACCCGACGCCGTGCGCGTGCACGAACCCCTCCCAGAGCGACCCGACCTCCGACTCCTTCATCCCGGGCCTCAGCCGTTCGCGGACATGGTCGAGGGCGAGTGCGGCGAGCTCGTTCGCGAGTCGCATGCGCTCGAGCTCCTGGTCGGTCTTCGTCATGCGCGCCTCGTTCAGGAGCGGCGTCGCGTCGACCGCGTCTCCGAATCCGTCGAAGAAGGCCTTCGTGTAGGTCGTCGGCTCGCCCACCATCCGGTCGGAGGCCTGGGTTCCGAGCGACAGCTCGAGCCCGACGCGGGCGTACCCCTGCGTGCGGACGACCTCCTGCGCGAGCGCCAGGCTGCGCACCGCGGGCGGCCGAGCGTCCTGCTCGTCGTAGCCGAGGCAGACACGGTGGTCGGTCGTCCAGGCGGTCCGCTCGGCGTCGGCAAGCGACGGCTCCATCACCACGAGCGACGGCTCCCCCTCGCGAGGGAAGACGACGATCTCGTAGCCCTTCATACCCCAGTAGTTCGAGAGGTAGAGGACGTTGTCGGGCGCGCGGACGACCAACGCGTCGAGGTCGCTCTCGGCCATCGCCGCGCGCACGCGGTCGAGCTTGGCGTCGTCACGCGACCAGGTCACGCTGTCACGCTATTGGCACTGAATCGGCGCAGACACGTGCACCCTGTGCGGGTATCGTCGGCCTCGAGGGAGGCGGGTTGTGCCCCACCCTGGGTGGGGGTGCGCACCGCGACAGGATCGGGCCTACCACCGGACGCGCACGGGCGCCGGCTCGCCGTGGGCCTCCTCCCATGAGACGACCGGGTTCCGCAGGACGCCGATCCGCTCGATCTCCGCCTCGATCACGTCGCCCGGCTTCAGGTAGAGCGAGGCCGCGTCCTCGCTGAACCCGGCGACGCCGCTGACCGTCCCGGTCGAGAGCACGTCGCCCGCGCTATAGCCGAGCGCGGAGTAGTGGCTGACGATCTCCGGGATCGTCACGGACATGTTCCCCGAGTGCGAGCTCTGGCGCTGCTCCCCGTTCACCCGCAGCTCCATGCTCAGATCGTGCGGGTCGGGGATCTCGTCGGGCGTCACGATCCACGGCCCGAGCGGGCAGAACGTGTCGATCGCCTTGGAGAACGAGAAGACACCCGAGCGCATCTCCCGCCGCTGGATGTCGCGCGCGGTGATGTCGTTGAAGATCACGTACCCGCCGATGTAGTCAGGCGCCTGCTCGGGACCGAAGTGCTTCCCGGACTTGGCGATCACGACCGCGAGCTCGAGCTCGTAATCGAGCTCCTCGGTCAGGTGCTCCGGATAGACGATCGGATCGTCCGGCCCGACGATCGCGTCCACGTTCTGGAAGAAGACGATCCAGGGCGCGATCTCGTGCGACCAGCCGACCCGCTTCGACTCCTCCTCGTGCTCGCGGAAGTTGCCGGCGGTGTGGAAGAACTTCTTCGGAACGATCGGGGCGCGCAGCTTCACGTCCTCGAGCGCGTGCTCCGCGCCGGTCGCCCGCGGCACCTCGCCGCGCTCGAAGTACTCGCGCATCGAGGGAGCGTCGAGCTGGACGACCTTGTCGCCGCGCAGCTCCCCGACGAGCCCGTCGTCGAACGTGACGAGCTTCACTCGGCCTCGCAGACCCTTTGCGCGACGAGCGCGTAGACCTTCGCCGTCCGCACGAGCCCCTCGATCTCGAGATTCTCGCCGAGCACCGCGTCGGGCAGGCCGCTCGACGTCCCGTAGTTCACGCTCTCGATCCCGTACCGCGTCAGCGTCGAAGCGTCGGAGAACCAGCGGACGGTATCGCGCTCCGGCTTTGCGCCGAAGACCTGCTCATGCCCTTCGTCGATCGCCGCCACGAGCGGATGATCCTCTGCGATCTCCGAGCCGGGCGCGGTGACGTAGACCTCCGACTCGATCCCGTGCTCGGGGAAGCGCCGCCGGAGGTCCCGGACGAAGTCGCCGAGCGCGGCGCGCGCCTCCGCCATCGGCATTGTCGGCGGGATACGGACGTCGAGGAAGAGATCGGTGCGGTGCGGCGTCCGGCTCGCCCGCCAGGCGAAGCCGCCGTTGATCGCGCCGATCCCGACGACGCCGCGGTGGCCCGCGTACTCCGTCCGCTCCTCCCAGCTCGGGATCCACTCGCGCACCGCCTCGAGCACCGCCTGCATGCGGACGATCGAGTTCTCCTCGATCCGCCCGTCGAAGAACGCCGTATGGATGAACGGCCCCGAGGTGGAGATCCGCATCCAGATCGCGCCGAAGTGGCCGAGCACGATCTTCTGCTCGGTCGGCTCGCCCAGGATGCACATGTCGGTGACCGCGCCGTGCGAGGTCAGGAACCGCGAGCCGGCCGCGTAGCCGCGGTACTCGGCGCCGACGAACTCCGGCGGCCACTGCGTCTTCTCGATCTCGCCCGCGACGCAGGCGATCATCACGTCCCCGCACAGCCGCTCCCCGGCGTCCTGGAGCGCCCGGACAGCCTCGATGTAGCAGGCGAGCGCGCCCTTCATGTTCGAG
Source organism: Gaiellales bacterium (assembly GCA_038253005.1). Lineage (GTDB taxonomy): Bacteria > Actinomycetota > Thermoleophilia > Gaiellales > Gaiellaceae > 3-1-20CM-4-69-9. The sequence continues at coordinate 6,098 of JBBSHO010000024.1, forward strand.
ATTCCGAGCCCGTAGATGCGGCCGTCCTGGACGAAGCCCTCGGGCTGGAAGCCGCGAATCCCCGCGAGCCACGGCTCCTGTCCGGAGTAGGACGTGTCCATGTGACCGTTGAACATCAGCGACCGCCCGCCGCCGAGGCCCTCCCAGAGCCCGACGACGTTCGGCCGACCGTCCTCGACCTGCTGCCACTGCACCTGCAGGCCCAGCTCCTGGAGCTCCTCCCGCACGCGCTCGCCGATCGCCTGCTCCTGGCCGGTCGGGCTGGAGATCGAGACGAGGTCGATCGCGAGCTCGACCAGCCGCTCCTCCTTGACGCGGTCAGCCGCGGACATACGGGAGCACCTGCTTGCCGAAGAGCTCGATCTGCTCGAGGCGGTCGGCGCCCCAGAGCTCCAGCATCACGTGCGTGCAGCCGGCGTCCTTGTATTCCTCGATCGCCGCGATGCAGTCACCCGGCGTACCGGCGATCGGCTTGCACTTGTCGAGGATCGCGTCGCTGACCTTCGCCTTCGCGGCGAGTCGGCCGCCCTCCTCCATCGCATCGGCCACAGGGCGGATCTCGTCCTGCCCGAGCCCGGCCAGGTCGAGCAACGTGTCCGCCGAGCCCTTGATGTTCTGCACCTTGTTCGCCAGGTACATGCCCGCAATCTCGCGCGCGCCGTCGCGCCCGGCCTCGCGGTCGGAGGCGTGGATCGACGCGACGACCGTGCAGCCGATGTCGATGTCGGCGGCGACGTTCCCACGTGTGTAGCGGACGAAGGCGGGCGTCGTGATCGACGGCGTCAGGCAGCCGTCCGCGAGCTCGCCCGCGAGCGCCTGCATCTTCGGGGCCGTCGCCGCGACGTAGACCGGAGGGACGCCCCGGGGGGTGTGCGCGCCTTCCTGCAACCCCGGGACCGAGGCGCTCCACGTCTCGCCCTCGTACTCGAACGCCTCGCCGCCGAGCACGCCGCGCACGATCTCGACCGCGTCGCGCATCGGGCCGAGCGTCTTCGTCGTGCTCATGCGGGCGTTGTTGAGGAAGATCTTCGACGTTCCGAAGCCGAGCAGGAACCGGCCCGGCCCGGCGGCCTCCTGCACGACGCGCGCGTCCATCGCGACCTGGACGGGATGCCGCGTGAACGGCGAGATGATTCCCCAGCCGATCGTCAGCCGCTCGGTCTCGCGCGCCATCAGCGCCGAGACAACGGTCGAGGAGCGCGCCTCCATCCCGTGCTTGCGCCACCACGGGTAGGCCTCGGCGAGCCAGATCGTGTCCATTCCCGCCCGGTCCATGGCGCGCGCCGACGCGAGCATCTCGTCGAGCGGCTCCATCGTGAGCTGCATCACCCCGATGCGGAACGGCGGCGTCAGCTCAGTCTTCTGTCGAGGTGGTCGGCCCCTCGGCGTCCGCGTCGTAGGCCTGTGGCGCCAGCGGGTTCAGGCCCTCCTCCGCCCCGCTCGAGCCCTCCGGCTCGGCGGGCCCCTCGGCGGGCGGCCCGGCGTCCTGCGCCTGGGGATCGGTCTTCGGCGGCGGGATGTCGGTCGACGGCTCGGAGCCCGGCTTCACCTCGCCCTTCGCGTCCATCATCTGCTTGTCGAGGGCGCCGAGCACGTTGCCGACCTGCTGGTTGATGATCGGCTGGAGGACGCGCTGGCCCATCGAGCCGACCGGGCCGGCGATCTTGACGTCGGCCGTCCACTGCATGTGCGTCGAGCCGTCATCGTTCTCGGTCAGCTCGAAGGAGGTGTCCATGTTCATGATCGCGCCGACCCCCGTGCCCTTGGCGTGCAGCCGGGCGAGCTCGGGCTCGCGCTCCTCGATCTTCTCGAACTCGATCGACATCTTCAGCCCGCCGAGTCCGAGGGGGATCTTCACGTGCGCCTGCCAACGCCGGTCGTCCTCGATCTCGAAGCTCTCGACGCCCGGCAACAGCTCGGCCATCCGGGACGGGTCGTTCAGAACCTCCCAGACCGTCGCTCGCGGCGCCTGGAAGTCGCGCTCGCCCTCGACCCTCACCGGCCCGTCACCTCGACGATCCGCCGCGAGCGCTCGGGATCGCGCATCAGCTCCCAGACGCGGTGGTAGGGATTGCAGCTGTCGCTCACGATCGGGCTCCCGAGCGGTCGCAGCGCGTCCTGGAGCGCCGAGCAGACCGCGTGGATCCCCGCGCCGCCGCCCTCCCCCATGCCCTTGGCGCCGAGCGGCGTGAACGGCGACTCCGACTCGATGAAGCCGTTCTTCATCGGCGGCATGTCCAGCGCGTGGGGCACGTGGTAGTCGTAGAAGTTGGGCGTCAGCAGGTTCCCCTCCTCGTCGTAGGTGAAGGTCTCGTGGGTGGCCGCGCCGAGCGCCTGGGCGGTAGCGCCGTGCACCTGGCCCTCGACGATCTGCGGATGGATGCGGACGCCGCAGTCGTCCACGGCGGCGTAGTCGACGATCTCGTAGACGCCGGTCTCCCGGTCCACCTCGACGATGCAGGCGTGGATCTGGGTCGCGTAGGTGAGCGTGAGGTTGCCGAACTTGCGCTCGAGGTCGGGCAGCTGGAACGGCGGCCGGTAGACGTAGCGGCAGTTGAGCGTCACGTCGAGGTCCTCCGGCAGGCCCGCATTGTTCGCGTTCAGGATCGCGCCGAGCGCCATGAACGGAAGGGCCGCCTCGGGGTTCGCCTTCATCCGCGCCTGACCCTCCGCGAGCTCGATCTCGTCCGGCCCGCAGCCGAGGACGACCGAGGCGAGCTTCTTCATCTCGCCGGCGAGCATGTCGGTCGCGCCCTTGACTGCGCCGAGGCCTGTGACCGCGAACTGCGACGCGTAGGTGCCGGAGAAGCCGGCGTGCGAGTTCCAGTACGTGTCGTGACCGGGACGGACGTTGACGTCGTCGGGCGAGCAGCCGAGGATGTCGGACACGACCTGCGCCGCGACGGTCTCGTGGCTCTGCCCCTGCGGGACGGTGCCGAGGGTGACCACGATCTCGCCGAAGATGTCGAGCTTCACCGTCGCGACCTCGTTGTTTCCGCTGAACTGGAGCTCCGGATTCAGGAGCTGCGACTGGCCGAAGTTGTTCGTCCCGGAGTCGAGCGTCGAGCCGATACCGATCCCGAGCAGCCTCCCACGGCCCTCGGCGTCGCGTCGCTTCTCGTCGATCGATGCGTAGCCGATCAGGTCGAGCGCGATGTCCAGGCAGCGCGCATAGTCGCCGGAGTCGTAGATGCAGCCGTTCGGCGTCTCGTAGGGCATCTCCTCGGTCCTGACGTAGTTCCGCTTCCGCACCTCGACCGGGTCGAGCTGCAGCTCGCTCGCGACGATGTCGACGATCCGCTCGGTCAGCCAGAGGTGCTGCATCCTGGAGTAGCCGCGGTTCGGCGAGACCGGCGACTTGTTCGTCGTCACCTGCGTGAAGTCGACGCGGATGTTGCGCCAGCGGTAGCAGCCCGGCGCGACCTGCGCCCAGATGATGCAGCCGAGCGGCTCGTAGCGCGGGAAGGCGCCGCAGTCGTCGATCGCGGTCACCTTGAAGCCGAGCATCGTCCCGTCCGCTTTGACCGGGACCTCGATCTCCTGGAACCAGCGCTCGTTCCCGTGCGCGTTCGCCGTGTGCTGGTCGGTGCGCCACTCCGTCCACTGCACCGGCCGGTTCAGCTTCCGCGCGAGCAGGCAGCAGGCGACGAAGTAGGGATGGAGCGTGATCTTGTTCCCGAACGCGCCGCCGATGTCCTGCGTGACGAAGCGGAGCTTGTCGAGCCCGACCCGGAGCGCCGGAGCCATCCAGATCGCGCCGATCCCCGGCATCTGGTGGTTGCAGTACATCGTCCACTGGCCCGTGCCGCGGTTGTACTCGACGAGCGCCCCGGAGCATTCGAGCGGAGTCGAGGAGAAGCGGTCGAAGTGGAGCTCCTCGATCGTGACGAGGTGGTCTGCCTCCGCCACAGCCGCGTCGAAGTCGCCCCAGTCGAACGTGCCGGACCAGACGACGTTCGAGCCCGCGTCGTCGTGAAGGATCGCCGCGCCGTCGGCCTGCGCCTGGCGCGCGTCCACGAGCACCGGCAGCGGCTCGTACTCCACCTCCACGAGCTCGGCCGCGTCGCGCGCCAGCTCGCGCGTCGCCGCGACGACGGCCGCGACGGGCTCGCCGACGTGACGCGCTCTGCCGACGGCGAGCGCGTAGTCCTTGATTTCCGATCCGGGTGGAGTCGACATCTCGAAGAACGGGTCGGTGAGGATCGAGACCTCGTCGCCGGTCAGCGTCCCGTAGACGCCGCCGAGCTCGAGCGCCTTGGCCACGTCGACGCTCTTGATCTTCGCGTGCGCGTACGGCGAGCGGACGAAGTGGACGTACCCCATCCCGTGGCGCTTGACGTCGTCGAAGAAGACACCCTGGCCCTGGACGAGACGCCTGTCCTCCTTGCGCGGGACGTTCGTCCCCGCCCAACCCTTCCGGGGCGTCCCGGTCTCCTCGACGACGAGCGCGCGCTCGGGCGTGACCGTCGTTTCCGTCACTCCGCTCCGCCTCCCGAGGCGGCCTTGATCGCTTCGACGATGTTGACGTAGCCCGTGCAACGACAGATGTTGCCCTGGATTCCCTTGCGGATCTCGTCCTCGCTCGGGCTCGGGTTCTTCTCCAGCAGAGCGGTCGCGCTCATCAGCATCCCGGGGGTGCAGTAACCGCACTGGAGCGCATGGTGGTCGCTGAAGGACCGCTGGAGGACGTCGAGCTCGCCGTCGGCCCCCAGGCCCTCGACCGTCTGGATCGACGCGCCGTCGGCCTGCACCGCGAGGATCATGCAGCTCTTCACGAGCACGCCGTCGACGATCATCGAGCACGCCCCGCAATTGCCGGTGTCGCAGCCGACGTGGCTCCCGGTCAGATCGAGGTCGTCGCGCACGAAATGGACGAGCAGGCGGCGCGTCTCGACCTCGCGCTCGAACGACTCGCCGTTCACCTCGACGGCGATCGTCTTCGAGGTCACGACCTCCATCAGCTCGCGCTCTTCTCCCCCGCTTGGCGGACGGCGCGGATCGCTACGACCTCGGCCAGGTGCTTGCGGTACTCCGCCGAGGCGTGCACGTCGGCGGGCGGATCGAGGCTCGCGCCGCGCACCGCCTCGCGCACCGCGGCCTCGTCTGCGGATGAGGGCTCTACGAGCACCGGCACGGCGTCGACGCAGCCGATCGCGACGCGCACCCCTCCGTTCAGGGAGGCGGCCGCGTTCACGATGCACGTGCCGTCGGCCCCGATCGAGACCGCGTCGAATCCGTCGCTCTTGCCCGGTGGAATCGAGATCGTCGTCAGCAGCTCGCCCGGGCCGGCGGCGGTCATGTACACACCGAGGAAGAACTCCTCCGCCGGAACGGTGCGCTCGCCGGCCTGGCCCACGATCGTCATCGTCGCGCCGAGCACAACCATCAGCGGCGGCAGGTGATTCGTCGGGTCGTTCGAGCAGACGTTGCCGCCGATCGTCCCGCGGTTTCGCACCTGCACGTCGGCGATCTGGCCGCAGACCTCACCGAGGATCGGTCGTGCTCGCGCCTCGGCCGACTCGACGAGCTCGGTGTAGGTCGTCATCGCGCCGATCTGGAGCATGCCGTCCGCCCCGAGCTCGATCCCTCGCAGGGCGCCCAGGTCGGCCAGGTCGACGAGCACGTCGGGAGAGGCCGCACGGGTCTTCATCACGTTGATCAGCGTCTGCCCGCCGGCGAGCGCACGGGCCCCGTCGTGCTCCCCCAACAGGCGCACGGCGTCCTCGACGCCAGCAGGACGAGCGTATTCGACCTTCCGCAAGAGCATGCGGCGATTGTGGGCACAAAGGCCGGCACGCTGTCAACCTGGAGGCGGCGTCAGCCGAGCTTCACCTCGAGCCGGCGGCGCTCCTCCTGGATCCGGGCGGTGAGGCGGGCGATCCTGATCAGGCGCTGGTCGTAGGCGACGATCGCGTCGTGCTGGGCCTGGGTCACCTGCGGAGGCTGCGACACGAGCGCGCGGAGCCGCCGCGAGAGCAAGGCCAGATCCTTGCGGTCGCCGATGCGGAGGGCCTTGGCGAGCTGACGAGCGGCCCCCAACGTCGCCTGCAGCCGCCGCCGCTGGTCGCGCTGCCATGGGACGAGGGCCGGCGGAGCTCCGAGCGCGTCGAGCCGCTGGGTCACCTGATCGAGCGCCGAGCCGTACGAGTCGAGCGCTGTCGCCTGGTCGGAGGCGTGTCGGGCGCCCGCGAGGCTCCTCCGGAGATCCGCGGCGGACGACGAGAGCTGCGTCAGCGTCGCACGCGCCAACGGGAGGAAGTCTGCGAGCTCGACCGCCTCGAGCCCGACCTGGCTCTCCATGTCCGCCAGCCGAAGGAGATCGCGGTGAACCCTGTGGGCCTCCCGTGGCGGATGCAGGCCCGCAAGCGAGACCCGAGCGGCAACGAGCGCCAGCTGCGCCTGCTGGATCTGCCGGCGCTCGTTCTTCGAGGCGCGGCCGAATTGTCGATACGCCTTGCCCGCGACCTGGGTCGGGCCCGCAAGCCGAGCCTCGATCCCGTTCACCTCCCGGAAGTAGGCGTCCACGGCCGCCCGGCGGTGGCTTTTCGCACTGGCGCCGCAGCCGGTGAGCGTCGCCCCGACGAGGACGGAGAGGAGTGCGGCCGCGAGGCGCATGGGCCGACGCTACTTGACGAGCGTGACCGTGGAGACGCTTCCGTCCCCGTGGCGAAAGACGAGCTTCACGAGACCCTTGCCGGCGACGAACCAGCAGGTTCGCGTCCCGCTGCCGAACGTGAACCCGGGTTGCCGCAGTGTCGAGCTGACGACGAGCGCCTCGAACCTCCCAGCCGGAACGGTGACCTTCTGGATCCCGAGCACCCTCGACGATCCGTTCACGCCATAGACCGAGAAGTCGCGGCTCGGGTTCCTGGTCGCCCAGGTCTCCCCTGCCGTGGGATACGCGCTCAGAATCGGGTTGAGGCCGAAGTTCATCAGGTCGAAGGGCGTGAAGAAGTGACGGCGCTTGCCGGCTTGCAGCGAGCTCGGACCGAGCGGCGGGAAGCGCGCGAAGGTCGCCGTCTTCGTGAACGCGCTCGTGTTGGTCACGCCGTCGAGCCGCGTCGAGTAGATGCAGGAGCCGGCCACCTTGATCGGGCCGGAGAGATTCTTGACGCTGAAGCGCGCCGTGCCGGTTGCGACCGCTTCGATCGCGATCTCCTGCACCGAGGGCTTCTTCAGGTGCTTCGTGTTCGTCCAGCGGTAGCGGAGCTTGAGGCCCTGCTGCAGCGGGAAGTAGTTCGCGTCCGACGGCTGCGTCTTGGCCTTCTGGTTCGTGTCCTGGAGCTCTGCCGTCGTGATCGGCGCGTTGGCGCCGCCGGAGTGCTCGAAGGTCATCTTCACGGGGCCGACGCCGTAGACCCACCAGACGGTGCGGATCCCGCTGCCGTACGGATCGCCCAGCGCGCCGGCCTGCGTGACCTCGCTGCGCACCTTGGCGGCGAGCACCCCGCCCGGGAAGGCCGGCACCTCGACGGTCTCCACCCCGACGTAGGCCGAGGTGCTGCTGACGGAGTTGTCGGCCCCGCCCGAGCCGGCCCAGGTCGTCCCGCTCAGGAGCGACACGGAGAGGAGGGGACCGCGGCTCCCCCAGATCAGGTAGTAGAGCGTGCTCGAGAGGCTGTTGTTGCAGTTGGCGAACTGCGGGCAGAGGACGGGAAGATCGGGCGGCGGCGGATTGCTCGACCAGTCGGTGTTGTCGAGCCCGGCCTGCGTCTCCTGGAAGGACATGTCGCCGAGGCTCACGGGCGCGCCGTCCGGGTTGCCCTGATCCTTGGTCGTCCACGCGAGCGTGAAGGACTTGCCCTTCTGATCCTTGACGGTGACCTTTTCCTTCGTGGGCGTCGGGTTGTAGACGCTGTCCGTCCACTGGTAGGTCCACGTCGCGTCGGACGGGTGCGGCCACCAATCGTCGGCGCGCGCGCCGGCAGCGAGCCCGAGCGCGGCGACGAGCGCCCCGCAGAACAGAAGAAGACCCCCCTTCATCCCCACGCGTCCAGAAGTAGCCGCGCCTGCGACGGTCGGCTATGGGTCCCGCAGCCCATCTTTCGACGCCGCGAGTCCTAGTGCCGGGGAGCCCACCACGAGGACAGCTCCCCGGGTTGGACTCGAACCAACAACCCTCCGGTTAACAGCCGGATGCTCTGCCAATTGAGCTACCGGGGACGGCAGCGCGGGCTAGTGTAGCCGCTCGAGCTTGGCCTCGACCTCGCGCACGAGGGCCGGATCGCGGCCCTGCGCACGCAGCTCGAGCGTCGTCGCCATGCCGGTCCGGAGCTCGTCCAGGATCGACTCGAGCGGCAGGTCACCCTCGGCCTCGTCGACGAGGAAGACGCTCCGCGGCTCGGCGTGGCTGCCCCATGCCGCGTGGAACGCGACGAGGTAGCTCCAGGCGTACGACGGCCAGACCGGGACGACGCAGACCGCGGGGTGCGGTCTCGTCAGGGGTAGCGCGACCTCCGTCGCCAGGTCGGGGCTCCCGAACACGGGCTGCACGTCGCCTGCCGGGACGAGCTCGAGACCGTCCTCGGCTCCCAGCTCGGCGACCGCATGGATCGGCCGGTCGGCCGACGGCGTCCCCAGCGCCAGGACACGGTCGAGCTCGACGCGTCGAGGCCCCGCGTTCCGTGCGCCCGTCAGCAACCGATGGGCGTGCTGCCGCGTGACCCGAAGCGCGGCGGCCAGCTCCGCGACGCTCAGACCCTTCGCGCGCAGGAGCGCGTGGAAGACCGCCTGCTCGTCGACCACGGCGACAAGTGTAACCCGGCCTAGCGCGGAAGCGGCTGCGCGGCGGCGAGCAACTCGACCGCGCCGTGGATCTTCTCGAGCGCGACCTGCAGCTCGAGCGTCCGTTCCGGGTCGGCGTCGAGTAGCTGACGGCGGATCGCGCGCTCCCTGAGACGAAGCAGAAGCTCCTCCGCCGTGCGCTCGTCGATCCCCTCGGCGCTCGCCATGGCGTCCAGCTCCGCCAGCGCCCCCACGAGCTCCGGATCCTGGGTCGCTCCGCCCCCCACGAGCTGCTCACGCACGCGGCGATGGAGCTCGGAGTCGAAGTGCTCGGGGCTGAGCTCGGCCAGGATCGGATTCAGGCCCGTGTGCGCCACCACTCCGGCCAGCGCGTTCCGCTCGAGTCGCTCGCCGGCGTCGAGGAGACGCGCCGAGACCTGGCCCGCCGGCGACGCGCCCGCCCTCGGAGCCAGGCCGGCCTGCGTCTCCCGGGGGAGGTCGAGCCGGTCTGCGACGTAGCGGATCGCCTCGTGCCGCTCGGGGGAATCCTCGGCCCGGGCGAGCACCTCGCGCACCCGCACGAAGGCCTCCTGCCGGTCCGGGAGCGCGCGGTCGACCTCCAGCCGGACGCGGTAGCCGACGTAGCTCTCCGCCGAGCCGAGTCGCCCCTCGAAGCCGTCCGCGAGGTCGGCCGGGTCGAGCCCGGGCGGCAGCGCGACGACGCGCACGTCGAGCCCCTGGCCGGCGGCGAGCTCCATCCCGCGGAGGGTCGCCGCCTCACCCGCGGCGTCGCCGTCGAAGCAGAGGTAGAGGCGACTCGTCAGCCGCCCGAGCTCCTTCAGCTGGCGCTCGGTCAGCGCCGTCCCCATCGATGCGACCACCGGCTCGAGACCGGCCTGGCGGAGAGCGAGCACATCCGTGTTCCCCTCGACGACGATGGCGCGCTCCTGCTTGGCGATCGCAGCGCGCGCCCGGTCGATCCCGTAGAGCAGGTCGCCCTTGCGGAAGAGCTCGCCCTCGGGGGAGTTGACGTACTTGGCGCGCAGCGGATCGTCCTCGCGCAGCTTGCGAGCCTGGAACCCGAGCACTCGGCCGCGCGCGTCCGCGAGCGGGAAGAGCAGACGCCCGGAGAAGTAGTCGCGGCCGCCCCGGTTCGCAAGGCCGGCGGCGAGCAGCTCTTTCCGCGTGAACCCTTTCTCGACCGCCTTGCGCGCGAGCGTCGTCCCGCCGAGCGCGAGCCCGAGGCGGTACTCGCGGCAGACCTCCTCGCCGAGGCCGCGGCCCGCCAGATAGTCGCGCGCGAGCGATCCCGCCTGCGAGTCCCAGAGGTAGCGCTCGTAGAAGCTCGCCGCCGAGTCGAGCAAGGCGTGCAACCGATCGCGGCGGCGGCGGCGCGCGTCCTGCTCGGGCGAGGTCTCCTCGAACTCGAGCGCGACGTTGAACCGGTCGGCGAGCCACTCGATTGCACCGGCGAAGTCGAGCTGCTCGGTCTCGCGCACGAAGGTGATCAGGTCGCCCTTGGCGCCGCAGCCGAAGCAGTAGTAGAGCTTGTCGGTGGGGTTGACCGAGAAGCTCGGCGTCCGCTCCTCGTGGAAGGGGCAGCGGCCGACGAACCGGGCGCCCGCCTTCCGTAGCTGCGTCCGCCCGGACACGACCGCGACCATGTCGGCGGCGGCCTTCACCTCGTCGACCGACGCGTCCTTGATCAGCGCCACTACGCCAGCTTCTCCGCGTACGCGAGTGCGAAGCGGTCGGTCATCCCCGAGACGTAGTCGACCGCAGCCTCGAGCTCGTCGCCGCGCTCGATCAGATGGTCGAAGATGCGCCGGACGACGGCGTGGGCGCGCTCGTGCTCGCCGCGTGACTCCGGCCCGAGGTAGACGCGCTCGAACATGAAGCTCCGGAGCGCGAGCATCGCCTCGCCGACCTCCTCGCTCTGGACGATGTCGCCCGTCCGCTCCGAGGTCTCGACGAGGTCGTGGACGAGCGTGTCGACACGACGCGAGCCGGTCTCGCCGAGCAGCTCGAGCTCCCCGGCGGGCAGGTCCTCGGGCGCGAGGATCCCGAACCGCAGGGCGTCGTCGATGTCGTGGTTGATGTACGCGACGCGGTCGACGAGCCTGACGATCTTCCCTTCGGGCGTGCGCGGCTCGGCGGGGCCGGTGTGCGTGAGGATGCCGTGGCGCACCTCGCCGGTCAGGTTCAGCGACTCCGCGATGCGCAGCGACTGCTCGTTGTGCCGGAACCGCCGACCGAACCGCTCCTCGACCGCACGGTCGAGCGCCTCCTCACCGGCATGTCCGAACGGCGTGTGACCGGTGTCGTGCCCGAGCCCGATCGCCTCGACGAGGTCCTCGTTCAGGCGCAGCGCGCGGGCGACGCCACGCGCGATTCCGGTCGTCTCGAGCGTGTGAGTCATGCGCGTGCGGTAGTGGTCGCCGGCGGGATCGATGAAGACCTGGGTCTTCCCCTTCAGCCGGCGGAACGCCTTCGAGTGGAGGATCCGGTCACGGTCACGCTGGAACGGCGTCCGCAGGCGGCACTCGTCCTCCTGCTGCAGGCGCCCGCCGGTCTCGTACGAGCGCACGGCGAGCGGCGAAAGCCACTGCTCCTCGTGCTCGCGAATCCGTGCCTCGAACGCGTCCGCCACTCGTCCGACCAGCTTGGGCGTCATGGAATCCAGCCTAGAGGATGATGGGGACGGTTCCCCCGTCGGCGCTCCAGGCGGCGCCGGTTACGTACGAGGCCCGCTCCGAGCAGAGGAAGGCGATCACCGAGGCGATCTCCTCCGGCTCGGCGAGACGGCCGAGCGGACGCGCGCCGCCGACCGCTTCCAGAACCTGTTCACGAGTCTTACTCGAGCGCGCGGCCTGCTGGTCGGCGAGGCCGCCCTCGTCCAGCCATGCGCGGGTCGCGGTCGGGCCCGGCGCGATCGCGTTGCAGCGGATCCCGTCCTTCGCGTAGAGATCGGCGACGAGCCGAGAGAGCGAGAGAACCGCGGCCTTCGTGACGGAGTAGTTCGGCATGACGGTGGAAGGACGCTTCCCCGCGGTCGAGGAGACATTCGCGATCACGCCGCGCCCAGCCTCCCGCATGGCAGGCAGCACGGCTCGAATGCAGCGAACGTAACTCATCACGTTCAGCTGCCACATCTCGTCCCACTGGCGGTCGGAGACCTCCTCGAAGCGGACCTGGTAGGCCTCGCCCACGTTGTTGACGAGACACTCGACCGGGCCGACCGCTTCGCCGGTCTCGCCGATCAGCTCGTCCGGGGCGCCGGGCTCCGCCAGGTCGCAGACGACCCCGAGCGTCGCCTTCGTCGCTCGCCGCGCCGCCTCCACGCCGTCCGGATCGCGCCCACAGACAACGACGCGCGCGCCTTCGGCCGCGAGCATACGGGCCGTCTCGAGGCCGATCCCCCCGGTGGAGCCGGTGACGAGGCAAACGCGGTCACGCAGGCCGAGATCCATGGTGGCTAGCCTAGACGGCGTGGCGACTCTGCTCCTCGTACGGCACGGCGAGACCGAGTGGAACCGCACGAGTCGCTGGCAGGGTCAGGCCGACCCACCGCTGAACGACCTCGGGCGCGAGCAGGCGCGGGCGCTCGCTGCGACGCTGCGCGAGGAGCCGATCGCAGCCGCGTACAGCAGCGACCTTCGGCGGGCGCTCGAGACCGCCGAGCTCCTCGCGTCCCCGCACCGCCTGGAGGTGCGGGTCGACGCGCGGCTCCGCGAGGTCGACGTCGGAGGCTGGTCGGGCCTCTCGACCGCGGAGATCGAGGACAGCTTTCCGGAGGGTGTCGTTCGCTGGCGGGCCGGCGATCCGGAACATTCCTTCGAGAACGGCGAGACGTACGCGGCGATGGGCGGACGCGTCGTGACAGCGCTCGCAGAGATCGGCTGCAGGCACGTCGACGATCAGGTGCTCGTCGTCCTGCACGGAGGCCCGGTTCGCGCGCTCCTCGCACACGCCGCCGGCGTCAGCTACGAGGAGCAGCGCGCCCGCCGCGGGCACGTCGCCAACTGCGACGTCGTCCGGATCTCGGTCGAGGACGGAGCTTTCCGAGGGATAGACTGACGCGGGGCCGCCTGGTGGAGGACTACACCAACAAGTACAAGGGCGAGCAGGTCGAGATCGCGCTCTTCGGCGGCGAGTATCAGGAGGGCGTCCTCACCGCGTACTGCTACGTGGAGGACGTCGCCCATATCGAGCTCAACGGACACATCCTCGTCCCGTTGCAGAACATCGCATCGCTCCACTGCTCGAGCCGCTGCGACGCGCCGGAGGACGACTGGCCTCCGCGCGGCCTCCGCGACGACGAGCACGAAGACGGCTCCTAGCCCTCCTTGCTCGCGCTCCGGAACGTCCTCAAGGCCTGGTTCCTCCTCGCCGGGACCTGCGCGCTCTTCGGCCTTGCGGGGTACGGCCTCGGCGGCTACCGACTGCTCACGATCTTCGTCTTCTGCGGCGCGCTCCTTGCGGCGGCGCTCTTCTGGTACTCGGACTGGATCGCGCTCGGCCTCGTCCGCGCTCGCGAGTTGCCGGTCGGGGCGGCGCCTGCGTTCCACTCGACGGTCGAGCGGCTCGCGGCCCTCGCCGGAGTGGCGAAGCCGCGTCTGTACCTGATCCCGGACGGCCTGCCCCGCGCGCTCGCAGCTGGACGCGGCCCGCGCAGCTCGGCGATCGCCGTCAGCGCGGGGCTCCTTTCCGCTGCGAGCCCGGCCGAGCTCGAGGCGGTGCTCGCGCACGAGCTCGCGCACGTCCGCCATCGTGACGTCGCCGTGCAGACCTCCGTCGTCGTGCTCGCCGCGGCCGTTGTGGAGCTGAGCAGCATCGGCGGCTGGCTCGAGCGCGTGCTGCTCTTCGTCCTCGGCCCGCTCGCGGCCGCATTCGTGCACCTGATGCTCTCGCCCAAGCGAGAGTTCGCGGCCGACCGCGCCGCCGCCGCGATCTGCGCGTCCCCGCACGGCATGGCCGATGCCTTGCTACGGCTCGACCGGGCGGCGGAGCTCGTCTCCTTCGCGGGTAGCCCCGCGACCGAGCCGCTCTACACGTTCAACCCGTTCCTCGAGGAAGGCCTCGCCGCGCTCTTCGTCACGCACCCGCCGATCGGAGAGCGGGTCCGACGCCTGCGCGAGCTCGATCCGAACTGGCGCGAGAAGCTGCGCGCGGCCTAGCGCCTCTTCCGGTGCATGAGCGGGATGCGGATCCAGGCAGCGGAATACGAGCAGCGCGCGACGGCGCTCGCCGGGCACGCGCGGGAGCGCGGCCTGACCGGCCTCGTACTGTTCGACAGCGCCTACGTCCTCTACTACACGGGCTTCGCCTTCATCCCGACGGAGCGGCCGGTGGCGCTCGTCGTCACCGCCGAGGGCGAGCGCGGCCTCTTCGTCCCGCGTCTGGAACGCGAGCACGCCGAGGCGAACGCGACCGTCCAGCGAGTCGGCGACTACCCGGAGTACCCGTCGGAGCGGCACCCGCTCGAGGCGCTGAAGGCTCTGCTCGGACAGATGGGCGTGCAGGTCTCGATCGGCGCCGACACTGACGGCTATCCGTGGATCTTCGGGTATCGCGGGCCGTCGCTGACGGAGCTGACGGGGCGGACGCCCGAGCGTGTCGCGGCGTTCGTGGAGGATCAGCTCGCGATCAAGAGCGCCGCGGAGATCGAGCTCGTCCGCGAGAGCGCAAAGTGGGGCAACCTCGCCCACGTTCTCCTCCAGCGCTATACCCGGGTCGGCCTGACGGAGACGGAGGTCACACAGCGCGCCGGCGCTGAGGCGACGCTCGCGATGCTCGACACGATCGGGCCGCTCTACCGGTCGCACAGCATGTGGTCCGACGGCGCGGCGGCCGGCTACCGAGGCCAGATCGGGCGTAATGCAGCGATCCCCCACGCGCTCGCCAACAACATCACGTTCGCGCCGGGCGACGTGCTGGTCACGGGTGCGACGGCCCCCGTGTGGGGCTACCACTCCGAGCTCGAGCGGACGATGGTGATCGGAGAGCCGTCAGCCGAACAGCGGCGGATGTTCGACCACATGATCGCTCTCCAGGACCGCGCCTTCGAGGCGATCGTGCCGGGCGCGTTGTGCTCGGACGTCGACCGCGCCGTGCGCGCCTACTACGACGAGCACGGCCTGTGGGATTTCTGGAAGCACCACGTCGGACACGCGATCGGCCTCCGCTACCACGAGGGTCCCTTTCTCGACGTGGGAGACGACACCGAGATCCGACCGGGGATGATCTTCACCGTCGAGCCGGGGCTCTACGCCTCCGGGCTGGGCGGGTTCCGCCATTCCGACACCGTCGTGATCACGGAGGGCGGGATCGAGTTCCTGACCTACTACCCCCGCGACCTCGAAAGCCTGACGCTCCCGGCCGGACTCGCAACCTGAGTGCGACCTCCCCTCGATCGGCGGCGCCGGACTCATGCCGGCGCCGCGCGAGCGGGAAGATAATCGGCGGCGACCTACTCTCCCGGGAGGTTGCCCTCCGAGTACCATCGGCGCAAGCGGGCTTAACTTCTCTGTTCGGAATGGGAAGAGGTGTTTCCCCGCTGCTATGACCGCCGAACTTGTCAGGGCGCCGCGCGGGCGCACCTTCAAAACTCCATAGCGACTCACTCGGTGTTCAAATCAAGACCTCGAGCAATTAGTACGGGTCCGCTGAACACATTGCTGTGCTTGCACGTCCCGCCTATCAACGTGGTGGTCTCCCACGGCTCTTACTCCCTCTAGGGGATGGGAAGCCTCATCTCGAGGTGGGCTTCCCGCTTAGATGCTTTCAGCGGTTATCCCATCCAGACGTGGCTAATCAGCAGCGCCGTTGGCACGACGACTGATACACCAGAGGTCTGTTCGCTCCGGTCCTCTCGTACTAGGAGCGACTCCTCTCAAGCTTCCAGCGCCCATGGTGGATAGGGACCGAACTGTCTCACGACGTTCTGAACCCAGCTCGCGTACCGCTTTAATGGGCGAACAGCCCAACCCTTGGGACCTACTCCAGCCCCAGGATGCGACG
>JBBSHO010000025.1:0-21173 GCA_038253005.1 Gaiellales bacterium
CACGCCCGCCGGAGGAGGATCGCCCGCGCGGCGACCGAGACCGGCGGGGAGGTCGTGGCGGCCGAGACCGCCGCTAGGACACTCGAGAGGGGCGGCGCGCCGCCCCTCATTCGTTTTGTAGGCTCCGCCGGTGTTGCGGCTGGAGCACGTCACCTTCGCCTGCGACGATCCCGGGCGGGTGGCGGGTTCTGGGCCGAGCTGCTCGGCTACACCGTCGAGGGAGGCGCGGACTGCGCCCTGGCCTCGGATCCGAAGGGTGAGGGGTCGAAGCTGCTCTTCAACCGGATGGCGAAGTCGCCCACGATCGAGCTGCCGATCCACCTCGACGTGAACGTCCCCGACCGGGAGGCGGAGGTCGAGCGGGCGCGAGGTCTCGGCGCGCACCTCGTCGCCACGAAGACCCACGCGATCGGCGAGCTCGAGGAGACGTTCACGGTGATGCGCGATCCGGAGGGCAACGGTTTCTGCGTCCAGGGGCCTGAGTCGAGGAGGCCGTACCCATACATCGGCAACGTGACCTTCTCGTCAGCGGAGCCGGAGCGGCTCGCGACGTTCTGGTCGCGGGCGCTCGGCTGGCCGGAGGAGGACGTGGGGGAGGACTTCCTCCAGATGCTCCGCGAAGCGGGCCTCGACCCGGCGGAGCTCCACGCCTACGGCTCGATCCGAAAGGCCGACGGCAGTCGGCCGCGCCTCCTCTTCCAGCGGCGGCAGAAATCGCCGACCGACTCGATTCCGATCCACCTCGACCTCCGCGCCGACGACCGCGAAGCCGAGATCGAGCGGCTCACCGGCATCGGCGCGACGATCGCAGAGACGAAGACCGGCGACGCGGTGACGTTCACCGTGCTGCGCGACCCGGAGGGGAATCCGTTTTGCGTCGCGTGAGCCGAGGCCGAAGCTACGCCTTCACGCAGGTGTACGCCGCGTAGGCTCGAGAGGGGGTGGAGGAGGCTTCGAGGATCTCGAATCCGGCCCGCTCGAGCATCTGCTCGAGCAGCCAGGTGAAGGTGCTGTGCTCCTCGCGCAGGTGCAGCTCGAGCTCCGCTCGCGTCCAGCCGTCCTCCGGTCGCTCGGCCGCGCCGTCGAGCCACGCCTCCGCGACGAGCTCGGCCTCGCCCGCGCCGCAGGAGAACACGATGTCCCGCAGGCGCAGTACTCCGCCCGGCCGGAGGACCGCGGCGACCCGCCGGAGCGCGAGCGCCTTCCAGAAGTCGGGGAGATGGTGGAGGGCGTTCCGCGAGTAGGCGGCGTCCGCAGGCGCTCCCTCGTGCTCGTATGTGAGGAACCCTCGCTGTACGCACTCGACGTTGTCGAGCCCCAGGCGTCGGATTCGCGCAGAGACGGCGGCCAGCATGGTCGGCGAGACGTCGACGGCCACGACGCGGCGGCAGAAGCGAGCGGCCACCAGCGCGAGCGCGCCGGCGCCGGCGCCCAGGTCGACGAGCGTGCCGCCCGAGGCGTGCTCGCGCAGCACTGCGAGATCGTCGTCGAAGACGGGGTCGGTCCCTGTCTTGCGCTCGTAGCAGGCGACGTAGCGGGCGTCGAAGTGCTCCTCTCCTGCGTGCGCGGCTTCGTCCGGGAACCAGTCCGGAGGCGCCATCGCTAGCTCGCCGCGAGCAGCCGGCAGCCCAGCCGGCGCGCGATCCCCTCGCCGCCCCAGCGCATGATCGCCTCGTGATTCCACTCGAACACCGGCCGCGCGACCGGGGCCAGGGCGTTCATCCACGGAGCGGTCGTTCGCACCTGCCAGTCATAGGTGGCCGCCGTGCCGGCGGCGGCGTCGTAGAGCCGCCACGTTCCCGTGCCGGCGAGCTCGCCCCACGCGCGCGCCTCGATCAGGTGCGGGCGCTCCACCCGCGTCGTCTCGCCGCTGAAGCGGACGGGATAGGGAAGCCGGCTTCGCCACGTGTAGTCGAACACGGCGCCGACGTCGTTCTCGTCGCCCTCCCTGACCTTGTCGGCCCGTTCGACGCCGCGCCACCACTCGGGCCAGCGCTCGGCCTCCTTGATCGCCGCCCAGACATCGTCGATCGGGGCGTCCAGGAGCCACGTCGTCAGGAATCGGTAGCCCGCCATCGCGTCCGGGCAGGATAATGGGCTCGTGCAGAAGTACGCCGTCTCCGAGCTCGACTCCGGCGAGCGCGTCATCTCCGAGCGCGTGCCGAGCGTCCGGTCGGTCGCGCTCGGCTTCTGGATCGGCGCGGGCTCGCGCGACGAGACCGACGCGAAGGCCGGCGTCTCCCATTTCATCGAGCACCTGCTGTTCAAGGGCTCGCCCTCCTACAGCGCGCAGGAGATCGCGGAGATCTTCGACGGGCTCGGCGGCGAGCTGAACGCGGCCACCTCCCGCGAGCACACGATGGTCTACGCCCGTGTCCCGGACGGCCACGCCCAGACGGCCCTGGACGTGATCACGGAGATGGTCTTCGCGCCGAGCTTCACCGACATAGATTCCGAGCGCGAGGTCGTGCTCGAGGAGATCGCGATGTACGAGGACACGCCGCAGGAGCTCGTCCACGACCTCTTCTCGGAGGCGGTCTTCGGGCGTCATGCGCTCGGCCGGCCGGTGATCGGCACGGCGCAAGTGATCTCGTCGGTGAGCCGCCGAGTGATCGGCGGCTACCACCGGCAGATGTACGCGGGCGGCAACGTCGTGATCGCGGCGGCCGGGAACGTCGAGCACAACAAGCTCGTCCGGATGCTCGACAAGGCCCAGAGCCAGCAGCGACCGCCCGCGGGCGGGCCGAGGGTGCGCAGGCCGCTCGTCAAGGCGCCGCCCCCCGGCTTCCGCTTCGCGCGCAAGGACACCGAGCAGTACCACGTCTGCATCGGCGCTCCCGGGATCGCGCGCTCCGATCGGCGGCGCTTCGCGGCCTCGCTGCTCGACTCGATCCTCGGCGGCTCCGCCTCGTCCCGCCTCTTCCAAGAGATCCGCGAGAAGCGCGGGATGGCCTATTCCGTCTACAGCTTCGCGTCCCAGTACACCGACACGGGCCTCGTCGGGATCTACATCGGAACGCGTGGCGAGAACCTCGGGCCGTGCCTCGAGATCGCCGGCGAGCAGCTCGCGCAGATCGCGGCGGGGAGCCTCACGCCCGACGAGCTGCACCGAGCCAAGGAGAACCTCAAGGGCCGGATCATGCTCTCGATGGAATCGACCTCGAGCCGGATGAGCCGGCTCGGGAAATCGCTGATCACCGACACGGAGCTCCTCTCGCTCGAGCGGATCATCGCCGAGATCGACGGCGTCGAGTCGGACGAGGTCGCGGAGCTCGCCGGTCTTCTGCTCGCGCCAGAGAAGCTCTCGATCTCGGGAATCGGACCGAGCGAGCGCGTGTTCCGCAAGGCGGTCGGGCGGATCAACCCCGCCGTGCTCGCCCGCGCGGCGTGAGAGTCGTCCTCAACGGCCGCGCGGGGAAGGTCGGTCGCGTGCTCGGTCCGGCGCTCGAGGCGGCCGGGCACGAGCTGGTCGAGCTCGATCGAGCCGAGGCGATGGTCGACTTTACGCGCCCGGAGGCTGGCGAGGCGAACGCGCTCGCGGCGCTCGAGTACGGCGTCCCCTGCGTGGTCGGGACGACGGGCTTCGAGCTCGACCGCGTGGACGCGCTCGCGCGCGAGCGGGGCCTGGCCGTCTTCCACGCGCCGAACTTTGCAATCGGAGCGGTGCTGATGATGCGCTTTGCCGAGGAGGCGGCGCGCCACCTGCCGCGCGCGGAGATCGTCGAGCTGCACAACGAGGCAAAGGCGGACAAGCCGTCCGGAACCGCGAAGGCGACCGCCGAGCGCATCCCGGGCGGGGCCGAGATCCACTCGGTCCGCCTGCCCGGCCTCGTGGCGCACCAGGAGGTGCTCCTCGGGGGTGAGGGCCAGCTCCTGACGATCCGCCACGACACGCTCTCGCGCGAGGCGTTCGTCCCGGGCGTGCTGCTCGCCCTGGGGAAGCTGCCGACGCTGCCACCCGGGGTGACCGTCGGCCTCGAGGCGCTGCTCTGATCCGAATCGCGCGAGCGGGCAAGGGCGACCTCCCGGAGCTGCTGCCGCTCCTGCGTGCCTACTGCGATTTCTACGAGGCGGCGCCGGCCGACCAGGCGCTGCTCGCGCTGGCGCGCGCGCTGATCGCCGATCCGGAGCGGGAGGGGGTCCAACTCCTTGCCCGCCGCAATCATGCCGCGGTCGGATTCGCCACGGTCTACTGGAGTTGGGAGACGACCACCGCGTCGCGGCTCGGCGTGATGAACGACCTCTTCGTCGCACCGGAAGCCCGGGGGAGCGGCCTGGCGGAGGCGCTGATCGAAGCCTGCCGGAAGGAGTGCCGCCGCCACGGCGCCGCGAAGCTCGCCTGGCAAACGGCGCCCGGCAACGAGCGAGCCCGGAAGGTGTACGAGCGCGTCGGTTCCACCCGCGAGCACTGGCTCGACTAATGGCTCGCCGTCCCGTAGGAGTAGGATCGCCCCGTGCTCGGCGAGATCTTGACCGCGATCGTGACGCCGCTCGAGGCTGACGGGTCGGTCGACTACGAGCGGTTCCGCGAGCTTGCGCAGCACCTCGTCGAGAACGGCTCGGACGGGATCGTCGTCGCCGGGACGACCGGCGAGAGTCCGACCCTCACAGACGACGAGCGGATCGAGCTCTTTCGCGTCGCCCTCGACACGTTGAACGGGCGCGCGACCGTTGTCGCGGGGACCGGCACCTACTCGACCGCGCACTCCGTCCACCTGACCTGCGTGGCGCACGAGCTCGGCGTCGACGGCCTGCTCGTCGTCACGCCCTACTACAACAAGCCGCCCCCGCGCGGGATCGTCGAGCACTTCAAGGCGATCGCCGCGGAGAGCGACCGGCCGATCGTCGTCTACAACATCCCCGGCCGGGTCGTGATCAATGTCGAGCCGGAGACGATCTGCGAGCTTGCCGAGATCCCGAGCGTCAGCGCGGTCAAGCAGGCGAACGACGATCTCGATCAGGCGCGCAGGATTCTCGCCGAGACCGATCTCGACCTGTACGCGGGGGACGACAACCTGATCCTCCCGTTCCTCGAGCTCGGTGGGATCGGCGGCGTCTGCGTCCACACGCACGTCGTCGGGCCGCAGGTGAAGGCGATGATCCGCGCCTTTCGGGACGGCGACGCCGAGGCCGCGCGCCGGATCGACGAGGAGCTCGCCCCGGCCTACGAGCTTCTGCGCGTGCAGACGAACCCGATCGCGATCAAGGCCGCGCTGAACTTGCTCGGTCGGGAGGTCGGAGGCCTGCGCCTACCGCTGGTCGAGGCCGACGACGGCGAGCGCGCCGCCGTTCGCTCCTGCCTGGAGCGCCTCGGCGTCCTCAGCGTCGCCGCCGTCTAGCGCGGGCCGATCTGCGAACGCGAGCCCGAGCTCGTCGAGCGTCTCGAGCAGCGCGAGCTCCAGGTGCCGCGGTGGCAGGCGGTCGGCCTCCAGGACAAGGAAGCCGACCAGGGCGCTGTTGTCGCGACGGAGGGGCAGGGCGATCTCGATGCCGTCGCGGCCGAGCTGGGCGCCCGGGGCGACGATCACCTCGGCCCCGGATTCCGCCTCGCGGATCAGCCAGCTCATCAGGTCGGCCTGGCTCGGGCCGTCGGCGCCGATCGTGCGGCGGATCGAGCCGCCGAGTCCGTCCTCGTCCCAGTCGACGAGACCGGCCCACCGGACGGGGAACGAGCGGCCGAGCACGTCGACGATCGCGGTCACGCGGTCCGGCGCGCCGAACGTCCGGCGAAGCGAGGCGGCCGAGCGCGCCGCGCGTAGACGCACGTTCGTCCGCAGCACGATCCCCAAGAGCGCCAGCCAGGCCCAGCCGACCCCGACCCCGAGCAGCGAGAAGACGACCCCGCCGAGCGCGACGAGCTCCGGCCGTTCGGCGAGGTCGTGCGCGCCGGGGACGCGCAAGCGATACGAGGCCGAGGCGCGGCGCAGCTCGCTCAGCTCTTCCGGTGCGAGAAGCTCGCACGAGTCGAGGCCGCGCTGCACCGCGACGAAAGCCTTCCCGACGACCGGATGGAACTGCGTGCCGAGGTTCCGCTCGATCTCGATCAGGGCCGCATCGAGCGAGAGGCCCGGGCGGTAGGGCCGGTCGGTCTGCATCGCGTCGAAGCTGTCGGCGACGATCAGGAAGTGCGACGCGAGCGGGAGGTCGTCCCCGCCGACGCCGTAGTAGCCGGCTCCGTCGACGCGCTCGTGGTGCAGCTCGACCGCGCGAGCCTGGGCGGCGATGAACTCGAACCGTTGCAGCAGGCGCGCGGAGAGCCGGGGGTGGCGCCGCATCGAGGCCCACTCGGCGCCGTCGAGCCGGCCGGGCTTGCGGAGGACGGACGAGTCGACCGCGACCTTGCCGAGGTCGTGGAGCCGGCCCGCCCAGCGTAGGCGGTCGATGTCGGAGAACGGGAGCAGGAGCGCCCGCGCGAGGCCGTCCACGTAGCCGGCGACCCGCATCGAGTGATGGTAGGTGGACGGGTCTCGCTCGTCGACGATGTTGGCGAACGTCTCGAGCGCGCGCAGGGTCTCCCGCTGGAGGTGCACGAGGCGGAGCTGCGCCTGGTGCACGGCGATCGCCACCGGCACGAGCACGAGCACGTCCCACGGGTGCGCGAGCACGAGCAGCGCGACGGCGGCGCCGAGGCCGGCCTCCGCGGCGCTCGCGAACAGACGGGGATCGAAGGTCTCGCGCGATTGGACGACCTCCACGAGGAGCGTCCGCACGGTCACGTACGCGATCGCCAGAGCGACGAGCGGGATCAGGTTGTCCAGGAGCCTCAGCTCGCCTGCATGCCCGCCCGCGGTGCGGAAGGCGACCCCGCCGGCCGCGGCCGCGAGGGCCAGCGAGCAGGCGCCGAAGAGGGTCGAGCGCAACCTCGTCCCGCGAAAGAGCGACCCGGCGACGACGCCCGAGGCCGCCACGAGCGCGGCCGCCCACGGCCCGAGCACGAGCACGGCGGCGATGTGGACGGCGACGGCGATGCGGAACCGCTCGGTCTCGACGGGCTGGCGGGAGCGCTCGCGGTCGCTTTCCTCGAAGAGCTCGGTGAGGATCGCCGCCGCGCCGAAGAGCGCGAGCGTCGTGAGCGAGAACGACGTCCCCCGGAAGGCCGAGTAGGCGAGCACGGCGACGCCGAGCGCGATCGTGCTGGGGACCAGACGAGACTGCCGCATGCGCCCTGTATCGGCCGCGACGAGCCGCGCCCTTACACTTGGCCGGTGAGCGAGATCTGCCGCATCGTCGCGCTGGGCGGCCTCGGAGAGGTCGGCAAGAACATGACCGTCTACGAAAGCCGAGGCTCGATCGTGATCGTCGACGCCGGCCTCGCCTTTCCGCGCGACGAGCACCTGGGCGTCGACCTCGTCCTGCCGGACCTCACCTACCTGCGCGAGCACGAGAGCGAGATCGAGGCGGTCATCCTCACCCACGGCCACGAGGACCACGTCGGCGGGCTGCCGTATCTGCTGCGCGAGGTGCGCGTACCGGAGGTCTGGGCGACGCGCCTGACCCTCGGCCTCGTCAAGTCGAAGCTGGACGAGCACGGACTCAGCCGGAACAGCGAGCTACGGGAGATCCATCCCGACGACGAGCCGCACGATCTCGGGCCGTTTCGCGTGGAGTTCGTGCGCATGGCGCACTCGATTCCGGACTGCGTCGCCGTCGTGCTCGAGACCTCGGCCGGCCGGATCGTCCACACCGGCGACTACAAGCTGGATCACACCCCGATCGACGGCCAGAAGACCGACGTGGGGAAGCTCGCGGAGCTCGGCAACCGCGGCGTCGACCTCTTGCTCGGCGATTCGACGAACGCCGAGCGGCCGGGCGTGACGCCGTCCGAACGCGTCGTCGGGGAGGCGTTCCGCCAGATCTTTCCGCTCCGGCAGGGCCGGATCCTCGTCTCCTCCTTCGCCTCGAACGTCCACCGCATGCAGCAGGCGATCGACGTCGCCGTGCAGGAAGGCCGGAAGGTCTGCGTCGTCGGTCGCTCGATGCGAAAGAACGTGAACATCGCGCGGAACCTCGGCTACATGGACGTGGCCGAGGGGGTCCTGCTGCGGCCGCCCCAGCTCGAGGGTGTTCCCCCGCACGAGCAGCTGATCCTCTGCACCGGCAGCCAGGGCGAGCCGCTCTCGGCGCTGACGCGGATCGCCTACAACGACCATCCCACGATCGCCGTCGAGCGCGGCGACACCGTCGTCATCTCGGCGAAGCCGGTGCCGGGAAACGAGCTGCGTGTCCACGACGCGATCAACCAGCTCTCGAAGTCGGGCGCGGAGGTGCTCCACCAGGACATCGCGCCGGTGCACGTTTCCGGGCACGCCTGCTCCGAGGAGCTGCGGACGCTGCTCTCGCTGCTACGCCCGAAGGCGGTCATGCCGGTCCACGGCGAGTACCGGATGCAGGCCGCACACGCTCAGCTCGCACGGGACGCGGGCGTGCCGGCCGGATCGATCGTGCTGGCCGAGAACGGGGAGGTCGTCGAGCTGTCGTCGGACGGCGTGCGAATCGTCGACGAGGTCATCTCGGGCGTGAGCTTCGTGGACGGGCTCGGCGTAGGGGACGTGCACGACGTGGCGCTGCGCGATCGGCGGCGTCTCTCCGAGGACGGGGTCCTGATCATCGTCGCGACCCTGGCCTCGGCGAACGGCGGCGCCGCGGGCGCGCCGGAGCTGATCGCGCGCGGCTTCGGGGACGGATCAGGGCCGCTGCTCGACGAGCTGCGCACCGAGGCCGACCGCGTCCTGCAGCGGTGCCTGGGCGAGGACATCGCCGAGATCAAGCTCCTCCAGGAACACCTCCACGACGAGGTCGGGCAGCTTGTCTACGACAGGACCCGTCGCCGGCCGATGATCCTCCCCGTGGTGGTGGAAGTTTGACCCGCCTCCGCGCGCGCGAGCCGGGTTGGGCGGACGTGCTGGAGGATCATGCATCCGACTGGGCGACCTGCCGGAAGCTCGTCGGCCAGCTCGGCGCCTGCGAGGCGGCCGCGCTCGCGTACTGCCGGCTGCTGGAGCGCTGGGCCCGGGGCGACGCCGCGCCTTCCACCCCGGGCGGTCGCGAGGCGGCCTTGCGCCACGCCGCCGATCGCGCCGAGACCGCGCTCGTCGGCCTGGAGCGCCCGCTCGACCGGTATCTCCTGGAGCTCGAGGCCGATCGGGCGGAAGGACGCTCGTGGTACGGCGGCCCCGGTGCGGGCGAGGTGCTGGAGTGGGGGCCCGTGCTCGGGCGGGCGGGCGTGAGCGCGTCGCCGATCCGCGTGACGCAGTCGTACCTGGAGCTCGCCGTGCTCGTGCGCGCCCTCGAGGGCCTCTCCGCGGCGGCCCGGATCGACGCGGCGCCCGACCGCTCGTCTCTCTGGGCGGGCCTCTTCGACCTCAGGGAAAACCTGCTGCGAGCGGCGGACGACCTCCGGGCGCTGGCGGCCTGAGCTACCCGCCCAGCGGCAACCGCTCGCGCTCGCGCCATCGCTCCGGCTCGAACTCCTCGAGCAGGGAGACGAACTCGATCTCGAAGGCCGCGGGAAGATACGGCGCGAGCCGCCGCTCCACGTCCGCCCGAGTCTCCCGGTGCGTCGCCTCGTCCGTGACGGCGAGGGTGGCGTGGGGGACGATCTCGGAGAACTCGCCGCCGTAACGAGGGTAGTCCGGCCACCGCTCGAGGAGCGCGCGGATGCACGCGACGAGCGCGCCGGCGGGCTCCGGAGCGGCGTAGAGCACGCCCGGGAACGAGTCGATTCGCGCGAGCTCGAATCGGAGCCGAGCGCGGATCGCGAAGAAGGCCCGCAGGTCGTCGATCAGCTCGGCCCTCAACGCGTCGCGCCGGACGAACGGATAGAGCAACGTGATGTGGAAAGGTACGCCGCGGTTCACCGTCGCGGCGAGCAGCTCGTGGCGGACGGCGGCGATCGGCGGAGCCTCGGGGAGGACGATGCTCAGCGCGGTCTCGAGGGCGGCCTCCACGAGCCTGAGCTTAGGATCCCGGCCGTGGCTCCGCGCCTCACCGTCGTCGGCTCCGCGAACCTCGACCTCGTCGCCCGGGTCGAGCGGCTGCCGCGAGCCGGGGAGACGCTCGGCGGCGCGACGCTCGAGCGGATCCCCGGCGGCAAGGGCGCGAACCAGGCAGTCGCAGCTGCCCGGCTCGGCGCACAGGTGCGCTTCGTCGGCTGTGTGGGCGAGGATGCGTTCGCCGAGGAGGCGCTCGCTGGCCTTCGAGCAGCCGGCGTGGAGCTCGACGTCCGAAGGGTCGACTCGCCCACCGGGATCGCGCTCGTCCTCGTCGCTGCCGAGGGCGAGAATCAGATCGTGGTGGTTCCCGGTGCGAATGCCGAGGTGAAAGCCTTCGATGTCGAAGGCCCGGTGCTGTGCCAGCTCGAGCTCCCTGACGCCGCGATCGAGCAGGCGCGTCGCGGCGCCGAGTGGCTGTGCTTGAACGCCGCTCCCGCGCGGACGCTTCCGGTGAAGCCCGACCTCGTCGTCGCGAACCGCTTCGAGCTGGACGCGATCGGCCCGCAGGAGGGCCTCGCCGCGCTCACCCTCGGCCCGGAGGGCGCCGTCCTGCTGGAGGACGGGGAGGAGGTCGCGCGTGCGCGATCGCCGCGGGTCGACACCGTCGACGGCACGGCGGCGGGCGACGCGTTCACCGCGTGCCTCGTCGTGTCGTTTCTGGAAGGCCGCGGGCGGCGGGAAGCCCTTCTGCGCGCGTGCGCGGCGGGCGCGCTGGCGGCCTCTCGCTTCGGCGCGCAGCCCTCTCTGCCCACCGCCGCCGAGGTAGACGCGATACTCGCCGTGTGACGATTCCGGTCCTCGTCGACTGCGATCCGGGGCACGACGACGCGATCGCCCTCTTGCTCGCCCTGGCCTCGCCGGAGCTCGAGCTGCTCGGGGTGACGACCGTCGCGGGGAACCAGACGCTCGAGAAGACGACCGCGAACGCGCTGCGCGTGCTCGAGCTCGCCGGCCGTGGAGACGTCTCGGTGGCGGCCGGCGCCGACCGGCCGCTCACGCGCGAGGCGTACGTGGCCGCGAGCGTCCACGGGGAGTCCGGGCTCGACGGCCCCGATCTCCCGCCACCGCAGGGAACGGCGGTGGGCCGGCACGCCGCCGACTTCCTGGCCGAGCGGATCGCTTCTTCGCCGCAGCCCGTCACGCTCGTGCCGATCGGTCCGCTGACGAACGTCGCCCTTCTGCTCGCCCTTCACCCGGAGGCGCGGCCGGAGCGGATCGTCCTCATGGGCGGCGCGATCGCCGAGGGAAACACGACGCCGGCCGCGGAGTTCAACGTCTGGGCCGATCCGGAGGCTGCCCAGCGCGTCTTCTCGAGCGGGATCGACGTGACGATGATCGGTCTCGACGTCACGCACAAGGCGCTGTTCTCACAGGTGTACGTCGACCGGCTGGAAGGTCGTATCGGGACGTTGGTCTCCGAGCTGCTCGACTTCTACGGCCGCTACCATCGCGAGGTCTACGGCTTCGACGGCTCGCCGATCCACGACGCCGTCGCCGTCGCGCACGTCCTCCGGCCCGACCTCGTGAGAACGCTCCACCGCAACGTCGTCGTCGACACGGAGTCGGAGCTCTGCCGCGGCCGCACCGTCGTCGACCTCTGGCGGCGCACCGAGCGCGAGCCGAACGTGCACGTGGGCGTCGAGATCGCCGCCGAGGCGTTTCTCGACCTGCTCGTCGAGCGACTGAACTCCCTTGGCTGACGGCATCGTCTTCGCCGCGATCGCGCCGCACGGGGGGATCGCCATCCCCGAGGCCTGCGAGCCGGGGGAGGAGGGCCTTGCGACGGCCACGCAGGAGGCGCTCGCCGAGCTCGGTCGTCGCTTCGACGCCTCCGAGCCGGACACGACGATCGTGATCACGCCGCACAACGTCCACGTCGAGAACGCGTTCGCCGTGATCGTCGCGGGGTCGCTCGAGGGCGAGCTGTCGGAAGACGTGCGGCTCGTCACCCCCTCCGACCCGGCGCTTTCCCTCGCGGCGATCGTCTCGCTCGTGGACGCGGGCCTGCCGGCGGTCGGCGTCAGCTACGGCGGCAACGACCCGGCCGAGGCGACGATGCCGATGGACTGGGGGACGCTGATCCCGCTCTGGTACATGGGCGGCCGGCGGGAGGAGCCGGCGCCGGTCGTGATCGTCTGCCCTTGCCGGGACCGGCCGCTGGAGGAGCACGTCCGCGCCGGCCGCGCCCTCGCCGAGGCGACCGCAGGCAGCCGGGTCGCCCTGATCGCGAGCGCCGACCACGGTCACGGACACGACCCGGACGGGCCGTACGGATTCGACGAGGCGGCGGCCGAGTACGACCGGCGCGTGGTCGAGCTGATCCGCCAGAACCGGCTGGAGGAGCTGCTCGAGCTCGACCCGGAGCTCGTCGAGGCGGCGAAGGTGGACAGTCTCTGGCAACTCCTGATGCTGCACGGCGCGCTCGAGGGCGACCGCTGGAAGGGCGAGCTCCTCTCCTACGAGGCCCCGACCTACTTCGGGATGGCCTGCGCGGCGTACGAGCGATGAGGCTCGGCGCGATCACGCTCCCGACGGCTCCCTGGGCGGAGCTGGTCGAGCGCTGGCGCGTGCTGGACGAGCTCGGCTTCGAGACGATCTGGGCGCCCGACCACCTCGCGAATCCGCTCGACCCGGAGGGCCGTTGGTACGAGGGCTGGACGACGCTGACCGGCCTGGCGCTCGCCACCGAGCGCGCACGGGTGGGGACGCTCGTCTCCTCGATCACGCTTCGCAACCCCGCCGTGCTCGCGAAGGCGGCGGCCAGCGTCGACCGGCTCTCCGGTGGGAGAATGGAGCTCGGCGTCGGCGCAGGCGGCGCACCGCTGGATCACGAGCTCGCCGGCGTCGAGAACTGGCCTCCGCCCGAGCGCGCCCGGCGGCTGCGCGCATTCGCGGAGCGGCTCGTCTCCGTGCTCGGCGACGAGCGCGTCCCGCTCACGATCGGCGGCATGGCGACGGGGACGCTGCGGCTCGCGGCCGAGCTCGCCGACCGCTGGTCGAGCTACGGCGGTCGCGGCCTTCGGCCGGCGGAGGCGGCCGCCCAGGCGCTCGAGCTGAACCGGAAGCTGGACGGCTTCTGCGCCGAAGCCGGTCGCGATCCCGCCTCGATCGTCCGCTCGGTCCTGATCGGCTACCCGTTCATCGCGGAGACGCCGTGGCGCTCGCCGGAGGCGTTCGCCGAGCTGGTGGAGCGCTGGGAGGCCGCGGGGATGAACGAGATCGTCGTCTACTACCCGCCCGAGACCGGCATGCCGGAGGGGACGGTGGAGCCCGGCGTCTTCGAGCAGGTCATGCGCGAGCAGCTCGGCGACAGGTAGACGCAGGAGCTTCGAGCCCTCCGGCGAAGTGGCGCGTCATGGCGCGCCGCCGCAAGAAGCGCACGCTCAAGCCGCGCGTGCCCTCGCGGGTCAAGAAGCGCGCGCCCAAGAAGAAGGCCCACGGGCAGCATCCGGAGCTGATCGGGCTCGGCCTCGTCGCGCTCGGGCTCTTCCTCGCGAGCATGCTCTACCTGGACTGGAACGGCGGGACGGTCGGCGGCTGGGTCGCCCGTGGTTTCGCCACCGCGAGCGGGGCGGCCGCGTACGTGGCGCCCGTCGCGTTCGTTGCGGTCGGCGCGCTGATGGTCGCGCGCAGCGCGCTCGTCGACGTTCGCCCGTTTCGGACGGGCCTCGCCGTCACGAGCTTCGGGCTCCTCGTGACGCTCGGTTCGGCGCACGGCGGCGCGATCGGCCGCGGGCTCGGCACGCTCTTCGGGACGCTGCTCGGCGGCACGGGGACGACGATCCTCGGCGTGCTCGCCCTCCTCGTAGGGGTCCTGCTTCTCTCCGGCGCCTCGGCGGGTGCGCTCGTCAGACGCTCGGGCCATGCCGTTCGGCGCGCGCACAGCCGCGCCCGCCGCGCCCGCGAGCCACGGATCGACGCCGAGCCGGCGAAGGTCATCCCCCTCCGTCCGATCGAGCCGCCCGTCGACGCCGTCCACGACTACCCCGACGTGGTCGGCGAGATCGAGCCGCTTGCGCCGCAGGCGCTCCTCGTCCGGCCCGAGGCCGAGACGGACCGGACGAGCCTTTTCGATACGAAGCCGACCGAGAGCGGGGAGGAATACCGGCTCCCGGACCGCGACCTCCTGCGTGCGTCCCCGCCACCGAGCGAGATCGGCGCCGATGCAGGCGAGCGCACGGCCGCCGCCCTCGTCCAGACGCTGGCGCACTTCGGCGTCGACGCCACGATCGTCGGCCAGATCGCCGGGCCAAGGGTGACGCGCTTCGAGCTCCAGCTCGCGCCCGGCACGAAGGTCTCGAAGGTCGCCGCGCTGAAGGACGACCTCTCCTACGCGCTCGCGACGACCGAGATCCGCATTCTCGCGCCGATTCCGGGCAAGCAGGCGGTCGGCGTCGAGCTTCCGAACCTGAGCCCGAACCTCGTCACGCTCGGCGACATCTTCGACGACCTTCCGACGACCACGAGCCCGCTGGCGGTCTGGCTCGGCAAGGACATCTCCGGCACGGCCGTCTGGACCGACCTCGCGCAGATGCCGCATCTCCTGATCGCGGGACGACCGGCTCGGGGAAGTCGGGCTGCATCAACGCGCTGCTGACCTCGATCCTGCTCCGCTCGACCCCGGACGAGGTGCGGATGATCCTGATCGACCCGAAGCGGATCGAGCTCAACTTCTACGAGTCGATCCCGCACCTCCTGACCCCGGTCGTCTCGAGTCCGAAGCAGGCGGCGGCCGCGCTCGCGAACGTCGTCGCCGAGATGGAGCGCCGGTACGAGAAGCTCTCGGTCGTCCGGGCGCGCAACCTGCGCGAGGCGAACCGGGCGCTGCGTCAGCGCGGCGAGGACACGATGCCGTACCTCCTCGTCGTGATCGACGAGCTCGCCGACCTGATGATGATCTCGCCGCAGGAGGTGGAGGACGCGGTCATCCGCCTGGCGCAGAAGTCGCGCGCCGTCGGCATCCACCTCGTGCTCGCGACCCAGCGGCCTTCCGTCGACGTGATCACCGGGATGATCAAGGCGAACGTCCCGTCACGCATAGCCTTCGCGGTCTCCTCCCAGACCGACAGCCGCGTGATCCTCGACCAGGCCGGCGCTGAGAGCCTGCTGGGCCAGGGGGACATGCTGTTCAAGCCCCTCGGCACGTCGCGCCTGCAGCGCGTCCAGGGCGCGTACGTGTCGGAGGAGGAGATCGCCCTCGTCGTCGAGCAGTGCCGCCACCAGCGTGCGCAGGAGCTCGACAAGTCGCTGCTCGAGCTGCCCGAGGTCTTCGCCGAGGACGTGGCCGACGGGGAGGGGGAGTTCGACCCCGACGAGGATCCGCTGCTCGCGAAGGCGATCGACGTCGTCGTCCAGACGCAGACCGCGTCGGTCTCGTTGATCCAGCGCCGCCTGCGGGTCGGCTACACGCGGGCTGGCCGTCTGATCGACATGCTCGAGCGGCGCGGGATCATCTCCGGGTACGAGGGCTCGAAGCCCCGCCGCGTGCTCGTCGGAGAGGCCGAGCTCGACCGCGCGTCCGGCTGAATCCTCTTCCGGAACGCGCTCTTATAGGGTTGGCGCTCCTGTCGGATCGGAGGAGGACTCGAGTGATGACAAGGCGTTGGATCGTGCCGGTGGCCGGAGCGGTGCTGCTCGGGGTGCTGGCGCTCACGGCCGCAGGCTGCGGCGGTAGCAGCAGCAAGAGCGGCGGCGGGAGCTCGGCGGCCACGACGACGGGCGGCAAGTCGATCAAGGTCGGTCTCGTCACCGACATCGGCGGACTGAACGACCGCTCGTTCAACCATCTCGCGTACGTCGGGCTGCAGCGCGCCCAGAGCGAGCTCGGCGTCAAGGGACGCGTCCTGCAGTCGCACTCGAACGGCGACTACGTCCCGAATCTCTCGACGCTCGCGCAGCAGCACTACGACCTCGTGATCGGCGTCGGCTTCCTGATGGGGGACGCGATCGACACGGTCGCCCAGAAGTTCCCGAACGTGAAGTTCGCGATCATCGACTTCCCCTGGGAGGCGTTGAAGCACAAGCCGAAGAACGTCGAGGGACTGCTCTTCAAGACCGAGCAGGCCGGCTACCTCGTCGGGTACCTCTCGGGCTTGATGGAGAAGCAGAACGCGTCCGGGAAGAACACGATCGGCGTGGTCGGCGGACAGAAGCTTCCGTCGGTGGACAGCTACATCGCGGGCTATCAGACGGGCGCCAAGGCTGCGGCTCCGGGGATCAAGGTGCTGCTCGGCTACTCGCAGAGCTTCACCGACCCGGCGAAGTGCAAGGAGATCGCTCTCAATCAGATCGCGCAGGGCTCCGACATCGAGTTCCAGGTCGCCGGCGGCTGCGGCCTCGGCGTGCTCGACGCGGCAAAGGAGAAGGGTGTCTCCGGCATCGGCGTCGACGCGGATCAGGCGTACATCGGCCCGCAGGTGCTGACGAGCGCGGTCAAGAAGGTGGACGTGTCGGTCTTCGACACCGCCAAGGCGGTCCAGAGCGACAGCTTCAAGGGCGCCAAGGACGAGTTCTTCACCGTCGCGAACAACGGCACGGGCATCGGCACGATCAGCTCGAAGGTGCCTCAGAACATCGTCTCGAAGGTCCGCGGGATCGAGCAGGAGATCTCCTCGGGCAAGCTCTCGAACATCCCGTCCACGGTCAAGTAGCCCGTCCGTACGGGGCGGAGCGGTTTCGCTTCGCCCCGTACACTCCGACCGATGGACGCTCCGGTCCTCGAGTTGCGCGGGATCACGAAGCGTTTCGCCGGCGTCGTCGCCAACGACCGGGTCGACTTCGAGCTGCGCCGCGGTGAGGTGCACGCGCTCCTCGGCGAGAACGGCGCCGGCAAGTCGACCCTGATGAACGTCCTCTACGGGCTCTACCACCCGGACGAGGGTGAGATCCTCGTCGACGGGAAGCCGGTCGTCTTCGGCTCGTCGAAGGACGCGATCGAGGCCGGCATCGGGATGGTGCACCAGCACTTCATGTTGATCCCGGTGATGACGGTCGCTGAGAACATCGTCCTCGCCACCGAGCCGACCAGGGCGGGAATCCTGCTCGACTACGGCGCGGCCGACGAACGCGTGCGTGAGCTCTCCGGGCGATTCGGTCTCGCCGTCGAGCCGGACGCTCGGATCGAGAACATCACGGTCGGCCAGCAGCAGCGCGTCGAGATCCTGAAGGCCCTCTTCCGCGGCGCCGACATCCTGATTCTCGACGAGCCGACCGCCGTGCTCACGCCGCAGGAGGCGCAGGATCTGTTCGCGATCGTCCGCGGCCTCACCGAGCAGGGGAAATCGATCGTCTTCATCACCCACAAGCTGAACGAGGTGCTCGAGATCGCCGACCGGATCACGGTGCTTCGCCGAGGCGAGAAGGTGGAGACGCTCCCGCGCGAGGGCGCGAGCGAGGATGGGCTCGCGCGGCTGATGGTGGGCCGAGACGTCTTGCTGCGCGTCGAGAAGAAGCCAGCCGAGCCGGGGGAGACGCTGCTCGAGATCCAGGATCTGCGCGTGCTCGACGAGCGCGAGCTCGAGGCGGTGCGCGGCGTCTCGTTGGCGGTGCGCGCGGGGGAGATCGTCGGGATCGCAGGCGTCGACGGCAACGGGCAGACGGAGCTGATCGAGGCGATCGCCGGCCTCCGCGCGACCCAGTCGGGGCGTGTCTGCGTCGGCGGCCACGATCTGACGCGTGCGAGCACGGGCGAGGTGATCGACCGCGGCGTCGGCCACATTCCCGAGGACCGCCAGCGGCGCGGTCTCGTGCTCGAGTTCACGCTCGCGGAGAATCTCGCGCTGCACGACTTCGACCGTGACCCGGACTCCCGCTTCGGCTGGCTGCGGCCGCGCGTCCTGGTCGAGCGTGCGCGCAAGCTCCTCGAGCAGTTCGACGTCCGCGGCGGCGGTCCCCAGACGCGCGCCGCCGCGCTCTCGGGCGGCAATCAGCAGAAGGTCGTGATCGCGCGCGAGCTCGACCGCGATCCGCGGGTGCTCCTGGCCGCTCAGCCGACGCGCGGCCTGGACGTCGGCGCGATCGAGTTCGTGCATCGGCGCCTGGTCGAGGAGCGGGACGAGGGCCGGGCGGTCCTGCTCGTCTCGCTCGAGCTGGACGAGATCCTGTCCCTCTCCGACCGCATCGTCGTGCTCTACGAGGGCCGGGTTGCGGGCGAGTATGGGCCGGACGTGTCGGAGGAGGAGCTCGGGATCGCGATGACGGGCGGCCGGGCGCGCGACCCGGCGGCGGCATGAGCGGCGGCGCGCCGAAGCAGGCGCCGCAACCGCCGGAAGGAGGCGACTACGCGCCCAGCGTCGCCGGCCGGCTCGCCTTCTACCAGCGCGCCGGCGGGGTCGTCACGCCGCTCGTCACCGCGCTGATCGCCTTCCTGATCGGCGGCGCGGTCGTCGCCGGAACGGGCCACAACCCGCTCCGGGCCTATCGCGCGATCTTCGACGGCACCGGCCTGAACTGGCTCTTCCCGTGGGTCAGCGGCGCCGCCCGCGCCGACGCCGCCGGCAACCTCCAACAGACGCTCCTGGTGGCGACGCCCTTGATTCTCACGGGACTCGCCGTCGCGTTCGCGTTCCGCTGCGGTATGTTCAACATCGGCGGCCAGGGCCAGTACCTCGTCGGCTCGATCTTCGCCGTCTGGGTCGGGTCGTCGCTGCCGAGGCACGGCGGCCTCACCGGCGTCCTCCTCGTCGTCCTCGCGATCCTCGCCGCGTCCGTCGCCGGCGCCGTCTGGGCCGGGATCGCAGGCTTCCTGAAGGCGACGGTCGGAGCCCACGAGGTGATCACGACGATCATGCTGAACTGGATCGCCTACTGGGTCGGCAGCTGGCTCTTCGGCCTCGGCGGGCCGCTCCAGAGCTCGACGCAGACCGACGTTCCCGTCTCGAACGACACGAACCAGAAGCTGCACGTCTTCTGGGGGGATCCGGTCCTGCAAGGGCTCCATATCGGGTTCTTCGTCGCGATCGCCGCCCTCGTCGTCTACTGGCTCGTGCTCAACCGGACGACGCTCGGGTACCAGGTGCGAGCGGTGGGCTTCAATCCAGAGGCGGCGCGCTACGGCGGGATCAGCGTGCGCCGGAACTACTTCCTCGCGATGGCGATCTCCGGGCTCTTCGCCGGGCTCGCGGGAGCGATG
This sequence comes from Gaiellales bacterium, assembly GCA_038253005.1. Classification (GTDB taxonomy): domain Bacteria; phylum Actinomycetota; class Thermoleophilia; order Gaiellales; family Gaiellaceae; genus 3-1-20CM-4-69-9. Next base: position 19,123 of record JBBSHO010000025.1, read on the forward strand.
GACGTGCTCGGCTGGGAGTTCCGGCTCGACGTCAACGACATCCAGGCCTCGACGATCGGCTTCGTCGGAATCGCCGTCGCCCTGCTCGGGCGGAACACGGCCGTCGGCACGTTCTTCGCAGCGCTCCTCTTCGGCGCGCTCGTCAGCGGCGTGAACGGCAGGCATCTGGACGCGACCGTCTTCAAGCCCGAGCTCGCGAGCAACCTGACCCTGATCATCCAGGGGCTGATCGTCCTGTTCGTCGGCGCGGACGTGCTCGTCCTCTACCTCTGGCAGGCGCGCAAGAAGATCCGGCGTCCCGGCCGACCCGCGACGGCGAACCCGCACGCGGAGGCGACCTCGTGAGCGTTCCGGCTCTTGCACGGGAGACGTGGGACTGGCGGCGACTCGCCGGTCCGCGCGCCGTGGCGATCCTGGGCGTCCTCCTCGGGCTCACGGCGTTCTGGCTGGCGTTGCCGCCCCTGAAGACGCGGACGGTCTACTGGCCCGTCGCGATCGGAATCCTCGCGGTCGCGGCCGGGATCTGGGCGGTCTCCCGCGCGGAGCGTCGGCTCGGCTGGGGGGCGGTCGCCGCCGGGGCGCTCGGGATCGCCGGCGGGATCCTCGCGACGCGGTCGAGCTCGAGCCATCTAGCGACGGTGGTCGTCTGGTCGGCGCTGATCGCTGCGATGCTGCGCGCCGCGACGCCCCTCGCCTTCGCCGCGATCGGCGGCATGTTCTCCGAGCGCAGCGGCGTCGTGAACATCGGCCTCGAGGGGATGATGCTGATGGGCGCCTTCTTCGGGATCTGGGCCGACGACTGGGGCCATCACTGGGTCGTCGGTCTCCTGGTGGCGATGGCCGCCGGGGGCGGACTCGCGCTCGTCCACGCCTTCTTCTCGATCCACCTGCGCGCAGACCAGATCGTCTCCGGAACGGCGATCAACTTCCTCGCGCTCGGGATCACCGGATTCATGTTCATCGCCGTCTACGGCGACCAGGGGACGCCTTCGAGCATCTCCGAGATCCCGGCGGTCCACCTCGGCTTCCTGCACGGCTTCCTCGGCCAGGCGTTCGGCCAGCTCAATCTCATGATCTGGCTCTCCTTCGCCGTCGTGATCCTTTCGTACCTCGTGATGTTCAAGACGCCGATCGGTCTCAGGATCCGCTCGGTCGGCGAGCATCCCAAGGCAGCCGACACCGTCGGGATCTCGGTCTTCCGCATCCGCTACTGCGCGGTCACGCTCTCGGGGATGCTCGCCGCGCTCGGGGGCGCGTATCTCTCGATCGGCTTCGTCCACTCCTTCAACCAGAACATGACCGAGGGTCGTGGCTTCATCGCGCTCGCGGCGTTGATCTTCGGTAAGTGGCGACCGTTCGGCGCCTACGCGGCGACGCTCCTCTTCGGCTTCTCGAGCGCGCTGGCGCAGAAGCTGCCGGACGCCTACGGCTCCTCGGCGGGAACGCTGTTCAATACGCTGCCGTACGTGCTCACCCTGATCGCGGTCGCAGGAGTGATCGGCCGCTCGATTCCTCCAGCAGCGATTGGCCGCCCCTACAAGAAGCAGTAGAGCGCGAGCCTGGGCGGCGGTGCCGCTCGGTCTCGCCGGCGTCCTGACCATGCCCGGCGCGGTCGTCCTCGCGCGCGAGTCGAAACGGGTCGCGCTGCTCGACGCGGCGTACGGGGTCCCGCTCGCGTTCGTCCTGGGCGTCGTCGCGCTCGTACTCGCGCGGCGAGCCCATGTGCAGTTGCGCTGGCTCCAGGTGCGGGACCGAGGGACGGCCGTGGCCCGCACGGGGATCGTGCTCGGGGTGCTCGCCGTGTCGCTTGCGTTGACGGCCGCCCTCTCCGTCGGCTTCTACGAGGCCGTCCTGTATTACCAGCGGCGCAACTAGCGCCTACAATCCCGGGCGCGATGTTCGAGATCGGTACAAGCCTGCGTGAGGCGCGTCTGCGCCAGGGACTCGACTTTCCCGAGCTCGAGCAGGCGACCAAGATTCGGGGCAAATACCTCCGCGCGCTCGAGGACGAGCAGTTCGAGATGCTGCCCGCGCAAACCTACGTCAAGGGC
>JBBSHO010000026.1:0-20761 GCA_038253005.1 Gaiellales bacterium
ACGAGCCGGCGAGTTGCGGGCGCCGATCCTCGCGCTCCAGGCAGGCGACGACCAGAACATCACGGCCGAGCACAACGCCGCCTTCGAGCAAGCGCTCGCGGCGGCGGGGGTTCGTGGTCTACGAGGGGGCTCCGCACAGCTTCTTCGACCGTCGCCACGAAGACTTCGCCGACGCCTCTGCGAATGCCTGGGACCGCGTGCTCGCATTCGTCGAGCGCTACCGTGGCGGCGCCTGACTACCCGCTCGAGCGGCTACGGGAGGTCTGCCTCCGCTTCCCCGAGGCCGTCGAGGCAGGTGGCGTCGGCAACCCGAGCTTCAAGGTGCGCGGCAAGATCTTCGCGATGCAGCACGGCATGGAAGGCCGTCCGTCGCTGTGGTGCAAGGCCCCGTCCGGCCTGCAGGAGCTGCTCGTCGGGTCGGACCCGGAGCGCTTCTTTCGCCCGCCCTACGTCGGCCACCATGGCTGGATCGCGGTCTGGCTCGACGTCGAGGTCGACTGGGACGAGCTGGCTGACTTCGTCGAGGAGAGCTACCGGATGACCGCGCCGAAACGGCTCTCGGTGCAGCTCGAAGACGTGCATGACCGAACCGGACGGTAACCGGTGGGCGAATCCCGGTGATCGACCGAGGAGGTTCTGGTGGCAACGCTCGACCCGCAGATGCAGGAAGTGCTGGACGCGTTCGAGGAGCTCGATCCGGAGCCGATCGAGCAGCTCGAGCCCGAAGAGGCCCGGAAACAGCCCACGCCGGCCGACGCCGTCGAGCGCGTGCTGGAGAAGCGCGGCGAGAGCACCGAGCCCGAGGCGGTCGCCGAGGTCGAGGATCGAATGATCCCGGGCGCCGTCGACGCGATCCCGGTCAGGATCTACACGCCGATGGGCGACGGCCCGTTCCCGGTTCTCGTCTACTTCCACGGCGGCGGGTTCGTAATCGCCGACCTCGACGTCTACGACAGCTCCGCGCGCGCGCTCGCAAATGCGGCCGAGTGCATCGTCGTCTCGTCGCACTACCGCCTGGCGCCCGAGCATCCCTGGTCGGCCGCCCACGAGGACGCCTTCGCCGCCTACGGATGGGTGCTCGGGAACCTGGAGTCGATCGGCGGCGACACCCGCATCGCGATCGCCGGGGAGAGCGCCGGAGGCAACCTCGCCTGCGCCACGGTCCTGCGGGCCCGCGAGGAGGGCGTGCCGCTCCCGGCGCACCAGCTGCTCGTGTATCCGATCGTCGACGGCGACCTCTCGAAGCCGGCCTTTAGCGAGCACGCGACGGCGAAGCCGCTGAACACGGACATGATGGCGTGGTTCTCGGAGCACTACTCCCCGGACGAGAACGACCCGTACTACGCGCTCACGAAGGCGGACCTCCAGGGGCTGCCGGCCACGACGATCGTGAACGCGGAGGTCGACCCGCTCCGCGACGACGGCAAGCTCCTGGCGGCGAAGCTCGGAGCTGCGGGGGTCGACGTCGAGCACCGCAACTACGAAGGCGTGACGCACGAGTTCTTCGGGATGGGCGCCGTCGTCCCGAAGGCGAAGGAGGCGGTCGAGTTCGCCGCCAAGCGCCTCGCCCGAAGTCTCACACCCGCCGAGACACCCGCGTCCTAGGAGCAAACGCGACGGGCCTCGCAGCGCGCGGGGCCCGTCGGAAGTCGTCGCCGGCGCTTCCTACGAGCAGCCGGTGTTCGTACCGCAGTCCCTGCAGGTGTAGCAGCTGCCCGTCCGCACCATGCGGCCGCCGCAGCGGGCGCACTCCACGGCGTCTTCCCAGTTGTTGAAGAGCGCCGTCTGGCCCGGCGGGGCCATCTCGACCGGAGGCGTCTCCGCGGCAGGCTTGCCCTCGAGCGCGTTGTACGCGGCGCTCAGGCGGGCTCTCACCTCCGGCGACAGGATGCCGATCTCCTCCTGCTGGTCGGTGGTCAGGAACTTCTTCCCCATCCAGCGGAAGATGTAGTCGACGATCGACTTGGCGGCGCGGATGTCCGGATCGTTCGTCAGGCCGCTCGGCTCGAAGCGCATGTGGCTGAACTTCGAGCAGTAGACCTCGAGCGGCACGCCGTACTGCAGACCGAGCGAGACGCTGATCATGAACGAGTTCATCAGGCCTGCGAGCGTCGTGCCCTCCTTCGCGATGTCCACGAAGATGTCGCCGGGGATGCCGTCCTCGAACAGGCCGACGTGGATGTAGCCCTCGTACTCGCCGACGCGGAACTTGCGGCCGACCTCGACGCGGTCGTCCGGCAGGCGCCTCCGCCTCGGAGCCCCGACCGCCCCGACCGGGACGAGCGTCGCCTGCGCGCCGTCGTCGCCCTTCGACGAGAGCGGCTGGGCGACCTTGCAGTTGTCGCGGTAGATCGCGATCGCCTTGACGCCGAGCTGCCACGACTCCACCAGGAGCTGCGCTACCTCGTCGACCGCCACCGACTCCGGCAGGTTGACCGTCTTCGAGATCGCGCCGGAGATGAACGGCTGGACGGCGCCCATCATCTTCACGTGGCCGGTGTAGTGGATCGCCCGGTCGCCGACGGCGCAGTCGAACACCGGATAGTGCTCGGACTTGAGGTACGGCGCGCCGACGACCGTGTTCCGCTCGTCGATGAAGGCCACGATCTCGTCCGACTCCGAGGGCGCGTAGCCCAGCTTGTCGAGCGCCATCGGCACCGACTTGTTCACGATCGTGATCTCCCCGCCGCCGACGAGCTTCTTCGACTTGACGAGCGAGAAGTCGGGCTCGACGCCGGTTGTGTCGCAATCCATCATGAAGCTGATCGTCCCGGTCGGCGCGAGCACGGTCGCCTGGGCGTTCCGGTAGCCGCTCACCTCGCCGAGATCGAGCGCGTCGTCCCAGGCCTGGCGGCACGCCGTCAGCAGATCCGACGGGACGACGTCGTCGTTCTCGATGTTGCCGACCGCGGCGCGGTGCTTGGCGATCACGCCGATCATCGCAGCCGCGTTCGGCTGATAACCGGCGAACGGGCCCATCCGGCTCGCGATCTCAGCCGACTTCCGGTACGCCCGGCCTGTCATCAGCGCGGTGATCGCTGCCGCGTAGGCCCGCCCCTCGTCCGAGTCGTACGGCAGCCCGCGCGCCATCAGCAGCGCGCCGAGGTTCGCGTAGCCGAGCCCGAGCTGGCGGAAGCGCTTCGCGTTCCCGTCGATCTCCGGCGTTGGATAGGACGAGTAGCCGACGCAGATCTCCTGCGCGAGGAACATCACGTCCACCGCGTGCTCGAACGCCGCGACATCGAGCTCGCCGTCCTCGCGCCGGAACTTCATCAGGTTCAGCGAGGAGAGGTTGCACGCCGAGTCGTCGATGTGCATGTACTCGCTGCAGTTCGCGACGACTGCGCCGTCCACGATGTAGGAGTGGTGGAGCGGCTCGGTGAGGTTGTAGACGACCTCCTGGCCGTCCTCGTCACGAGAGACGAGGACCGTGTCCGGCTTCGTCCGGCGGCGTCGCGACTCATCGAGCAGCTGCTCGAGCGCCGACTGCTTCCGCGGGGTGGAGAAGCCGATCGACGCTGCGAAGCGCTCGAGATCCGAGCCCGCGATCCGAAGGTCGAAGCCGACCTTCGACTCGTACTCGGCTTCGGCGCCGTCCACGCGCGTGTAACTGAACCTCGGGGAATCGCTGTCGGCGGTGCGATGGATGCGACCCCTGACGCCGAAGGCGTTCAGGAGCCGCTGGACATCGCGAAGCAGAGCTTCGCTGTGACTCCCGAGCCCGACGTACCGGCTGGTCTTGCCCGTCTCGACTCGGGCGACGCAGCCGTCGGCTCCGAACAGGCCGCGCAGGAACGCAGCCTGCACGTCGACCGGCGCCGCGAAGACGCTCGTCGGGACGCGCTTGTCGTGCCCGCGGACAGACGCGATGCCCAACCCGCGGAAGAACGTGCGCACCGCTTCGCTTTCCGCCCTCAGTTGGACGGTTCCGTCGTCCAGCTGCTGGCGTGAGACGCCGCCGATCAACTCGCGCAGCATTCCTTCGTGTGAGCCGCAGAGACCGTCGTCCACGTCGCCGCCGCCGTACACCCAACCTGTCTGAGCATCCGTGAGCCAGCCGTCGCCGACGAGGTGGCCGAGCACCTCTGCGAGACCTTCGCTCCAGCGCTCGGGCAGCTGCTGGTACGTCGCGGCGCCGCCGCGAGTCACGGACGTTGCGACCGCCTCGACCTCGAGCGGAAGGACCCAGGAGGCGTCCTCGGCCGGAGTCGGACTGTCGTTGAGCAGCACGCGGTCGCCGCTCGTGAGCGCCGCGGCCTCGACATAGCCGCGGTTCAGCGTCCAGATCCGGTGGTTCGGGGTGCAGCGCAGGTCCTGGCCGTTCGCGAAGCGCAGCCGGAGGATCGGCTTGACGCCATTCCGCATCACCGCGAGTGGAACCGTCGCCACGACGCCCTCGCCGGGCTCGGCGGCTGTCGCCCGATGCGTGTAGATCCGAAACTCCTCGCCCGCCTGACCACGCTCGTAGAGCGCGGCGAAAGGCAACAGCCCGAGAGTCGTGTGCACGCGAGCGTCTCCCGGGAAGCACGGGTTGGACGCGTTGATCCGGCCGGTGTTCGGGCACGTGTGCCAGGCGTTGATGGTCGTGTCGTACTGGACTCCTGGATCGGCGCACTGCCACGCCGCCTCGGCCATATCGCGCAGGAGCTTCCGCGCCTTGACGGTCTCGACGACGGTTCCGTCGGTGCGTGCGGTCAGGTTCCAGTCGCCGTCGGCCTCGCAGGCCTCCATGAACGCGTCGGTGACGCGCACCGAGTTGTTCGCGTTCTGGTACTGGATCGAGGCCCAGTCGGGGGAGTCGAGGGACATGTCGTAGCCGGCCTGCTCGAGCACGCGCGCCTTGCGCTCCTCGTGCGCCTTGCACCAGATGAACTCCTCGACGTCCGGGTGGTCGACGTCGAGCACGACCATCTTGGCCGCGCGCCGCGTCTTCCCGCCGGACTTGATCGTCCCGGCGGACGCGTCGGCGCCGCGCATGAAGGAGACGGGGCCGGACGCGTAGCCGCCCTTCGAGAGCTGCTCCTTCGAGGAGCGGAGCTTGGAGAGGTTGAGGCCCGATCCGGAGCCGCCGCGGAAGATGACGCCCTCGCGCCGGATCCAGTCGAGGATCGACTCCATCGAGTCCTCGATCGAGAGGATGAAGCACGCGCTGCATTGCGGCTTCTCCTCGAAGCCGACGTTGAACCAGACCGGCGAGTTGAAGGAGGCGAGCTGGTTGACGAGGATCGCCTTCAGCTCGGCCTCGAAGGTGTCGCCCTCCTCGTCGGTCGCGAAGTAACCGCCCTCGCGCCCCCAGCCCGAGATCGTGTCGACGATGCGGCCGATCATCTGGCGCACGCTCGACTCGCGCTCGGGTGAGCTCATGCGGCCGCGGAAGTACTTCTGCGCGACGATGTTCGTGGCCGTCTGCGACCAGAACTTCGGGAACTCGACGCCCTTCTGCTCGAACACGGGCTTGTCCTTGCCCGGGATGAAGGCAGTGCGCGTCTCCCATTCGATCTCGTCGAAGGGATCGCGGCCCGGGATCGTGAAGTAGCGGCGCACGGCGAGGCTGGACCCCTCGTCGGCGACGACGTTCCGTAGTTCCTCAGCCTCGATTCCGGGGCTCTGAATCTCCTTCGCGCTGGCCATGCTCCTGCCTCCCAAGACTATCTGCGGACGACCCCGGTACAGGGGGACCAGAGAACGTAGAGAGAGGCCCGGACGGACTCCTCCGGTCGCTCTCCAGCCGTTACGGGCGGGGCCGATCCGGCGGGATCGGCGCAGGCGCCGGCTGAGCCCTGCGGGCCTGGATGCGACGAGCTGTGAGGCTGGCCGCCGCCGCGACGAGCAGTAGCAGCGCGAGGCCGCCGAGGACGAGCAGCGGAATCGGGATCGAGTCGGCGCTGGTGGGGCCGATCTTGCTGATCAGGTTGCCGAAGAAGCTCCTGTGACGCTTGCCGCCGCGGGCGCCGGAGGCGTCCGGATGGGCGCCCTTGCCGGGACGGACGAGGAAGTTGGCCGGAGGGCCCCCGCCGCCGTGCTTGCTTCCGTAGGCAGCGACCGCGGACTGGAACGCGCGGTTGATGTCGCTCGCGAACGACGAGTAGATCTTCGAGTCGACGTGGATGTCCTCGAGGGCGAGCCGGTAGCACTTGACCGGGTAGACGTTGTCGATCCGCCCGTCGAGATCGTCGCTGAGGATCTTGTCGCCGCAGTTCGACGCAGCGGCAGGTCCTGCGAAGGCAAGGGACGCTGCGACGAGGGCGAGCGTCGGGATCGAGAATCTCAGAATGTTCATACCTACGGGCGCACGTAGACCATGCCGGCCAGACCGGACGAGTCTAGCGACGGCGCCCATCGTGCCGGACGGGAATGTGTCTGCCGTGAGCCGAATGTAAACGGTTTGTTAGCGCGGGCGGCAGGGAGGGCTGTGCTAGCTTCGCCGCGATGCGACGGGCCGAGGCAGGCGGAGCGACGCTCTCCGCCGCGGCGCTCGCCCTGGTCGCGGCAGCGCTCTTTCTCGGCGCCGGGATCAGCGACCAACGCCTCTTCTGGATCGGCGGAGCCGCGCTGCTGCTCGCCGCGGCCGCCGCCGCGGCCGCGCTGCTCGGACTCCGCCCCGCGCCAATCCTCGGGCGCGCGGGGATCGCCTTCTTCGTCCTGCTCGGCGTGCTCGTCGCCTGGCAGGGCGCCTCGATGGCGTGGTCGATCACGGCGAGCCGGTCGTGGGACTCCACGAATCGAGGCCTTGTCTACCTCGCCTTCGCAGCCGTCGGCGCGCTGCTCGGCGGCTCGCCGCGGAGGCTGGCGGAGGCCGCCGCCGCTCTGCTCGGCGCGCTCTTCGTCGTCGCCCTCTCGGCAAAGGTCGTGCCCGCGTTCTACCCGGACTACGGGCGGCTCGCACGGCTCCGCTTTCCGCTCGACTACTGGAATGAGCTCGCGCTGCTGGGGGTGGCCGCGGCGCCGCTCGCGCTCTGGCTCTCGGGGCGCGTCGAACGCCGGCGGAGAGTGCGTGTGGCCGGCGTCCTGCTCCTCTACGCGGCGCTCGTCGTCGTGGTGCTCACGTTCTCGCGCGTGGGAGTGGTGCTGGCGCTCCTCGCCGCCCTCCTGTGGCTGCTGCTCGACCGGGAGCGGTTGGAGGGGCTGGAGGCGCTTGCGCTGGCCGTGCCTGCGGCGGCGCTCGCCGCCGGGTCGGGCCTGCTCCTGCCGGGCGTGGCGAGCGACGAGCAGGGGCATGCGGTCCGCCTTGACGACGGGCTGCTCTTCGGCGCGGTGCTGCTGGCGGTCGCGCTCGCTCTCGCCGTCTCCGCGCGGGTCGTCTTCCGGATGCGCTTCGAGCCCGCTCGCCGGCGGCAGGTCGCCCGGGCGGCGGCGCTCGTCCTCGTCCTGCTCGTGCTCGCGGCTCTCGGCGCGGCGGTCGTGCGCGCGGGCGGGCCGGCGGGCTTCGTCCGCGCCCGCTGGCACGAGTTCGACAACTCGACGACGCGCCAGCTCACCGAAAGCAGCGGTCGCCTGACGAGCGCGTCCTCGAGCAACAGGTGGCAGTGGTGGCAGGAGGCCTGGCGTGGCTTCACCAACCATCCGCTCGAGGGCACGGGCGCGGGCTCCTTCGAGCTCGCGGACAGGCACCTCCGACACACCTCGCTCGTGACGATCGAGCCGCACAACACGCCGTTGCAGTTCCTCAGCGAAACCGGGATCGTGGGATTCGGGCTCTACGCCGCTGCGGCGCTGGCGGCCGTGCTCGGGCTGCGTCGTCGCGAGCGCGATCCCGCCCGAACGGCGCTGACGCTCGCGGCCCTGCTTGCGCTCGTGCACTCGATCGTCGACATCGACTGGCAGTTCGTGGCCGTCCAGGGGCCGCTCTTCCTGCTCGTCGGCGCGCTGATCGCTCGCCCCGGAGAGCGCGGTCCCAGGCGGCCGCTCTTCGCCGCAGCGATCGCCGTCTGCGGACTGGCGGCTCTCTACTCGCTCGCCTCACCGTGGCTTGCGAACCGACAGGTGGACGGCGCCTACGCCGCGCTCGCTCGCGGCGACTTCGCCGCCGTCGTCTCCGATGCGAAGCAGGCGCACTCCCTGAACCCACTCGACGTCCAACCGATCCTGCTCCAGGCCTCGATCGAGAGCGCCCTCGGGCACACCCAGGAGGCAACCGGGCTCTTTGTCGAGGCGACCCGGCGTGAGCCCCGGAACCCCGACGCCTGGTACCAGCTCGGCGACTTCGTGCTCGCGAAGCTGGGGAATCCGCGTCTCGCGTACGTCTATCTGAACCACTCCTACACGCTGGACTCGCGCGGACCGGCCGGGATCCGGTGCGCGGACCTCGACACCGCGCGCTGGGAGGCCTTCCGCGAAGGGCCGGGCGGGCCTAGCTGCCGACGATGAGCACGAGGTGCGCGCCCATGAGCTGGCCCGGTCGCATCCCGTCGAGCGGCGTCACGATCCTGACGTTCAGATCGCGGCCGAGCCGGACTCCCTCGGCCGCGTAGCCGGGGCGGTACATGACGAGCGTTCTGGTGAAGTTGTTCCTCGCGGCGTTTCCGACGTTCCCGACGAGGTAGCCGTGCGCCCGAACCCGGTCGGCGGCCCCGGCGGCGGCGCCCGCGCGTCCGTTCCCGTTCAGCACGAGGACTGACGTGTCGCCGCGTGAGAGCGTGGCCTGTCCGGTCGCGGCGGGCGCGGTCGCGGCCGGGCGGACGCGCGGGGCGGCGGCGGCGATCGCGGAGGCGCGCATGTGCTGTGCGAGGGGGTTCCCGAGCAGGGCGACGCCCGCGCCGGCGAGGACGACGAGCTCGACGGCGGCGACCGCGGTCGCGACGATCGTCGCGCGGCGCCAGGGCCTGATCAGCTCGAGGGGCGGCTGGATCGAATGCTCCATCGCGCGAAGGAGATTCGTCTCGGGCGCCCTGCCTCCTGCTAGGTCCTCAGGTGGCGGAGAGCCATGCCCAGGTCCTCCGAAGGCCGTCCTCCAGCGCGACCTGCGCGCGCCAGCCGAGCTCTCGCTCCGCGAGCGCCGGGCTGATCGCGCTATGCCGGATGTCGCCGAGACGCGGCTCGGTTAGCTCGGGCTCGCGCTCGATCCCCGCGACCTCGACGCAGAGCCGGTGGAGCTCGGAGATCGACGTCTGCTCGCCGCTCGCGACGTTGTAGAGCCCGCCCTCCCGTCCGAGGGCGGCGAGCATCGCCGCCGCGACGTCGCCGACGTAGAGGAAGTCACGCGTCTGGCCGCCGTCGCCGTAGATCCGCGCCGGCGCTTCCTCGGCCATCCGCTCGAGGAAGATCGCGACGACGCCGCCCTCGAGCCCCGAGTCCTGGCGCGGCCCATAGACGTTCGCGAGGCGGAGGACGACGTGGGCCGTCCCGTGCAGCCGGTTCCACGTCTGGAGGTAGCCCTCGCCCGCCAGCTTGGAGGCGCCGTAGGGCGCGAGCGGCGCCGGTTCCTTCTGCTCGGTCGCCGGCTCCTCGCACTCGCCGTACATCGCGCCGCCGGTGGAGCTGAAGATCACCTGGGCGCCATGCCGGCGCGCCGCCTCGAGCACGCGGACGGTGCCGACGACGTTCACGTCGGCGTCGTAGTCGGGGCGCCGCACCGACGCGCCGACGTCGGCCTGCGCCGCCAGGTGGAAGACCGCCTGCGGCCGCGCCGCCTCGAAGACCGCGTCCGGATCGCGGATGTCGGCCTCGTGAAACTCCGCGCCCGCGGGGACGTTCCGCAGCTTGCCCGAGGCCAGGTTGTCGAGCACGTGCACCTCGTCGTTGCGAGCGAGCAGCGCCTCGGCGACGTGCGAGCCGATGAAACCCGCCCCTCCGGTCACGACCGCCCGCACGCGACCTATCCTACGGCCTCGTGTTCGTAACCTTCGAAGGCCTCGACGGCTCCGGGAAGACGACCCAGGCGGAGCTGCTCGCCGAGGCGCTGCGGGAAGACGGGCGCGAGGTCGTGACGACCCGAGAGCCTGGCGGGACGGCGCTCGGCGAGCAGGTGCGGGAACTGCTCCTGAACGGTCTGGAGATGTCCCCCTGGGCCGAGGCGGCGCTCTTCGCAGCCGCGCGCGCGGAGCTCGTCGAGCGTGTGATCGCCCCTGCGCTCGCGGCCGGGAAAGACGTCGTCTGCGACCGCTACGTCGACTCCTCGCTCGCCTACCAGGGGATCGCGCGCGACCTCGGCGTCGAGCGGATCCTCGAGCTGAACCGCCACGCGACGCGCGGCCTCCTCCCCGACCGGACGATCCTCGTTCTCGTCGACTCGGAGCTGGCGCTCGAGCGCAGCCGGGCGTCCGACCGGATCGAGCGGGAGAGCGGAGAGTTCCACCGCGCGGTCGACGAGGCCTACCGTACGCTCGCCTCGATGTTCCCCAACCGGATCACGACCGTCGACGGCGCGCTGCCGGCGACCGAGATCGCGGAGCAGGTGCTTGGACGCGTTCGACAGCTTTCCTGAGCAGCCGGAGGCGAAGCGCCTTCTGCGCGCCGCGCTCGCCGACGGGCCCGCCCACGCGTACCTCTTCCACGGGCCGGCGGGAGTGGGGAAGCGCACGGCCGCGGTCGCGTTCGCCGCGGAGCTGATCGGCGACCGTGACCGGGTCGAGCGCGCGGCGCATCCGGACGTGTACCTCGTCGAGCCGGTCGGCGACCAGATCCGGATCGACGACGTCCGCGAGCTGCGACGCGACCTGCACATGCGTCCGTTCGAGGCCGACCGGCGCGTCTACCTGGTCTTCGCCGCGGAGTCGATGAACGACGACGCGGCCGACGCGCTCCTGAAGGATCTCGAGGAGCCGCCGCTCTACGCGGTGATCGTCCTCGTCGCCGACGACCTCGGCCCGCTGCCCGAGACGATCCGCTCCCGCTGTCAGGCGATTCCGTTCCGCCGGCTGTCGGAGCGCGCGATCCGGGCGGAGATCGACGCGCGTGCGCCGGGCCTCTCGCCGAACGAGGCGAGGGCGCTGGCGCGTGTGGCCGCCGGACGGCTGGATCGCGTGGCCCGGTTACTCGACCCGGAGGCCGCCCGCCGGCGCGAGGCGCTGCTCGAGGCCGCGAGGTCGGTCTACGCCGATCCCGAGTTCGAGCCCTCGGAGGCCGCCGCACGGGTGCTCGAGGGCGTGCGCGAGCGCGGCGCGACGGCGAAGGCGCGGGCGGAGGAGGGGAACGAGTCGCTGACGCTCACGGCGCGCGAGGCCGAGCAGCGGGTTCGCCGGGCGCAGCGCGGAGCGGAGGGCGACGAGCTGCTCGCCGCACTCGAGGAGCTCGCGGCCTGGTACCGCGACCTCGTCGTCGTGGCGGTGGGGGCCGAAAGCGCAGTCGTTCACTTCGACCGGCTCGCGCAGCTCGCGGAGGACGGAACGACCGACCGGCTCGCCGGGGCCGAGCGCGCCGCCGAGACCGTGCGCGAGACCTGGCGCGCGCTCGAGGAGTTCAACCTGAGCCCCGTGCTCGCGCTCGAGGCGCTGTTCGTGAAGCTCAGGCGCGAGCTCGCCGGCTCGGCGCTGACCGCCGTCTAGGAATAGCCCTTTCAACACATACGCGTATGACTGTCGAAGACCTTGCGGGCACGTCGAAGCTGACGCAAACTGCGAAGTGGAGGGCGTGTTCTCTGCGGCGGAGCGCGCGACCTCGACCGAGGAGGCGGGTTGGCCGCAGTACCTGCAACAGGGCGCGCGACAGGAGTCGAAGGCCCGGTCGCTCGCGAAGCGGACGCGACGCGCGCCCTGTACGAGCGCTACGCAGGCCAGATCTTCGGCTATTGCCTGCACCAGCTCGGCTCGCGCGAGGAGGCGGAGGACGCCGTCCAGACCACGTTCCTGAACGCCTTCCGCGGGTTCTCGCGCGGGATCGTCCCCGAGCTCGAGTCGGCCTGGGTCTTCAAGATCGCCCACAACGTCTGTCTGTCGCGCCGACGCTCGTCGTGGCGGCGCGGGCGGATCGAAGCGCCGAACAACTTCGAGGTGCTGCAGGAGGTCGTTCCGGCGCGCGAGCGCGGCGGCGACGAGCTGATCCGGCTGCAAGACGTGCTCGAGGAGATGCCGGAGAATCAGCGCCGCGCGATCCTCCTGCGCGAGTGGCAGGGACTCTCCTACCGCGAGATCGCGGACGAGCTGGAGGTTTCCCAGGCGGCGGTCGAGACGCTGATCTTTCGTGCGCGCCGCGCGCTCGCCCAGGGTCTGGAGGAGGCGCCGAGCGCGGAGGGCTGGCGGAAGCGCGCCTGCCGCGACGCCGATCTCGGCGGTGTGCTCACCGTGGTGAAGACGCTCTTCGGGGGAGGAGGCGCCGCCGTCAAGGTCGCAGCGACGGTCGCGGCGATCACCGCCACCGCGGTCGTCGGCGGGTCGGGGGTCGGGCCACGGAGCGATCATCGCCCGCGCGCCGCAGCGCCGTCGCGCATCGCCGCGATGTCGGCGACGGAGGCGCGCCCCACGGCCGTCGGTTCTCGTCACGCTCCGGCAACCGTTCCGCCAGCGTCCGCGCCGATCGCTCACCCGTCGCGCCCGGCCGTTCGGGCGACCGCGCCCGCCGTGACCCGGTCCGCACCCCTCGCTCGGGCCGAGCCGCAGCTCGAAGCGCCCGCTCCCGCCGAGGCCTCAGCCGCAGCTCCGGCCTCCGAGGGCCGCGGCACGGCCGGACGCCCCCAGGGGAAGATCGGGAAAGCGGTCGTTCCGCCCGCCGCGATCGTTGCAGAGCACGGAGACAACCGGCAGGGGAAGGCCGGGGACAAGAGCCGGAAGGACCAGGCGACCGGGGCGCAGCCCGGCGCGTCGGGCCCTCAACCCGTGCCGCCGCGGTCCGAGACTCAGCCCGAGCCGACCCCGCCGGGACAGCAGGACAAGGCCGCAAAGGACACCGGCAACGCTCACGGCAACGGCAAGTAATCCGCCGCCGGGGCAGGGCTATACTCGGACCCCTTCGCCGACGTAGCTCAGCTGGTAGAGCACTTCACTCGTAATGAAGGGGTCCCCGGTTCGAGTCCGGGCGTCGGCTCTCCTTTAGGAACCCTGCAGAGACGGGGTTTCCGTCTAGTTGGGGCTCGCCTACTTCGTGCCGGCTGTGCCTCGTTGGGGCACAGATAAGGCACGCGGCGTTGAGCGTGCGTTCGCAATCAGCGTTTCCGCAGGCTGTCTTTCGGTCCCTCTCAGCTCCTCGATGACGTGCGTGTACGTGCGGAGCAACGTCTCGAGGGGGTAGTCGCGAAGCGGGAAATCTCGGCGCGTCACCCCGCACGCTCCTCGCGAGAGAGAGAGCTGTCTCTGTCTCCCTGTCACACGCCTCTGCTCCTGCTGCTCGAAGAGACGATGCGTCAACCTTTCACGGAATCTGGACAACCGCGCCCAGAGCAGCACTGTCCTGCGGCTCAGTCTCCTGAGTCGGGTTCGATTGTCCGAACCCGCGCCAAGCCGTTCGAATGGCCATGGCCAATCCCGTTGGGGCACATTTGGGGCACATGCCGTAGGGATCTTGCGGGCACGAGCGTCCCCAGCGTAGATGATGAATCGGCTTAACCGTGCTAGGTTGCGCCCCGCTGACGGACAGGAGGGAACGCGCTTCCCACGGCCTGACCTCACTCGTAATGAAGGGGTCCGCGGTTTCGAATCCGCGCGTCGGCTTCGCGAACTACGGAGCAGGGGCGCACGGTGCCCCCCGCCGAGGTGCTCGGACGGCTCGCTGACTACCTCGATCAACCGTGGTCATCTAGTCGTGGCGCTCGCTAGTCCCCGGCCGGTTGCGTCGCTTCTGCAGCCGGTCTTCTTCTCATCGAAGGCGTGATACTCCTGGTGGTGCTCACATCGGCTGACCGAGAGGACTGTCGCGAGGTCCTTCCCAGTGGAGGACCTGAGGCTTCGGACACACGCCGCTGCGGCGGTCGACTGCTGCGGGTTCGGCCAGAACTCAATGGCCTCCCTGGTTCGAGTAATACTCGGCTCGGCCCAGCTAACTGGGCTCAAATGTGTCGGCAGCGGACCTGTCCCCGAATCTGGGCGCGCCGAGGGCGTCTCTGAGACGACCCTTGCGGTTAACGCCTCGGTGGAGCCGATCCGGCTACTGTGTCCTCCCAGACGATAGGAGACGAGGACCATGGCGATCATCGGCAAGCTCGTCAGATTGGCGCGCAGCAAGCAGGGTCGAAGGCTGATCGACGAAGCGCAGCGGGTGGTTCGCGATCCCGAGAATCGCGAGCGGCTCATCCAGGCGCGGACACGGCTCGGGAGGCGCCGCTCATAAGGACGTTCGGGCTCGGGTTCCGTGACGCGGCCTCGAGCCGACGCGCGTGAGTGGGCGGCAAGCGTGCTTGGCGCTGGCGGCGTGCACCGTTGCGGCGCTTGCGCTCGCTTCGGACGCGGGGGCCGCCGGGCCGCGTGACGATACGGCTTGGCTGCAGGCACGGCTCGACGCCGGCGGCAGCGTGTTCCTGCCCGAGCTTCCGAGCGGTCAGTGCTACGCGACGCGTGGGCTCTGGGTCTCGCGCGACGACACGTCGATCAGCTCGGACGGCGCATGCATCGTCGCACTCGGGCTCGGTCCGGCGCGGATCGAGACGGCGGACGGGCGACCGGTCAGGGCGAACGCGGTGTTTCTCCTCGACCATTCGAGCATCTACGCCCCGCCGCCCGTCCGAGTCGCGATCAGCGGGCTTCGTATCATCGTTCCGGCCGCCAAGCGGATGGCCGGGATCAGCGTCTTGGGCCACGAGACGACCCTGAGCCACCTGACGATTGGCGGATCGCCGACCACGGACGTCGCGATCGGCAGCGGGGCACAGGGGTCGGGCGGGATGACGGCGCGGATCGCGGTGACGGACTGCAGACTGTCGGGCGGGAGACGGGACGTGATCTCCGCGTTCGGCGCCGTGGGGCTCCGCGTGGAGGGGAACACGCTCTCGGGCGCGCGCGGCCCGCGCGGGGGACGGCCCGCGGCCGGGCTTCACCTCCGAGCCGCAGACCGGGGACAGCCCACCCTGGACGTGCGCGTCGCGCAGAACAGGATCGTCGACAACGCCGGCCCGGGGGTCTTCGTCGAGCTCGACCTGAAGGACGGGCCGCCCGTCCTCGCCTCGGGGATCGAGATCAGCGGCAACCAGATCCTGCGGAACGCCCGTACGGCCCCCGCGACGAGGCGCGGCGGGATCGTGCTCGCCGGCGGGCAGAACGATGGCGACGGTCAGATCGTGCTGACCGACAACGTCGTGCGCCGCAATCGTGGGCCCGGAATCCTGGAGCGGAAGCTGAGGCTGCGCGTGAACGCCGCACGAAACGACCTGCGCGGGAACAGCGGCGGTGCGGTGAAGGGCGAGCGCGTCACCCCCGAGCCGGCGCCGTCCGGAAAGGAACCGGGGGTTCCGCAAGCGACCGCCGCCGGCGCGGTTCGGGACGACACCGCGTGGCTCCAGGCTCGCCTCGACGCGCGAGGCGGGACGATCTTCCTCCCCAAGCTCCCGAACGGCGAGTGCTACGCCACGCGCGGCCTTTGGGTCTCGAACGACGACACGACGATCGCTTCGGACGGCGGCTGCATCGTCTCCCTCGGCCCCGGCGAGGTCCGGCTCCGCTCGACCGACGGCGATCCGATCGCCTCGACCGGCGTCTTCTTCGTCAACCGCTCGCGCAAGTCGAAGCCGGCGCCCGTCCGGGTGACGATCGACAACCTCAGGATCATCGTGCCGGACGGCCAGACGATGGTCGGCGTCGCCGTCTTCGGGCACCAGATCACGCTCAGACGACTGGACATCGGCGGATCTCCGAAGGACGACGTCTCGATCGGCGGGCGCGCCAACGGTAACGGCTATGCCGGCGGCGTCTCGGTGCTCGACTCGACGCTGAGCGGTGCGAGCCGCAACGCGATCTCGGCGTACGGCGTGATCGGCCTCCGGATCGAAGGCGACACGATCCGGGGCGTGCGCGACTCGCCGCCGGGGCAGCCTGCGGCCGGAATCGACGTCGAGCCCGACGACCGCGGCCAGCCGACGCTCGACGTCCGGATCCTGCGCAACACGATCGAGGACAATGCGGGACCGGGGATTCTGCTCGAGCTCGACTCCAACAGCGGTCCGGCGGTGATCGCAACCGCGATCGAGATCAGCGGCAACACGATCGTGCGGAACTCGCGCAAGTCGACGCCGCCGAAGCGCGCGGGGATCGTCATCGCCGGCGGCCAGGACGGAGGCGGGGGAACGCTGATCCTGAGAGACAACGCGATCCGCGAGAACGGCGGCCCGGGGATCCTCGCGACCCGGCTGAAGCTCTCCGTGCAAACAAGCGGCAACGATCTCGGCGGGAACGAGGGCGGTCCGTCGACGGGGCTCGAAGTCGCACCCCGCCGGCAGGAGGCTACATACCCCCGATAGGTATACTGGAATCCGTTACCGACGAGAGGGGTTCCGATGGCTGAGACCATCACGTACGAAGTTCCGGCGATCCACTGCGGCCATTGCGAGGCGGCGATCCAGCGGGAGGTCGGCGCGGTCGAAGGGGTCGAGGCCGTCGACGTCGATCTCGACGCGAAGCGGGTCACGGTCCGCGGCGAGGGACTCGAGGACGAGAGCTTGCGGGCGGCGATCGACGAAGCGGGGTTCGACGTCGCTGCATGAGCGCGACCGTCGACAGCGCCGCGCGCGACCGCACCGAGCTCGCGCTCGAGGGGATGACGTGCGCCTCATGCGCTTCCCGAATCGAACGGAGGCTGAACAGGCTCGACGGGGTCGAGGCCAGTGTCAACTTCGCGACCGAGCAGGCGGCGGTCGAGTTCGACCCGGCTCTCGTTCGGCTCGAGGATCTCCTCGCTAGCGTCGAGGCGATCGGCTACCACGCCTCTCGAGCGGCTGAGCCTCGCGACGATGTCGAGCCGGCGCGGGCGCTTCGGCGCCAGCTCCTCTTGGCGGTCGGGCTCACCGTGCCGCTCGTCGTGATCGGGATGGCGCCGGCGTTCCAGTTCGCCGGCTGGGAGTGGCTCGCGCTCGGCCTCTCGACCCCGGTCGTGCTCTGGAGCGGACGCGCCTTCCACCGAGCCGCGCTCGTCAACGCCCGGCACGGCGCGGCGACCATGGACACCCTCGTCTCGGTCGGCACGCTCGCCGCCTGGACGTGGTCGGTCGTCGTGCTCGCAGGCGGTCTCGGGGCGCACACCTATTTCGAGGTCGGCGCCGTGATCACCACGCTGATCCTGCTCGGGCGCTACTTCGAGGCTCGCGCGCGGCGGCGCTCCGGCGCCGCGATCCGCGCGTTGCTGCGCCTTGGCGCGAAGGAGGCGCGTGTGCTGCGCGGCGGCGAGGAGGTCGTCGTGGCGGTGGAGCAGCTCCAGGTGGGAGACCGCTTCGTCGTCCGGCCGGGAGAGAAGGTGGCGACCGACGGCGTCGTCGAGGAAGGCGAATCGGCGCTCGACCAGTCGCTGTTGACGGGCGAGTCCCTGCCGGCCGAGGTCGCGCCGGGCGCGGCGGTCGCGGGGGCGACGATCAACACGTACGGCCGCCTGGTCGTCCGAGCGACGAATGTCGGCTCGGAGACGGCGCTGGCGCAGATCGCGCGGCTCGTCGCCGAAGCGCAGGTCGGCAAGGCGCAGGTACAGCGGCTCGCCGATCGAGTATCGGCGGTGTTCGTGCCCGTCGTGATCGGGATAGCGCTCGCAACGCTGGTCGGCTGGCTCGCCTCCACCGGGAACGCATCGCACGCCTTCACCGCAGCAGTCGCCGTCCTGATCATCGCCTGTCCGTGCGCGATGGGCTTGGCGACGCCGACGGCTCTGATGGTCGGAACGGGTCGCGGAGCGCAGCTCGGCATCCTGATCAAGGGGCCGGAGATCCTGGAGCAGACGCGGCGGATCACGACGATCGTGCTCGACAAGACAGGCACGGTCACCGAGGGGAAGCTGGAGCTGGTCGACGTCGTGCCGTTGAACGGGGCGAGCCGCGCGCAGGCCCTGCGGCTGGCGGGCGCAGTCGAGGATGCCAGCGAGCACCCGGTGGCGCGTGCGGTCGCCGGGGCGGCGCGCACCGATCTCGGCGGCGCGCTTCCGCCCGTGGAGAGCTTCCGGAACCATCCAGGTATCGGCGTCACAGGCGTCGTCGAGGGACACGAGGTCGAGGTAGGCCGCCGCAACGGTCGGATCGAGGTCGCCTGGGACGGCGAGCCGCGCGCAACGCTTGTCGTCCGCGATACGGTCAAGCCGACGAGCGCGCAGGCGATCGCCGAGCTGAAGACGCTCGGACTGACGCCGGTTCTCTTGAGCGGCGACGCCCGCGAGACCGCCGAGCGGATCGCGGCCGAGGTCGGGATCGAGCGCGTGCTCGCCGAGGTCTTGCCCGAGGGGAAGGCGGCGGAGGTTCGCCGGCTACAGGAGGCGGGCGACGTTGTGGCGATGGTCGGCGACGGGGTCAACGACGCGCCCGCGCTCGCCCAGGCCGACCTGGGGATCGCGATCGGCACCGGCGCCGACGTCGCGATCGAAGCCTCGGACGTCACGCTCGTCTCGGGCGATCTGCGCGCGGCTGCGGACGCGATCAGGCTCGCCCGCAAGACCCTCCGCACGATCAAGGGCAACCTCTTCTGGGCGTTCGCCTACAACGTCGCCGCGATCCCGCTCGCGGTCGCCGGACTCTTGAATCCGATCATCGCGGCCGCGGCGATGGCGTTCTCGAGCGTGTTCGTCGTGACCAACAGCCTGCGCCTGCGGCGTTTTCGCAGCGCGCGAGCAGGAGCAGCCGGATGAGTCAGATCGAAGCGAAGCCGGTCTACGGCTACCACGCCGACAAGCAGGCGCTCGTCAAGCGCCTGCACCGGATCGAGGGTCAGGTGCGCGGGGTCGAGAAGATGATCGAGGACGACCGCTACTGCATCGACATCCTCACGCAGATCGCCGCCGTCTCGACCGCGCTCGAGAGCCTCGGCTTCGAGCTGCTGGACAGCCATGTCAATCACTGCGTGGCCGGCGCGCTCGCCTCCGGCGATCCGGACGAGGCGGCGCGGAAGAGCAAGGAGCTGCTCGCCGCCGTGCACCGCTTCGCCAAGACCCGTTAGTCGATGCTGGTCGCCGTCGCAGTCGGGCACGAGATCGTCCGTGCGCTCTCGTTCGCCTTCGGGATGTTCTGGGAGATCCTCTGGGCGCTGATTCTCGGCTTCACGCTCTCCGGGGTCGTCCAGGCGGTCGTCTCCAAGGAGGAGATGCGACGGCTGCTCCCGGACGACTCGCCGAAGACGCTCGCGATCGCATCCGGCCTCGGCGCCGCTTCCTCGTCCTGCTCGTACGCCGCGGTTGCGCTCGCCCGCTCGATGTTTCGGAAGGGCGCCGACTTCACCGCGGCGATGGCGTTCGAGTTCGCCTCGACCAACCTCGTCTTCGAGCTCGGGATCGTGCTGGCGATCCTGCTCGGCTGGCAGTTCGTCGTCGGCGAGTTCGTCGGCGGCCCTCTGATGATCGTCCTGCTTGCGCTCGCCTTCCGCGTCTTCCTCAAGCGCAAGCTCGTCGAGGACGCGCGGAAGCAAGCGGACAAGGGCGTGCTCGGCTCGATGGAGGGGCACGCCGAGATGGACATGTCCGTCAAGAGCGGCGGCTCCTGGTGGCGGCGGCTGCGCACGCCCGAGGGCTTCACGTCGACCGCGAACTACTTCGTGATGGACTGGGCGGCGATCTGGAAGGACATCGTCGGCGGCCTGCTGATCGCCGGCGCGCTCGCAGCCTGGGTGCCCGACTCCGCCTGGCGCGCGCTCTTTCTCACCAGCCATCCGAGCGTCGCCAAATTCTGGGGGCCGGTGATCGGCCCGCTCGTCGCGATCGTTAGCTTCGTCTGCTCGGTCGGAAACGTGCCGCTCGCCGCCGTGCTCTGGAACGGCGGCATCAGCTTCGGCGGCGTGCTCGCCTTCATCTTCGCCGACCTGATCGTGTTGCCGGTCCTCGACATCTACCGCCGCTACTACGGCTGGCGGATGGCCGGCTTCCTGCTCGCGACCTTCTACGCCACGATGGTCCTCGCGGGGCTCGCCGTCGAGTTCCTCTTCCAGGGCGTGGGGATCGAGCGGACCGCGCGCAACGCCAAGGTCGTCCAGGCGAGCGTCACCTGGAACTACGACACCATCCTCAACATCGTCTTCCTCGCACTCGCCGGCGCGCTCCTCTGGCGCTTCGTCCGCACCGGCGGCCTCCCGATGCTGAAGATGATGAACAAGCCGATGGAAGGGCAGGGCAAGCATGCGCACGGGCACGCCTGAGCCTTTGGGCCGGCGCGTCGCGGCCTGGTGCGCCGCCGACGATCCCGACCTGAGCTGCGGCGTCGGGCCGCTCGCGCGCTACCGGTACGTGCTCGAGCTCGCCGGCCGGGGCGTCGTTCGCCTTCTACGACGCAGCCGCCGCTAGCGATGCCGGCGACGGTTCAGGAAGCGCGGCCCGGGTACGGTCTCTCCGCATGACGCCTGATGCGCGGAAGACCGAGCAAGCGGTATCGGAAGAGCCGGCCGACCGCTGGCGCTGGCCCGGCGCCGGATCGACGCCGCCTTCGCCGTCAGCCCCGGGCGACTACGCGCTCGTGGAGGCGGTTTCCTCGCGGGCCTCGCCGGTCTCGCCATGCTCACGCGCGCCCGCGAGCCTGACGGTGAGCCCGCGATACCGGTTCTGCAAAGTGGATTCCGCCTGCTCGCGGAGCGCACGAACCAGGCGATGATCAAGACCCAGAAGCTGCACGGCGAGGTCGACCGAGCCCACTAGCGCGTCTCCCGCGCAGGTCCCGCTCAGGTCAAGATGTTGACGGCCCTGGCCGCGACGAGCAGCAGGGTCAGTAGCGATGCTCCGGACTGAACCATCATCA
>JBBSHO010000027.1:0-20684 GCA_038253005.1 Gaiellales bacterium
ACAGCACTATCCGCTCGGCCGCGGCATGGCGGTGACCTTTAACAGTGCCTCGTTAACAGTGCCTGGCACCGTGACGATTTCGTGCCAATCGGCCGCGAGGCTCTTGACCTCGGCGACGTCACGCATACCGTCGACATCGATTGCTGGGTCTGTCAGGGGTTCTGTTGGATGACGACGCACTATCACCTCGTGGTCGAGACGCAGGAAGCCGACCTCGCCGCCGCGATGGAACGGTTGAACGGGCTCTATGCCAGATCGTTCAATCGCCGCCACGGCCGGCGCGGGCATCTGTTCGAGCGCGACGCTCGTCGCCTCCGACCCACATCTCCTCGAGGCCCTCCGATACGTCGCGCTGAATCCCGTCCGGGCCGGTCTCTGCCTGTACCCCGAGGAGTGGCGATGGGGTAGCTACGCCTGCACCCTCGGGCTCGTCCCGGGCCCCATCGTTCTTCAGGCCTCGATCGTCGCTCGTCCACTTCGGTGATGATGTCGAGACCGCGAAGGCCAGGCTCCTGGCTTTCGTCGAGGACGGCGCTCGTCCGGCCGTCGCCGCGGCGTGAACGACTCTTAACAGTGCCTGGCACCGGGCGTTGGGGGCGGACGCCGCGCCCGGCTCGGAGGGCCTGAGCGACTAGGCCGCGACGACGGCGCGCTTCGGCAGCACCCCGCGCAGGAACTGGCCGGTGAAGGACTCGCCCACCCCCGCCACGTCCTCGGGCGTGCCCCTCGCGATCACCTCGCCGCCCGCTTCGCCGCCTTCCGGGCCCAGGTCGATCAACCAGTCCGCCTGCTTGATCACGTCCAGGTTGTGCTCGATCACGAGCACGGTGTTGCCGGTGTCGACGAGCCGCTGGAGCACCTCCAGCAGCTTCTCGATGTCCGCGAAATGGAGGCCCGTCGTCGGCTCGTCGAGGATGTACAGCGTCCGCCCCGTTGCGACCTTCGAGAGCTCCGACGCGAGCTTCACGCGCTGAGCCTCACCGCCGGAGAGCGTCGTCGCCGGCTGGCCGAGCTTGATGTAGTCGAGCCCGACGTCGTGGAGGGTCTGCAGTCGCCGCCGCAGCTTCGGGATCTTGGCGAAGAAGGCCAGCGCCTCCTCGACGGACATCTCGAGCACGTCCGCGATCGACTTCCCCTTGAAGCGCACCTCGAGCGTCTCACGGTTGTACCGCCGCCCGTGGCAGGTCTCGCACGGGACGTAGACGTCCGGGAGGAAGTGCATCTCGATCTTGATCGTCCCGTCCCCCTTGCATGTCTCGCAGCGCCCGCCTCGCACGTTGAAGGAGAAGCGCCCGGGCTTGTAGCCGCGCACCTTCGCCTCGGGCGTCAGCGAGTAGAGCTCGCGGATGTGGTCGAAGAGCTTCGTGTACGTCGCCGGATTCGACCTCGGCGTCCGCCCGATCGGCGACTGGTCGATGTCGATCACCTTGTCGTAGCACTCGATCCCGTCGCAGCCGGCGTGATCGCCGGGCTTCGTACGCATCCGGTGGAGCTTGTTCGCGAGCGCCTTGTAGACGATCTCGTTGACGAGCGTGGACTTACCCGAGCCGGATACGCCCGTGACGCAGACGAACTTCCCGACCGGGAACTCGACGTCGATGTCCTTCAGGTTGTGCATCGAGGCGCCGCGCACCCAGAAGGACCCGTAGTCCTCGCTTCGCCGCTCGGGGATCGCGATTCGCCGCTCGCCCGAGAGAAACATGCCCGTGACCGATTCCTTGTTCCGTTCGACCTTCGCGGCTGTGCCCTCGGCGACGACGTGGCCGCCGTGCTCGCCGGCTCCGGGACCCATGTCCACGAGCCAGTCGGCCGAGCGCATCATCTGCTCGTCGTGCTCGACGACGAGGACGGTGTTGCCGAGCGCCTTCAGCCGCTCGAGCGTCCCGATCAGCTTGTCGTTGTCGCGCTGGTGGAGGCCGATCGAAGGCTCGTCGAGGATGTAGAGCACGCCGACGAGCTGCGAGCCGATCTGAGTAGCGAGCCTCAGCCGCTGGGCCTCGCCGCCGGAGAGCGTCGCGGAAGCGCGGTCGAGCGCCAGGTAGCCGACGCCGACGTTGTCGAGGAAGGTCAGCCGCTCGCGGATCTCCTTCACGATCCGCGCGCCGATCAACTCCTCCGTCTCGGTCAGGTCGAGCCCGCCCAGGAACTGGAGCGCACGCGTGACCGACATGGCCGTGAACTGGTGGATCGCGTTCCCGCCGACCGTGA
Organism: Gaiellales bacterium; assembly: GCA_038253005.1. Taxonomy (GTDB): domain Bacteria; phylum Actinomycetota; class Thermoleophilia; order Gaiellales; family Gaiellaceae; genus 3-1-20CM-4-69-9. Next base: position 2,209 of record JBBSHO010000027.1, read on the forward strand.
CCGCGAGCACCTCGGGCTTGAGGCGCGCCCCCTTGCAGGTCGGACAGGGCCGGAAGGACATGTACTCCTCGATCCGCTCGCGCTGCGTGGACGAGTCGGTCTCCCGGTAGCGGCGCTGGAGGCTCGGGACGATGCCCTCGAAGGCCAGCATGTACGAGCGCCGGCGTCCCATCCGGTTCCGGTACGAGATGTAGACCCGCTCGCCCTCCGTTCCGTAGAGGAAGAGGTTCTGCTGCTCCTCGGTCACGTCCTGCCAGGGCGCGTCCAGGCCGATCTCGTAGCGGTCTGCGATCGCCTGGATCACGGATTCGTAGAACCCGGAGTTGCCGACCGACCATGGCACGAGCGCGCCCTCGCCGATCGAGACGGTCGGGTCGGGTACGAGCAAGTCGGGATCGATCTCCTGTTGGGCGCCGAGGCCGGTGCAGCGCGGGCAGGCGCCGTGCGGAGAGTTGAAAGAGAAGATGCGTGGCTGGAGCTCCGGCAGCGAGACGCCGTGGTCCGGGCAGGCGAACTTCTCCGAGAACAGCATCGGCGCGCCCTCCACGACGTCGATCGCGACGAGGCCGTCCGCGAGCTGCGCCGCGGTCTCCACGGATTGCGAGAGGCGGGTGCGCAGGTCCTCTTTCATCACGAGCCGGTCGACGACGACCTCGATCGTGTGCTTGAACTTCTTGTCGAGCTCGAACTCCTCCTCGAGCAGCCGCTGCTCGCCGTCCACCTTCACGCGTGTGAACCCTTCGTTGCGCAGCTCCTCGAACACCTCCCGATACTCGCCCTTGCGATCGCGGACGACCGGTGCGTTGACGGTGAACCTCGTCCCGTCGGGCAGGCGCAGGATCTGGTCGACGATCGACTCGAGGCTCTGGCCGGCGATCGGCTTGCCGCAGATCGGGCAGTGCGGGCGGCCGATGCGGGCGTAGAGGAGGCGGAGATAGTCGTAGATCTCCGTGACCGTGCCGACCGTCGAGCGCGGGTTGCGGGAGGTCGTCTTCTGATCGATCGAGATCGCCGGCGAGAGGCCGTCGATCGAGTCCACATCCGGCTTCTCCATCATCTGCAGGAACTGGCGCGCATACGCGGAGAGGGACTCGACGTAGCGGCGCTGGCCCTCGGCGTAGATCGTGTCGAAGGCGAGGCTGGACTTCCCGGAGCCCGAGAGGCCCGTGATGCAGATCAGCTTGTTCCGCGGCAGGCGGACGGTGATGTCCTTGAGGTTGTGCTCCCGGGCGCCGTGAACGACGAGTTCTTCCTGGGCCATACCGAGCTATTTTAGCCGTCCCGGATCGGACGAACAAGTGTTCTGTTCAGGCCGCGCGGACGGCGCCCCCATGACCTCTTCAAGCGCAGAGGCGCTCGACGAGGCCGTACAGCTTCCGTGGCTCCTGGACGTGCGTGATCTCGAGCTCGCCCGCGACGATCGTCCCGTAGCCGAGCACCCGGCCGAGGATCGTCTGCTCGAGCTCGAGGGCGCCGACCCGCGCGAGCCGGACCGCCGCCGCCCTTCGCCGGAGCGTGCCGTGGACGACGAACAGCTTGTCCGTCGTCACGACCACGTGCGTCCGCTCCCAGCGCCAGACCGCGCGCAGCGCGAGGAGCGCCGCGAGCGCGAGCGCAGCCGCTCCGACCGCAGGGGCGGGCCAGTCCAGGCCGACGCAGAACGCGCCCGGACCGGCGAGCGCGGCCGCTCGCAGCAGCGGGAGCGCCAGCACGATCCCGTGCCGCCGCGCCTCGAGACAAATGCGCTCGTCCTTGCCGTTGACCATCGCGTTTGCCGCTTTCGTCGCGGTGGGTAGAACCCCTGGTCATGGCCGGAACGGCTCGCCGCGTCGCCGTCGGGACGATCGTCTTCATCGCGATCGTCGTGTTGGCGCTCGCGCTCTGGAAGCTGAAGCTCGTGATCGCGCTCGTGTTCTTCGGCTTCATCATCGCCGCGGCCATGCGCCCCGGGGTCGAGTGGCTACGCCGCCACATGATCCCGCGCAGCGCCGGCGTGCTCGTCCACTACCTCGCGCTCCTCGGGCTGATCGCGCTCTTCCTCTGGTTCGTCGTCCCGCGCGCCAGCCATCAGGTCAGCTCCGCGCTCGGCAGCCTGCCGCAGACGCGGGCCCAGCTCGGCCACCAGGCGCAGAGCGCGACCGGGATCAAGCACGACATCCTGGTCGCCGTCCAGAAGCGCCTCAAGCACCTCCCCCGCGCCGGCAGCCTCGTCCATCCCGCGCTGTCGGCGACGAAGACCGCCTTCGAGGTGCTGATCGGGATCTTCTTCGTCTTCGCGGTGGGCGCCTACTGGATCTTCGAGCGCGACCGGGCCGTCGACGTCGTCGCCTCCTTCGTCGAGCGCCCGAAGCGGAAGCGGCTGCGCGACACCTGGGACTTGATCGACGCGAAGCTCGGCGCCTTCGTCCGCGGACAGCTCCTGCTGATCTCCTTCGTGGCCACGCTGCTCTCGGTGCTCTTCTGGGCGATCGGGCTGCCCTACTGGATCCTGATCGGGAGCTTCGCGGGCATCGTCGAGATCGTTCCCGTGATCGGCCCGCTCGCGGCCGGCGCACTTGCGATCGGCGTCGGCTTCACGTCCTCCTGGCACACCGCGCTCTTCGCCGGCCTCTGCGTGCTCGGCGTCCGGATGCTGGAGGACTACGTCGTGACGCCGCGAGTACTGGGACACGCGGTCGGGCTCTCGCCGCTCCTCGTCCTCATGTCCGTCTCGGCGACGGGGATCCTGCTCGGCGGGTTCTACGTCCTCTTCGCGATCCCGATCGCCGCGGTGCTCGTGACGCTCGTGGACGTGATCCTCAGAGACGTCGACCCGGCGGGGGAGGACGTCCCGACCGTCCTCTTCCCGGCGAAGGAGGTCGAGAGCTAGGTGTTTCGCCAGCGGCCGAAGACGAGGCCGCCGAGGGTGAAGCCGAGCCCAAAGGCGCCGACCGCGAAGCCGCCGATCGCGAGGGCCTTGCGCCAGCTGGAGAGCCGTTGCCACCGGCCGAGCGCCTCGCGCTCCTCGGTGCTCAGCGGCTCGCCGCGGCGCTGCTTGCGCAGCGCGCCGCCCGCCCGCAGCCCGAGGTAGAGATCGTCGAAGATCTCGGCGGATTCGTCCGTCACGGAAGTGAGTCTATAGCCTGCTCCGGCCATGGTTACCCGCGTTTTGCACGTCTCCGACCTTCATTTCGGGGCGGGTGACGACGGCGCGATCGCGAACGGGACGGCGGCGCTCGTCGAGCGCTTCGGACCGGAGCTCGTGATCGCGAGCGGCGACCTGACGCACCGTGGCCGGCGGGACCAGCACGATCGCGCGGCCGGCTTCCTCCGAGCGCTCGACCGCCCGGTGCTCGCGATCCCCGGCAACCACGACATCCCATACGCGTTTCCGGCCCGGTTCACCAGCACGTTCGCCGAGTTCGAGCGGGTCTGGAAGACGACCGAACCGACGTTCTCCTCGTCCGCGCTGTACGTCGTCGGACTCAACTCGGTCCGGCCCTGGCGCCAGCAGTCCGGCCGCCTCCGGGACGCCCAGATCGCGGATGCGGAGCGGCGGCTCGCGGCGGCCGGTCGCGGCGCCTTCCGGATCGTCGTCCTCCACCACCACCTGATCGGCGCGCCCTGGCGCTCGCGGAAGAAGCCCGTCGCGAGGCGGAACCATGTGCTCGCGTCGCTCGTCCACGCCGGGGCGGACATGATCCTCGCGGGTCACATCCACCAGGCGGCGGTCAGCGAGCGGCGGGAGTTCGAGATCTCCACCGGCGACGAGCGCGGCGTCGTCGTGTCGATCGCGCCCGGGCTCGGCCAGCCGCGCCCGAGACGCCAGGGCGAGGCGCGGGGACTGCACGTCTACGAGATCGCCGAGGAGCTGCTCCGGGTCCAGACGTTCGTCTGGCGCGCCGCAGGTTGGGGCCTCACCGCCGAGCGGGACTTCCCGCGCGGCCGGGAGCCCCTCGAATCGATCTAGATCCGCGCGCCGCGGCCGCGGTTTGCCATCAGGCGTCCGACGAGCGCCACGAGCGCGACCCCGATCAGCACCGCGAACAGGAACGTCAGGAATCCGTGGTGGCCGATCAAGACGCCGGCGATGATCACCGAGGCGATGCCGATCCCGATCGTCAACAGAAGCCCCATCGGATCGCGCCCGGGATGGAACAGGCGGCCGAGGGCCCCGACGATCAGGCCGGCGATGATGAGTCCAATGATCCACATGGGTATCGCCTCTGTCCCGGATGGGCCGTCCCGAAACGATCGGAGCGCGATCTACCGCCCGAGCACCCGCTTCGTCTTCGCCTCGTACTCCTCGTCCGTCAGGACCCCGGCCTCGTGGAGCTCGGAGAGCTTCTTCAGCTGGTCGTTGACGTCTGAGCTGCCGGCGAGCTTCTCGTATTGCCGCTTGCGCATCTGATCGAGCACGCCGAGGCGCATGCGCGCGCGATCGATCCCGATGCCCCGCTTCGGAAACTCGAGCGCCCCGGGGCCCGTGATCGGCCGCTTCTGGACGAACCGCCGGTAGGCGATCACGAGCAGGATGGCGCAGAGAAAGCCGGTGAACGAGATCGCCGTGAGCGCGTGACGGCCGAAGATCGCGGCGGCGATCACGCCGCCCCCGATCGAGCCGGCGAGCCCGATCGCCATCGTGAGCCAGATCGGCATCGGATCCGGACCGGGCACGGCGAGACGTGCGAGCGCGCCCGTGATGAATCCGGAGAGCATGACGGCGAGGACGGCGCCCACGACCGAAGTCTACGGCTCTCACCCGTCGTGGCCGGTCGATTCGCGATACTGCGGGAACGCCTAGAAGCCTTTCCATCCTCCTCGGGGCGGCGGCGGTCATCGCCACCGCCTGGTCTGCGGCCTCGGCGTCTGCTCTGCGGCCCCAGGCGATCCAGGTGGTGGGCAACGACTCGCCGGCCTGGTCGCCTGACGGGACACGGATCGCCTTCACGAGCTTTCGGAACGGGAAGGGCGACATCTACGTGATGAACGCCGACGGCGGGGACGCGCGACGCCTGACGACGAGCCCCGCGTACGACGACCTCCCGGCCTGGTCGCCCGACGGCCGGCGGATCGCGTTCACCAGCGACCGTGACGGGAGTCTGCAGATCTACGCCATGAACGCGGATGGCGGCGGCCAGACTCGGCTGACCTCGAGCCTCGGCTCCGACTACTCTCCGACCTGGTCTCCAGACGGGCACCGGATCGCGTTCCGCAGCGACCGGGACGGAAACTCGGAGATCTACGCGATGAACGCGGATGGCGGCGGCCAGACGCGGCTGACCTCGAGCCCGGGGTCGGACAACTCGCCGAGCTGGGGTCCGGACGGGCGGATCGCGTTCGCCAGCGACCGCGGCGACGGCTCCCGGACGAGCATCTGGGCGATGAACGCCGACGGCTCCGACCAGCGGCGAATCACGATCCGGCCGCGAGCGTTCTGGAGCGAGTCGCGTCCATCGTGGTCGGCGGACGGGAAGAAGCTCCTGTTCCTGGCCGATCGGGACGTGCCGGTCGGAAACATCGAGATCTACTCCATGAACGCGGACGGGACCGGCGATGCGCGCCTGACGACCTATCCCGGCCACGACGACGCGCCGGCCTTCTCGCCCGACGGCCGGCGCATCGCGTTCTCTCGGGGGGCGTCCTTCCTCTCGACGGAGATCTACGTGATGGCGGCGGACGGGAGTGGGCCCCGCGAGCTGACGACGCCGAAGCTCGGGATCTACGGCTATCTCGACCGACCCGCAAAGCCCGTCGCCGGGCGCACCTTCACCTCGCTGCTCGTCGTGCTCGAGCGGTCGGGCGCCGATCTCGACTCGCCTGCCCTGACGTGCTCGGCGCGCGTGGGGAAAACGCGGCTCCTCAACGCCGGCTCCAGCTTCGAGGAGCGCTCCGCACGCTGCGCCTGGAAGATCCCCGCGCGCGCGCACGGCCGCCTCCTCGCTGGCGCGATCTCGGTCACATCGCGCGGTGAGACCGTGCGACGCAGCTTCTCGCTGCGCGTACGCTAGGCGGTCGCGCCCGAGACGGCCACGAGCTCGCGCCGAAGCTCCTTGATCTCGTCTCGGAGCTTCGCCGCGTACTCGAACCGCAGCTCCTCCGCGGCGGCGAACATCTCCTCCTCGAGCTGGATCACCAGCTTCTCCAGCTCGCTGCGGCCCATGCCCTGCACCTCCGCTCGGCCACGGCGGCGCTTGCCCGGGACGTGCGGCTGCTCGAGCGAGAGGAACTCGGCGATGTCGGAGACGCCCTTGACGATCGTCTCCGGGGTGAGCCCGTGCTCCTCGTTGTAGGCGAGCTGGATCGTGCGGCGGCGCTCGGTCTCCTCGAGCGCGCCCTGGATCGCCTCGGTCAGCTTGTCCGCGTAGAGCAGCACGCGGCCGTTCACGTTGCGCGCGGCGCGTCCGATCGTCTGGATCAAAGCCGTCTTCCCGCGCAGGAAACCTTCCTTGTCCGCGTCGAGCACGGCCACGAGCGAGACCTCCGGCAAATCGAGCCCCTCGCGCAGGAGGTTCACGCCGACGAGCACGTCGTACTCCCCGAGCCGGAGCTCGCGGATGATCTGGATCCGCTCGAGCGTGTCGATCTCGGAGTGGAGGTAGCGCGCCTTGACGCCCGACTCGAGCAGGTAGTCGGTCAGATCCTCGGACATCTTCTTCGTCAGCGTCGTCACGAGCACCCGCTCGCCCACCTCCTCGCGGCGCCGGATCTCGTTCAGCAGGTCGTCGATCTGGTTCTTCGTCGCGCGCAGCTCGACCTCGGGGTCGACGAGGAAGGTGGGACGGATCAGCTGCTCGGTGACGCGCGTCGAGTGGCGCAGCTCGAACGGGCCCGGGGTCGCCGAGACGAAGACGAGCTGCGGCGCCTTGGCGAGGAACTCGTCGAAGCGCAGCGGCCGGTTGTCGAGCGCCGAGGGGAGGCGGAAGCCGTGCTCGACGAGCGTCTGCTTGCGCGAGCGGTCGCCCTCGTACATCCCGCCGATCTGGGGGACCGTCTGGTGCGACTCGTCCACGAAGATGACGAAGTCGCTCGAGAAGTAGTCGAGCAGCGTGTGCGGCGCCGAGCCCGGCGGCCGGCCGTCGAGGATGCGCGAGTAGTTCTCGATCCCGTTGCAGAAGCCGAGCTCCTGCATCATCTCGAGGTCGTACTCGGTGCGCTGGCGGATGCGGTGGGCCTCCAGCATGCGGCCGTTCGACTCGAACTGCTTCACCTGCTCCTCGAGCTCGTGCCGGATCTCGTCGGCGGCCCGCTCGATCGTCGGCTTCGAGGTCACGTACTGCGTCGCCGGGAAGATCGTGATGTTGTCGAGCTTGGCGTAGACCTCGCCGGTCAGCGGGTCGAAGTGCGTGATCTGCTCCACCTCGTCGCCGAAGAACGAGATCCGGTACGCCGTCTCGGAGTAGGCGGGCTGGATCTCGACGACGTCGCCTTTCACACGGAACTTCCCGCGCCCGAGCAGGGTGTCGTTGCGGGCGTACTGGATGTCGATCAGCTTGCGCAGCATCAGGTCGCGGTCGTGCTCCTCGCCGACGGTCAGCATCACGACGCGCTCCTTGTACTCCTCCGGCGAGCCGAGGCCGTAGATACACGAGACCGAGGCGACGATCACCACGTCGCCGCGGGAGAGCAGGTTCGAGGTGGCCGCGTGGCGCAGCCTGTCGATGTCGTCGTTTCTGGACGAGTCCTTTTCGATGTAGAGGTCGGCCTGCGGGACGTACGCCTCGGGCTGGTAGTAGTCGTAGTACGAGACGAAGTACTCGACGGCGTTCTGCGGAAAGAACTCCCGGAACTCGTTGCAGAGCTGGGCGGCGAGCGTCTTGTTGTGTGCGATCACGAGCGCCGGCTTCCCGATCTGCTCGATCGTCCACGCCATCGTCGCCGTCTTGCCCGTGCCTGTCGCGCCGACCAGCGTCTGGAACGTGTCGCCGGCCCGAATCCCCTCGGCCAGGGAGGCGATCGCGGTCGGCTGGTCGCCGGTCGGCAGGTAGCCGGCCGATGTTTGGAGCTCGCGCACGGGGCCAAGGGTAGCTCGCGAAGTTGCTGGATCGCGACCCGCCCCAGCACGCCGCGCCGACCGCGAAGGCGAACCAGCTGGAGGAGCAGGCGGACTAACCGGCTCCGCGTCGAAGCGTCCTACCACCCGTGCGGCTCCGCCTCGTCTTCTGCCTGGTCCCGATCGTGCTCGCCGTCTGCGGGAGCGCGAGCGCCGCGCCGTATCCGTGGCCGGTTCGACCCTTCGACAGGCAGCACCCGGTGCGCGCGAACTTCGGCGATCCCCGCACGATCTTCGAGAACCCGCTCTTCTCGGACGGGATCGAAGGCCCCGGCTCGTTCCTCTTCCACAACGGGATCGATATCTCGGCGCGCGACGGGACCGCCGTCTACCCGGTCGTCTCGGGCGTTGCGAAGCTGCTCGACTCGGCCACCGTCGGCGTGACCACCGGCGACCACAGGAGCTTCCAGTACTTCCATCTCGTCCCGCTCGTCACCGACGGCGAGCAGGTGGTCGCCCGCAGGACGATGCTCGGCTACGTCATGAAGAGCGCCGGGCACGTCCACCTGACGGAGATCCGCGGCGACCGGGTGACGAACCCGCTCGCGAAGGGTGGAATAGCGCCCTACCGCGACACGGTCGCGCCGCACGTCTCCTCGATCGTCTTCCGGACGCCGCCGTCGCTGCACGCGGTCGACCCCCTCGCGATCTGCGGCCGCACGTCGATCGTCACGGACGCCTCCGACACGCCCCAGCTGAAGGTGCCGGGCTCGTTCGCGGGCTTCCCCGTCTCCCCCGCGCTCGTGACTTGGTTCGTGCGTCGGGTTACGGGACCGATCGTGATGGGAGCGACCGCGGTCGATTTCCGGGGGACGCTGCCGCTCGCGGACGACTTCTGGAACGTCTACGCGCGCGGCACCTACCAGAACGCACCGCGCTTCGGGCCGCGTCAGTTCGCGCTGATGCCGGGCCGCTTCCTCTACAACCTGACGCCGGAGGAGCTCGACACGCGTTCGCTGCCGAACGGGATCTATCAGGTGACGGTGCGTGCGGTGGACATCCGCGGCAACGCGGGCTCCCTGAGCCAACGCTTCACCGTCACGAACGTGCCGGGCTCCGAGACGGGCTGCCCGCCGGCTCCCCCGCCGAAGCGGCCCTAGAGCTTCGAGCCGTAGGCGCGGCGATAGATCGTCTTCAGCCTCTCCACCCGCTCCACGTAGGCGCGCGTCTCGGAGAACTGGATTCCCTCGCCGGCGGCGCGCCAGCGGTCGACGTTCTGCTGGCCCGCGTTGTAGGCGGCGAGCGCCGTCCGCTCGTCTCCGTACTTGGTCAGCAGGCGCCGCAGGTACCAGGAGCCGTAGCGGACGTTGATCTCCGGGTCGTAGAGGTCGCCGACGCGGAACTGCGTGCCGCCCGTGTGCACCGCGATTCCCTCGGCGGTGCCCGGGAGGAGCTGCATCAGCCCGATCGCCCCCGAGCTCGACCTCGCGTCCGCCTTGAACTTCGACTCCTGGTAGATGACCGCCGCGAGCAGGGCCGGGTCGAGGTCGTAGCGGCGCGCGTGCCCGCGGACGATCGCCGCGTAGGCGAGCGGATAGCGAAGGCGATCGAACCAGCCGGGCTTGGAGGTCTGGAAGACGGCCAGGGTCGCGCCGAGCGCCGCGAGCACGACTGCCGCCGTCAAGAGGCGTCTCATCCGCCGAGCTCCGCGACCACGCCGCCGACGAACCGGTCGAGATCCTCGAGCGTGCCGTCGTTCACGTACGCGTAGTCGGCTAGCCGCACCTTCTCCTCCTCCGGAACGAGCCGTTGCTCCCGCCCATCCGGATCGACGTTCGCCCGCGCCGTGCGCGCCTCCTCCGGCGCGGTGACGGTGACGACCGCGTCGAAACGGGTCTGACCGCCCGTCTCGAACAGCAGCGGCGCCTCCGTCGCGCAGACCGCCGGCGGATCCTGGCTCCGACGAAGCTCGTCGCGCCACGCGAGGTATTCCCGCACGACCCTCGGATGGAGGAGGGCCTCGAGCCACTCGAGCTGACGGCGGTCGGCGAAGACGATCTCGGCGATCGCGCCCCGGTCGGCCTCACCGGAAGCGCCGATCACGCCGGGGCCGAAGCGCTCGGCCAGGCGATGCTGGACGTCGTCGTCCTCGCGCAGGAGGCGATGGACGATCTCGTCGCTCGAGATGGTCGCCGCCCCGTGGCGGGCGAACGCCCTCAGCGCGGCGCTCTTGCCCGCGCCGATGCCGCCCGTGATGGCGACCGAGACGGGACGCTCAGTGCTCGTCGGCCACGGAGGCGTCCGCCGGCGCCGGCGCCTCGTCCGCGGCGGCCGGATCGGTCTCGCCGCCGCCGTTCACGGCCTCACGCTCGACCGGCTCCTCGACCGCGGCGGGCTCTTCCTCGGCGGAAGCGTCCTCCTCCGGTGCGGGAGCCTCCGCGACGGGAGCCTCGGGCTCGGGGGCGGGAGCCTCCTCCTCGGCCGCGGGCGTCTCCTCGAGCGGCGGCGCCTCGTCGGCGGCCGGCTCGGAATCGGTGAAGACATCCTCCGAGAGGTCGAGGTGCGGGGTCAGGTGCACGGACTCGCCGCCGTCGGCGCGCGGCAGGCGCTCGGCGTCCTCCTCGACGCGCTTCAGCGAGAGCGAGAGCCGCCGCCGCTCGGCGTCCACCTCGAGGATCAGCACGTCCACCGCGTCGCCCTGCGAGACGACCTCGCGCGGGTTCTCGACGTGGTGCTGCGCGAGCTCGGAGATGTGGACGAGGCCCTCGACGCCCGGGAGGATCTCCACGAAGGCGCCGAACGTGACCACCTTGGTGACGCGACCCTCGACGACGTTGCCCTCGTTGTAGCTCTCGAGCGCCTGCTGCCACGGATCCGACTGCGTCTGCTTGAGGCCGAGCGAGATGCGCTGGCGGTCACGGTCGATGTCGAGCACCTTGACCTTGACGTCCTGGCCGATCTCGAGCACTTCCGATGGATGGTTGACGTGACTCCACGACAGCTCCGAGATGTGAATCAGACCGTCCATCCCGTCCAGGTCGACGAACGCCCCGAAGTCGACGATGTTGGAGATCTGACCGTCGACGACGTCACCCGGGTTCAGCCGGTCGAGGATCGCCGTGCGCATCTCCTTGCGCTCGTCCTCGAGGACGGCGCGGCGCGAGAGCACGACGTTGTTGCGCGAGCGGTTGAGCTCGATCACCTTGCAGCGGAGCTCCTTGGCCATGAACTCGTCCAGATCCTGGACGCGGCGGATGTCGACGAGCGACGCCGGGAGGAAGCCGCGCACGCCGAGATCGAGAATCAGGCCGCCCTTGACGACCTCGATCACGCGGCCGTTGACGGCCTCGCCTGACTCGGCCGCGCGCTCGATCGCCTTCCAGGCCATCTCGAATCGAGCACGTTTCTTCGAGAGGAGGAGCCGCCCCTCGGCGTCCTCCTTCGTCATCACGAGCGCGTCGATCTCGTCCCCGACGGACACCTCGTCGGCCGGGTTCACGGAGCGCCGGATCGAGAGCTCGGCGACCGGGATCACGCCCTCCGACTTGTAGCCGATGTCCACGAGCACCTCGTCCTTGTCGACGCGGACGACGGTCCCGTGGACGACCTCGCCCTCGTTGATCGTCGGGAAGGTGGCGTCGTAATCGGGGATCAGCTCGCCGTCCGGACCGGTGGTCCAGACGCCGTCGCCGGCGATTCGCTGCTCGGTTTGTTCAGTCGCCATGAGCGGCGGTCAGTATAGCCAGGGTCTTGCCGGGCTCCGGCGACGCCGAAGCCCGGCTGGAAACGGCTACTTGGCCTCGTTCCAGTCGTCGCCGACGCCGACCTCGACGGCGAGCGGGGGATCGAGCGGATACGCGCCGCACATCTCCTCGCGGACGAGCTCGCGGACGGCGCTGGCCTCGGTCTCCGGCGCCTCGAGCACGAGCTCGTCGTGCACCTGGAGGACGAGGCGGGCGGCGCGCCCCTCCTCGCGCAGACGACGGTGGATCGCGATCATCGCCACCTTGATCACGTCCGCGGCCGTGCCCTGCATGACCGAGTTGACGGCCAGCCGCTCGCCGAGCGAGCGCGTCTGGCGGTTCCCGGCGCGGATCTCCGGCACCGGCCTGCGCCGCCCGAGGAGCGTCGTCACGTACCCGTCGCGCGCGGCCTGCTCGATCGTGCGCTGGATGAAGTCCTGGACGAGCGGGAAGCGCGAAAGATAGGCGTCGATATACGCCTGCGCGTCCTCTCGCGGGATCTCCAGGTTCTCGGAGAGCCCGAACGCGGAGATCCCGTAGATGATCCCGAAGTTGACCATCTTGGCCACGTTCCGCTCGTCCTTCGTCAGCGTGGCCGGGTCCTTGCCGAGCACCTCCGCCGCGGTCGTCGTGTGGATGTCCTCGCCGCGCGCGAACGCCTCGCGCAGCTTCGGCTCGCCGGAGACGTGCGCGAGGATGCGCAGCTCGACCTGGGAGTAGTCGGCGGACAGCAGCCGGTAGCCCTGCTCGGCGACGAAAGCCGAGCGGATCTCGCGGCCGAGCTCCGTCCGGATCGGGATCGCCTGCAGGTTCGGGCTCGTCGTCGAGAGGCGGCCGGTCGAGGCAACGGTCTGGTTGAAGGTCGTGTGCAGGCGCCCGTCGCCCTCGGAGATCAGGCTCGGCAGCGGGCCGAGGTAGGTGTTCAGGAGCTTCGAGTACTCGCGCCATTCCTCGATCACCTCGACGATCGGGTGCTCGCCCCGAATCGAGCGCAGGACGCGAGCGTCGGTGGAATAGCCGGTCTTGCCCTTACGCCCCGGGGTCAGCTCGAGCCGCTCGAACAGGATCCGCGCGACCTGCTGGGTCGAGCCGATCATGAACTCCTCGCCCGCCAGCTCGTACGCTTTCGCCTCGAGCTCCTCGACGCGGTCGGCGAGGCGCGCCGTGATCTCGCCCATCCGGTAGGTGTCGATCTTCACCCCCGCGTCCTCCATCGCGGCGAGGACGGCGGTCAGCGGCAGCTCGATGCGCGTGTAGAGGTCGTCGCTGCCGCGCTCGACCACGCGCTCGCGCATCGTCCGCGCGAGCCGGCGCGGGATCTCGGCGTGGCGTACGAGCGCCGCCGTCTCCTCGTCGGTCTCGGGCCTCGGGATCGGCTCCAGCCCGTACTCGGCGGCGAGGTCGTCGAGCTCGTACGCCGGGCGGCCGGGCTCGATCAGGTAGGCGAGGATCATCGTGTCCTCGGCAGGCTGCGTCGTCAGCCGTGGCAGCGCCTTGAAGTCGTGGGCCACGACCTCCGCGTCCTCCAGCCGCCGCTCGTGCTCGGGCCGCCACTCGCCGACGAGGACGCCTTCCGCGGTCGCGAGCGCGTACCGGCCGTCCCGAATCGCGAGCGCGACCCGTCCGCGCGTCCGCTCGGGGAACGTGGCAGCCTCGGACCAGCTCACCTCGGTCGCGTCCGCCTTCGCCGGGGCGGCGGCGGGAACCGCGTCGTCGAGCAGGTCGACCCGGCCCAGCAGGTTCCGGAACTCGAAGCGCCGGAACATCTCCCTCAGCTCCGAGCGGTCGGGCGGGGAGAGCACGAGCTGCGCCGGATCGCAGCCGAGCTCGAGGTCGCGGCGCATCGTCGCGAGCACCTTCGAGCTCCGCGCCTGGTCGGCGTGCTCGGCGATGTTCTTCCGGCGTGCCGGCGAGAGCTCGTCGACGTGCTCGAGCACGCCCTCCAGCGAGCCGTACTGCGCGACGAGCTGACCGGCCGTCTTGTCCCCGATCCCGGGAACGCCGGCGATGTTGTCGGAGCTGTCGCCCTTCAGGCCGATGAAATCCGGGATCTGCTCGGGCCGGATTCCGTAGCGGGCCTCGACACGCTCGGGGGTGTAGACGTTGACGTCCGAGACCCCTCGGGGAGTCATCATCAGGCAGATGTTCTCGGAGCAGAGCTGGAACGCGTCCCGGTCGGTCGAGACGACGCAGGTCTTGACGCCGGCCTCGTCCGCCTGCGTCGCGAGCGTGGCGATCACGTCGTCGGCCTCCCAGCCCTCGAACTCGAGGTTGCGGTAGCCGAAGGCCTCGACGATCGGGCGGAGGTAGGGGAACTGCTCGCGCAGGAGATCCGGCATCGGCCGCCGCTCGGACTTGTACGCCTCGGAGAGCTCGGCGCGGTGCACCGGTCGCGTGTCCCACGCGACCGCGACGCCCTTCGGGCGGTAGTCGGAGAGCAGCTTGAAGAGCATGTTCGTGAACCCGAGCAAGGCGTTCGTGGAGAACCCCTCGCTCGTCGCGAGCTCCTCGGGCAGCGCGAAGAAGGCACGGTAGGCGAGGTTGTTTCCGTCGACGAGGAAGAGCTCGGACTCCCGCGCGGGCCCGTCGTCGAGCTCCAGCTCGGCGCCTGTCAGGGTCTTCGGCGACACGCTTCGAGTCTATGCCGCCGCAAGCGCTGCTTGACTACGGCGGTGCCACGGGTTCCCCTCCTCGCCGGGTCGCGCATCGTCGTCGTGACCGCGGGCGACGACGCCGTCGTGCTGCGGCCGCCGCCGCCGGGCGACGGGGTCGCAGACGTCGGTGCGGCCGTACGCGACGCGCTCCGCTTTCCGCTCGCCGGCAAGCCGCTCGAGGCGCTCGTGCGCCGCGGCGGCCGGGCGACGATCGTGGTCGAGCCGCCGGCGCTTCCGCTACCGAGCGTCGAGCGCGACCCGCGTCAGGAGGCGATCGCGGCCGCCGTGGAGGAGCTCGAGCGCCTCGGTGTCCCGAGCGGCTACCAGACGCTGCTCGTGGCGGGCGGCCTCGCGCGCCGGTCGAGTCAAGACCAGCTCGAGAGTCTCGTCTCCCCGGAGTTCGCCCGCCGCTTTCACGGCCACGTCGAGGTCCACGACGCCGCTAGCGACGAGCTCCTCGAGGTCGGGTCCGCGGCGGGGGCGCCCGTTCGCGTCCATCCCACGCTCGTCCGAACGGATCTCGTCCTGCTCGTCACCGCCGCCGAAACGGTCCTCCACGGCGGCCCCGCGGCGCTCGTCGCGGCCTCCGGGGCCGAGACGATCCGCGCCGCCGGCGGCTACTCCCTGCTCGAGACCTCCGCCTCACAGGGTTGGCGCGCCGGCATCGAGCTGGAACGCGCGCTCGCGCGCCGCGTTCCGCTGATCGGCGCCTCGCTCGTGCTCAACCACCCCCGGCTGACCGGGACGCTGCGCGGCTACCCCTACGAGACCGAGGCTCTCGACCGGATCGCCGGCTCGCCGCTTCGGATCCTCTTCGGGCTCCTGCCGGGCGGGCTGCGCGCCCAAGTGCTGCGATCGCTTCCGATCGCGCGCACAGCCGCCGCGGCCTTCGGCGGGCCACCGTCGGTCGCCCACGCAGAGGCGCTCCTCCGCGGCATCGAGCTGCGCTCGGCGACGCTGGACGGAAAGCTCGACGCGATCTGCATCGGGACGCCGCGCACGACGCCGTACCTCCCGCGCGAGCGCCCGAATCCGCTCCTCGGCGCGTACCTCGGTCTCGGCCTCGCCCTCCGGCTCTGGCGCGACGCCTTCCCACTCTCCGAGGGCGGGACGGCCATCCTCCTCCACCGTTTCCAGCGCCACTTCAGCCACCCGACCCAGCAGCCCTACCGCGCGTTCTTCGCCGCGACCCGCTCCGGCCCAGACCCCGAGGCGCTCGCCGCGGCCGAGGCGGACGCCGCCCGCGACGAGCGCGTGCTTTCCTCCTACCGCGCGGGCCGGAGCTGCCACCCCCTGCTGCCGTTCGCCGATTGGGAAGCGTGCCAGCCCGCCCTCGGCCGACTCGGGCACGTGATCGTGGCCGGCTGCCGGGACGCAGGCGCCGCCCGCCAGCTCGGCTTCGTCCCCGCACACGGCGTCGCGCCCGCCCTCGCGATGGCCCGGGGCTGGACCGGCCGGCCGCCGCGGATCGGCTTCCTCCTCGCTCCGCCCTACGTTCCCCTCAGGCCCGCCGTTTGAGAGGCTGCCCTGGTTCTCGCGACCCGACCGGTCTACGATGAAGCGTCACGACTCCGCGAGCGAGAGAGGATCGACCATGAACCTGCGACGCCTGACCTACTCCGTCTCGTCGATCCTCCTCGTGGGCGCGGCCCTCGCGGCAGCCGGCTGCGGCGGCGGCAGCAAGTCCTCCGTCACGACGGCCGCCGGCACGGCGACCGGAGCGAGTGGCGGCGCGACCGCCAACGTCACCGCGCCGTCGAGCATCAAGAGCGCGGGCAAGCTCGTCTTCTGCAGCGACATCACCTACCCGCCCGAGGAGTCGTTCCAGGGCACGAAGCCGATCGGGTCCGACATCGACATCGGCACGGAGATCGCGAGGCGGATGGCCGTCAAGGCGGAGTTCGACAACACCGGCTTCGACGGGATCATCCCCGCCCTGCTGGGCAAGAAGTGCGACCTGATCATCAGCGGGATGAACGACACGCCCGAGCGGCGCAAGCAGGTCGCCTTCGTCGACTACATCTCCGTCGGCCAGTCCTTCATGGTCAAGCAGGGCAACCCCCAGGCCATCACCGGCATCCCGAGCCTCGCCGGCAAGAGCGCCTCCGTCGAGGTCGGCACGACGAACAAGGACTTCCTCGATCAGCAGAGCAAGACGCTCGAGGGCCAGGGGAAGAAGGCCATCGACGTCGTCACGTTCCCGAAGGACACCGACGCCGCCAACGCGCTGAAGACCGGGAAGGTCGACGCGTACTTCGGCGACGCCCCGGTCGTCGCGTACTACATCCAGAAGGATCCCGCGTCGTTTACGTTCGGTGGAAGCCCGATCAACCCGATCCCCGTCGGGATCGCGATCCGCAAGAGCGACACCGATCTCCAGACCGCGGTGAAGCAGGCGATCAGCGGGATGTACTCCGACGGGACGATGACGAAGATCCTCGGGAAGTGGCACCTGAGCTCGGCCGCGCTGAAGAAGTAGCGAAGACATGATCGTCGCCGCCTTCGAGTGGCACATCTTCTGGCGCCGGATCTTCCACCCGGACCATGTCTTCGCGCTCGCACTCTGGCGGACGGTCTACATCGCGGTGATCGCGCAGGCCCTCGGCGTCGTGCTCGGGCTCGTCTCGGCCCTGATGCGAATGTCGCGCTTCCCGCCCCTGAAGCTGCTCGGCGGCGGCTACGTGCTCCTGATCCGCGGGACGCCCGTGATCGTTCAGATCTTCTTCATCTACTTCGGGGCGAACCTCTTCCTCGGCGTCGACCTCTTCCCGCGCACCGTCAGCTTCGGCGCCTTCTCGATCAGCGGAGCGATCGTCGCCGGGATCGTGGCGCTCTCGATCAACGAGGGCGCCTACATGAGCGAGATCGTCCGCGCCGGGATCCAGTCGGTGGACAGGGGGCAGATGGAGGCCGCGCGCTCGCTCGGGATGCCGAATCGGCTCGGGATGCGGCGCATCGTGCTACCCCAGGCAGCCCGGGTAATCGTCCCGCCGCTCGGGAACGAGTTCAACAACATGCTGAAGACGACGTCCCTGCTCTTCTTCATCGGCGTCTACGAGCTCTTCGCCGACGCTGAGATCCGCTACTCGACCACGTTCAAGCCGTCTGAGTACTTTGCCGCCGTCGCGTTCTGGTACCTCGTCCTGACGACGATCTGGAGCATCATCCAGGCCTGGATCGAGGGGCGCCTCGCCGCCAGCGAGCGCGGAGAGGAGCTCTCGTTCTGGGAGCGCGTGCGCGAGGCCTGGACGCCGGTACCGGGCCGGTTCTTCGGGCGGACGGCGCGATGAGCGCCGCGTCGGTGGTTCGGGCCGATCGGGTCGTCAAGCGGTTCGGCCGCCTCGAGGTGCTGAAAGGCGTCTCGCTCGAGGTGCAGCCGAGCGAGACCGTCTGCGTGATCGGCCCCTCCGGCTCGGGCAAGACGACCTTCATCCGCTGCATCAACCACCTGGAGAAGATCGACGGCGGCCGGATCGAGGTGAACGGGAAGCTGATCGGCTACCGCGAGCGCAACGGCAAGCTCGTCGAGGACTCGGAGCGGAACATCGCCCGTCAGCGCTGCGAGATCGGGATGGTCTTCCAGCGCTTCAACCTCTTCCCGCACATGACGGCGCTCGAGAACGTGATCGAGGCGCCGCTCCGGGTGCGCAAGGTCCCGAAGGCCGAGGCGGTCGCGGACGCCGAGCGGCTGCTCGACCGCGTGGGCCTCGCCGAGAAGCGAGACACATTTCCCGGCAAGCTCTCCGGCGGTCAGCAGCAGCGGGTCGCGATCGCGCGGGCGCTCGCGATGAAGCCGGCCCTGATGCTCTTCGACGAGGCCACGAGCGCGCTCGATCCGGAGGTGATCGGGGATGTCCTGGCCGTGATGAAGGAGCTCGCGCGGGAGGGCATGACGATGATCGTCGTCACGCACGAGATGGGCTTCGCCCGGGAGGTCGCCGACCGCGTCGTGATGATGGACGAGGGGATGATCGTCGAGGAGGGGACGCCGGAGCACTTCTTCACGGCG
The DNA here is from genome assembly GCA_038253005.1 of Gaiellales bacterium. Lineage (GTDB taxonomy): Bacteria > Actinomycetota > Thermoleophilia > Gaiellales > Gaiellaceae > 3-1-20CM-4-69-9. Next base: position 20,587 of record JBBSHO010000027.1, read on the forward strand.
CCGCGCGAGGAGCGCACGAAGCGCTTCCTGTCCAAGATCCTCTAGTGCCGGAGGTGGGACTCGAACCCACACTCCCCGAGGGGAACCGGATTTTGAGT
>JBBSHO010000028.1:0-19313 GCA_038253005.1 Gaiellales bacterium
CGATAGGTCGTGTACGGCTCGATCTCGGCGCCGATCAGGAACTCGCCCCGGTCGGTCTGCGAGATGTACACGTGCATCTGCGACGAGACGATGATCACGTCGAGGAACGGCTTCAGCGGCTCGGTCACGAAGGCTTGCAGGATGTGGGTCGTGATCGGCAGCGGTACTCCGGCCAGGTCGGCGACGAGCGTCGACCAGCCGGCGGTCGCGCTGACGACGGTGTCGCAGGCGATGTCGCCGCGGTTCGTCCTGACACCGGTGACGCGGCCGTTCGAGCGCTCGACGCCGGTCACCTCCGTGCACGGATGGATCTCGACGCCGTGGCGGTCGGCCCCTCGGGCGAAGCCCCAGACGACGGCGTCGTGCCGGATGATGCCTCCGGGCGGGTGATAGAGCGCCCCGACGATCGGCCACGTCACGTCCTGCGAGAGGTTGAGCTCGGGGCAGAGCCGTGCGATCTCGTCGGGCAGGACGACGCGGCTGTCGATCCCGACCAGCTGGTTCACCTCCGCCCGCTCCGCCGAGGTGATCATCGCGCGGTCGGTGTGCGCCAGCGTCAGGTGCCCGTGCTGCGAGAACATCAGGTTGAAGTCGAGCTCGCCGGCGAGGCGCTCGTAGAGCTGGACGCTGCGGCGGTAGAACTCGGCCCCCTCGGGCGTGCGGTAGTTGGAGCGGATGATCGTCGTGTTCCGCCCCGCGGCGCCCGAGCCGATGTAGCTCTTCTCCAGCACGGCGACGCTCGTGACGCCGTGGCTCTTCGCCAGGTAGTAGGCCGTCGCGAGCCCGTGCGAGCCGCCGCCGACGATCACCACGTCGTAACGGGGCTTCAGCTCCGAGCGCGGACGCCACATCCGCCTCTGCCGGAAGACGTCCTTCATGCAAGCCCCGCCAGCGTGTCGAGGACGACCTCGGCGACGTAGTGGCCGTACTCCTGCGGGAAGAAGATGCGGAAGGTGTCGCCGGCTCGGAAGACGAACGCCGGCGCCTCGGCCACCTTGCCCGCGGCCGGGAGCGCCTCGAGGTCGAGATCCGTGAGGCGGCGCATCGCCTGCTCTCCGCACAGCTCGAGCCCGGCGAGCGCCGCGGTGAGGTCGAACACTCTTCCCGGCAAGCTGCGGCGCAGCGCAGCTCCTCGCTCGGACGGGCAGACGATCAGAGCGCGGGTCGCCGTGATCCGGATCAAGTCGGCGTCCTGCGGGAGCGCGTCGAGCTCGCCGCGCACCTCGATCTTCGCGAGCCCGGAGAGGTCCCGGACGCCCTGCGCGCCCGCGAGCGCCCGTGCGAGCGGCGAGGCGAGGCGAGGCTCGAACCCCGACTCTCGCCGCGCGGCGTCGGGACTGAGAAAGGAAAGATCGCTCACGACCGCAGCCGCTCCCCCGCCGGGTCGAAGAACGGCTCCAGCCGAACGCGTGCCTGCTCGAGCGACCCGTCGACCTTGATCTCCAGCACGGCCCCTTCCTCGGCCAGCTCGGGAGGAACCCACGCCATCCCGATCACGCGGCCGAGCTGGGAGGAACGGCGCGCGCTGGTCACACGGCCACGGGGACGGCCGTCCACGACGATCTGACCGCCCTCGGCCGGGACGACGCCGTTCGCCAGCTCGAACCCGACGAGCCGCTCGCGGAAGCCGCGCTCCTGCACCTGCTCGAGCGCCCACTTGCCGACGAAGTCCTCCTTGTCGAGCTTCGCGATCCAGGACATCCCGGCCTCGAGCACGTTCGACTCGGAGTCGGTGTCCTGGCCGACGATGATGTGCTGCTTCTCCAGCCGCAGAATGCGCTGCGGCTCGAGCCCGAAGGGGCGGGCGTCGAGGTCGGCGCCGCGAGCCAGCAGCGTGTCCCACAGGTACTCGCCGTACGGACTGGCGAAGTGGAGCTCGTAGCCGAGCTCGCCGACGAAGCCGATGCGCAAGATCAGGCACGGGACTCCGGCGACCAAGGCCTCCTGCGCGTCGAGGTAGGAGACACCCTCGTTCGACACGTCCGCGTCGGTGAGCCGGCCGAGCAGCTCCCGCGAGCGCGGGCCGGCCACGTTGACGGCCGTGAGCGCGCCGGTGACGTTGACGATCTCGACGTCCATCCCCCAGACCGCGTTCCACCATTCGAACCACTCGATCACCGTGTCCGCCCCGGTCGAGGTCGTGGTGACGTAGAAGCGCTCCTCCCCGAGGCGGCCGACCGTCCCGTCGTCCATGATCCGGCCGCCGTCGGTGCCCAGCACGGCGTACCGGATCCGGCCGGTCCTCAGGTCGGCGAAGCGGTTCGAGTAGAGGAGCTCGAGGAACGCGGCTGCGTCGGGGCCTTCGACGATCAGCTTCCCGAGCGTCGACACGTCGATCAGGCCGACGGCCTCGTGGACGTGCTGCGCCTCCGCCGCGGGATCGCCGTAGGAGTGCGGCCGCCTCCACGGGCCGGCCCACGTCATCGTCGCGCCGAGCTCGACGTGACGGTGATGCAGCGACGTCCGCTTCGTCGGCTCGTGCCCGCGCCCGGCCAGCAGTCCGAGCGAGACGGGCGCCCACGGAGGACGGGCCGTGGTCGTTCCGATCGCGGCCTCCCCGGCGCCGGTCTCTCGAGCGTACAGACGCACCGCTTGCAGATGGCAGAGCCGGCCCTGGCACGGCCCCATCGTCACGGTTGTGTATCGCTTCGCGAGCTCGATCGAGTCGAAGCCCTCCGCGACGGCTCGCCGCATGTCCTTCTCGGTCACGTCCTCGCAGACGCAGACGAAGGAGCGCGACTTGCTGGCGCGGTCTGCGAAGGACGCGGGCGGAACGGCGGCCCGTCCGACCTCGCCGGTAACGGACCCGACGGCCTCGACGTCCGGGGGCAACTCCGCCGGGACGAAGATCCCGCGCGCGGCGTCGTGCTCGATGCGCGCGCCCGCCTGGGCGAGCAGCGAGTAAGCAGGCTGGCGGCCGCCCGAGCTGACGAGCAGGTCGCAGGAGATCTCCTCCCCGTCGATCGAGACGGCCCGGAGCCTGCCGCCCTTGCCGGCCGCGGAGAGGGTCCTCGGGATCGTCTCGCGCAGATCGACCACGCGCTCGACGCGAACGTCCGCTCGCCGCAGCTGCTCGACGACGGCGACGCCCGCGTCGTCGGCGGCGACGACGACGGCGCGCTCGCCGGGGCGCAGCGACCAATCGTCCACCATGCGACGCACGAGCTCGGGCAACACCACGCCGACGAGGTCGTTACCGGGAAAGACCAGCGGCTGCTCCAGGGTCCCGGTCGCGACGACGATCCGCCCGGCGCGGACACGATGGAGGACGCCCCCGGCGTCGACCGGTACGAGGCCGCCCTCGTAGACGCCGAGCGCGCGTGCCGGAGCCAGCACCTCGACGCCCGCGCCCACGTCCGGGAGCGAGCGGCGCTCGTCCACCAGCAGCGTGCTACGCCCCTCGGCCGCGGCCGCCCGAGCCGCCTCGACCCCGGCGCTGCCGCCGCCGACCACGAGCACGTCGGTGCGCCGGTGCTCGACGTCGAATCGGCGCGACCGAGCGGCGTGCCTGTCCAGCCTTCCCAGCCCGGCGACGCGCCGTAGCCCGCGCTCGTAGTACGGCCACAGGCGCCGCGGCCGGATCATCGTCCGGTAGTAGAAGCCGACCGGCGTAAACGGTCCTCCGAAGCGGTCGACGACGGACAGGAGATCGCGGTCGAGCGAGCCGAGCACGTTCTGCGCCCGCACCTGCGCACCCTCCCGGATCGGCTCGACGCAGACGCGCACGTTCGGCTCGCCGTCGACCGTCATCAGGCAGTTGGGGCAGTTGCCGCTGCAGCAGAGAAGTCCACGTGGTCGGTGGTACTTGAAGCTCCGGGAAAAGACGCGCCGACCCGAGGCGAAGAGCGCCGAGCCCAGCGTCTCGCCTGCGAATCCCTCGACCGTTTTGCCCGCGAAGAAGAAGCGGACGGTGCGCGAGCGGTCGATCGTCTCCTGCGGCTGCTGAGGAAGCCGCATCAGACGGCCGGCGTATCGGGTGCTGCGGTCTCCTGCGGCCCGACCGCGTCGGCGCCCGTCGCCGGGCGAGGCGGCTCGGTCTTCAGCACCTCGTTCGTCCGTGTATCGCGCTCAGCGAGGAACCACGACTGGCAGCCGAACCGGTGATGCCACCATTCCCGCTGTACGCCCGCCGCGTTACGCCGGAAGTAGACGTAGGCGTTGAGCTCGCGCACGGACGGCCTCGCCCGCGGTCGCTCCGTAACCTCGCCTGCATACGCGAACTCGTTGACGTCGCGAAGTCCGCAGTTCGGGCAGTGAAGAAGGAACGACATGATTTCCGGGAATCTCCATCAGGGCAATGGCGTTGCCATTCTTACATCGTCCGCCCGTCGGCGCAACAAGGGGCCCGGACAGCTTCAGGTTCCGCGCGGGGCCGGTAACCCGTGCCGGTCGCGGTGGGCGCGCATCGCCGCGGTCTGGTGGGTGCGCAGGCGCAGGTCGGAGCGGGGCTTGGCCGTGCAGATGAGCGCGAAGCCGGCCTCTTCGTCCTCCGGGTAGTAGCGGCGGGCGTCTGACTGGTCGAGCTTCCCTTCCAGCACGCGGCAGGCGCAGGCGATGTCCCAGCCTTGCTCGCAGAGGCTCGGCAGCTCGAGTCCGGCGTTGCGGGCGGCGGCGAGGACGTGCTCCTCGGCGCCGCACCAGACCGCGCGCGCGCTTCCGTCGGGAAGCTCGAACTGGACGTGGAACCTACGGGTTGTAGAAGCCAGCGTTCTTGGAGTACGGGGCCTCGCCGGGCGCGCCGCGGCGGAAGTGCCCGGAGGGGCGGATGACGCCGTCCCGCTCTTTGGAGAGGAGCTCGATGAACCAGGCTTCGTGCTCGACCTCCTCGTTCAGGATCCGCGCCGCCATGTCGTACGTGCGCGGGTCCTTGCCGAAGGTGAGGTCGCAAACCTCGGACCAGGTGCGGATCGCGCAGCGCTCGGCCTCGAGCAGCACCTCCAGGATCGAGGCCGCAGTCGGGCCGCCGCCGTCCTCTGACGGCGTCTGCTTGCCGCCGCCGGTTCCCGGCAGGTAGGCGTCGGGGCAGCCGGCCCGGTCGGCGAACTCGCGGATGTCGTAGGGGATCGAGCCGCCGAGCTCGTAGATGCGCGGCGTGATCAGCTCGAAGTGCGCGCGGTCCTCGAGCCGGGCGTCCTCGCAGATCTCCTTGTAGTCCTCGCTGCCGGCCAGGTACATGCGCAGGATCGTGTAGTAGTAGTAGGTCGTGAACTCGGCGCCGGCGGCGTCGATCAGCTTCTCGATCAGCCGTGGGACGTCGACGCCGCGCGCCTCGATCGCCTCGACTCCGACCCGCTGGGTCACGTCGCCTGCCTTCACTTTGCCACGCGCGTGTGGTTTCTCAGGGATTGCCACGCTAGCCTCCTCGAGGAGTCGATGTCCGCCCGACGTTCGGTCTACATTAGACCCGTTCTCGATGAGAGTTCGTCGCCGCGGGGGCCGAGTATCTCGTCGAGCGGGCGGGCGTCGTCTCCGAGGCGTTGCTAGGCGACGCGCCCAAAGCGCTCGGCGGCACGCGCTTGGCGCCGCGCCGCCTCGACCTCGCGATCCCGGGGCGGCGCGGAGGTCACAAGCTCGTCGAGGAGCCGTTTGGTGGCGCCCGCGACCGCTTCGACTGCTTGCTCGAACGCTGGTTCGTTCGCCTGCGCGACTTTCTGCATGCCGCTCACCTTTCGTACGTACTGCACGGCGGCGGAGCGGATCTCGTCCACGCTGGACGGCGGCTCGAAGTTGTGGAGTGTTCGGATGTTCCGGCACATGCGGGCAGTCTAGGCGGATACGGCGCGAGCAGCCGGTCGGGCGGCACGGCGGCCGTGCGCGACGAGACGAGTGGTTGGCGACTGAATGTGAGACAGTCGCTCGATACACACCATCCAGAGGAGGCCGAAATGGCATGGGCATACGTTCAGGACAACTCGCAGCTGACGCTTGAACAGTACGATCGGGTTGCTGCGGAGATCGGCGACGACCCGCCGGAAGGTCTGATCTCGCACGTCGCCGGCGCGCACGGCGGCGGTCTCCGCATCATCGACGTGTGGGAGTCGGAAGAGGCGTTCACGCGCTTCCGAGATTCGCGTCTGCGCTCCGCGGTGGAGAAGGTGATCGGTTCCGAGGGTATGGCGGAGGGGCCGCCTCCGATCGATCCACTCCCGGTCCATCACATGATCCGCGGCAAGTAGCTCCGCCCTCGCCGGCCCGGCTTCAGGCTATGGTGAAGTGCCCGGAACTGGCGCCCGGGCCGGATCGACAGAGAGGAAGGGCTGATGAGTTCCAAGAGGCAGACGACGATGGCGAAGCTGGAGCGGGAGCGGGCGGTCAAGGAGCGCCGCGCGCGGAAGCAGGAGAAGAAGGAGGCGGCGGCTGCCGAGCGCAGCGCGAAGGCGGCCGACGAAACGCTTCCGTCCAGCACGTCGACTGAACCCGCGTAGCCTGGCTCGTCGAGCCCCGCCGGCCAGGTCTCGAAGCGCTGGTTCGAGAGCTTCTCGATTCCCGGCTACTCGGCGTACGAGGCGAACCAGCGGACGCTCAGAACCTTCGGCGCCGGCGAGCAGGCGCCGCTCGTGGGCGTGTTCCACAGCTCTGGCGAGGTGACGAAGGCAGCCGGGATCAAGGATGCGATCGCCGCCGCGGCGAAGGTCAACCCTAGCTCGCGCGTCTCCTCGTACTGGTCGACGCGCTTGCGGGCCGCTCGGTGATCGTCTCCGGCTCGACAGTCGCCGTCGGGCTGCTGTCGATGCTGATCCTGCGCTGCCCTTCATCCGTTCGATCGGGAGCGGCGGGATGCTGATCCCGGCGGTGTCCGTAGTCGCGGCGATCACGCTGCTGCCGGCGCTGCTCGCGACGCTCGGGACACGGATCAACAGCGTGCGCCTGCTGCCAAAGCGGCTCGTCGACAGCGGCCACCCCGAGGAGCGGCTGGTGGGGTCGCTGGGGCGTCGCTCGTCATGCGACGGCCGGTTCCGGTCGCCGCGATCGGCTTCGCGATCGTCGCCGCGCTCGTTTCTCCGACACGGCCCTGCGAGGTGACGTGCGCCATGCGACCTGCGAGACTCCGTGCAGGTCCGTCAGGTTGTCGAGCGGGATCGCACGCCGCTGTGCGTGTTCCAACGGCGCTACTCGGAGGAGGGACTCATGGACGCGACCGTCCGCAGCTACACGGGAAGCCGCGATTTGGTTGACGAGCTCGTGAAGAACGAAAGCGAGGTCAAACGCCTCGTTGGCGACATCGACGGTTCCGTGCCTACTATCTGATCCGAGCCGCTGACGGCGGGGCGATGTCGATCAGCGTGTACGACGACGAGAGCGGCGCCGAGGAGTCGAACCGGGCTGCGGCGGCATGGATTCGCGAGAACCTGCCCGATGTGTCGGGCAGCTCGCCGCAGGTCTCGGCCGGAGAGGTCGTGATTGCGAGCTCCTAGCTCGTGGTCTGAGCCTCGGGGCTAGACGCGCTTCGGCCGGCGGAAGCGATCCCAGAGCTTCTTCAGCAAGAGCAACTCGAGCAGACGCTTCAGCACGCCCGTTACATCCCCGTCCAGCGGATCCCCAAACGACGGCTGCGGCGGCGACCCCGGCCTCGGGTCCGCGGAGCGAATCCCTCGAACGGGGGTGAAACAGGTCCCATAGGAAGACGATGTTGTTGAAGCACGGCCCGGGAACGGAACGGTGGCGATGGGTCGCGTGGGGGAACTGGTCCCCTTTCAGTTTCCGGGAGCTCGTACACGGGTTGGCGATCCACTGGAGGCGGCCTTCGTTCTCGGAGGCCGCCTCGACCGTTTTCGGTGCGAGCGCAAAGCCGGCGCACGGGCCGCGGTAGGATCTCCCTGCGATGTGGGTCTACTTCACCCCGCTGTACATCCTCGGCGCTCTGCTGCTACTCCTCGGCGCGTTCGCGCTCCTGGCGCGGCTTCGCGGTGGGCGATACCTGAAGCCGATCATCGCGACGCTGACGAAGGTTCCGATCCTCGAGCGCTGGATCACGAAAGGCTCGAAGCTCGCGCTCGAGCGGCAGAACCCAGCGCTTGCCGGGGCGATCCGGAAGCTCGAGCGAGCCGGCGCAGACAAGGATCCCCAGCGAGCGCAGCAGGCCGTCGGGCGGATGACGCCCGCCGAGAAGCGAGCCTGGCTCGAGGCGGCGGGCGACCAGGGCGCGCTGCCGACGCCGCGGAACCGCGCCGAGCGGCGGCGGATGGAGCGCGTCCGCAAAGACGTCGGCCGCTAGACCGCTCCGGCCCTGTACGAGCTCGTCTCAGAACGCCGCACGCTGCACGGGCACTTCTCGCGCGAGCTCGCGCCCGTACTTGCGATCGACCCTGGGGACACCGTCCGGTTCTCGACACTCGACGCCGGATGGCATCTCGAGCCGCCGCCGCTCGCAGGCGAGCAGCGGAAGTTCGAGCCGCTCGACCCGGAGCTGGACAGCGGTCACGCCTTGTGCGGGCCGATCGAGGTGCGCGGCGCGAAGGCGGGCCGCGTCCTGGAGGTGCAGATCGGCGAGGTGCGGCCCGGGCCCTGGGGCCTGACGCTCGGCGGCGGGTTCGAGAACGGTTTCAACGAACGCCTCGGGCTCGCGACAGGGGATACCTGCCGCCTCGTCTGGACACTCGATCCCGGGCGGGGCGTGGGGCGCGACCAGCACGGCCGCGTCGTCGAGCTGCGACCGTTTCCCGGGGTGCTCGGGATGCCGCCGCCCGAGCACGGCGTCCACTCGACGATCCCGCCGCGCGTCTGGGGCGGGAACATGGACTGCAAGGAGTTGGTCGCGGGATCGAAGCTCTATCTCCCGATCCCCGTCGACGGCGCGCTCTTCTCCGCGGGCGACGGGCACGGGCGGCAGGGCGACGGCGAGGTCTCCGGGCTCGCGATCGAATGTCCGCTCGAGCGGCTCGACCTCACCTTTCGCGTTCGCGAGGATCTCGAGCTCGCGACTCCGATCGCGGATACTCCGGCCGGCTGGGTCACGCTCGGGTTCGACGAGTCGCTCGACGAGGCGACCGCGATCGCGCTCGGGGCGATGCTCGACCTGATCGAGCGGGAGCACGGGCTCGAGCGGCGGGAGGCGCTGGCTCTGGCGAGCCTCGTCGTCGATCTCCGCGTAACCCAGGTCGTGAACCGCACGCGCGGCGTGCACGCCGTCTTGCCGCACGGCGCGCTCGGCTAGAGCGCCTCGAGCCGGGCAAGCGCAGCGGGGAGCTCGGCGAAGCGGTCGAGCACCGCGTCGGCGGCGCCGAGCTCCTCTCGTCCAAAGCTGTCGGACGTGACCGCGACGCAGCGGATCCTCGCGGCGTGCGCGCTCTCGACATCGAGGGGCGTGTCGCCGACGGCGACGGTCCGCTCGGCCGGCCAGCCGCTCGCCCGCTCGCGCGCCAGCTGGATCAGATCGGTTCTTCGCTCCTCCTCGCAGCCGAATGCGCCCTGGCCGGGCCGAAGGAAACGGCCGATGCTGAGCCGTTCCGTCCGCGCGCGGGCGATCGGCTCGGGGTTCCCGGTCATGAGGACGGGCCGCTCGATGGCGGCCAGGGTCTCCGCCAGACGGTCGGGCGTCTCCCAGCCACTCGTGTCGGCGTCGGCGAGGAGGTCGAGGTAGCGCGCCGAGATCTCCGCGCACCAGCGTCCGAGACCGGCGTCGATCCGGTCGTCGTCCAGGCCCGCGCCGCGGAGCGTCAGCCTAGTGGAGTGCGGTGTCGCCCGGCTCGCCCGTACCCTCGGGCGCGGCGCCGTAGACCGCCGTCAGGGCCGCTCGGTTCGCCTCCACGTACAGGTCGTCGTGGCTCAGCAGGAGCGTTCCGTCGACGTCGAGGAGGACGAGGAGGGTCACGCCGGGACTGCCGTATCGATCGCCTGGCGGAGCGAGCGAACGTACTCCCGGAGGGCGTTCGGCCCCTCCTCGGCCACCTCGACGGCGCGCGAGCCGACGACGATCCCGTCCGCGAGCTCGGCCGCCGCGCGCGCATGCTCGGGTGTCGAGATCCCAAAGCCGGCGTAGAGCGGCAGGTCGGTCGCAGAGCGGGCGCGCTTCACGAGTCCCGCGAGCGCGGGGGAGAGGTCGTCGCGGGCGCCGGTCGTGCCGGTGAGCGTGACGAGGTAGAGCCAGCCGTCGGTCTGCCGTGCGGCGAGTCGCAGGCGCTCGTCGGTGGAGGTCGGCGCCACGAGCTGGACGCGCCGGAGCTCCGGCTTGTCGCCCGCGGGCAGGTCGGCGACGATCATGCTCGTCGCCCCGGCAGCCCGTGCGTCAGTCCCGAAGCGCTCCCAGCCGTAGGCCTCGAGCAGGGAGGAGTAGGTCATCGGGACGAGCGGCGCGTCGACGCGCTCTCGCGTCCGGGCGAGGCAGTCCAGGCAGGTGCGCGTCCCCATCCCGGCCGCGAGCGCGCGCTCGGCCGCGCGGCGGATCACCGGCCCGTCGGCGAGCGGGTCGGAGAAGGGGAAACCGAGCTCGACGAGGTCGGCGCCGCCCTGGACGGCCGCCTCCGCGAGCATCGGCGCCTCAGGCCCGGCCATAAGGTAGATAACCAGGCCTTTCACGTGCGGAGAATCGGCGCACTTTCGACACAGCGCCGTGCGCCCCGGTCACATACCCTCAGGTGACCCCGTGGGTGGGTGGGGGCTAGGGACGGTGCGCCCGGCGAACGGAGCGTCACCGAGCGAGCACCTCGGCCAAATCCTTGTCTCCGCGCCCCGAGAGGCAGACGAGGACGAGGTCGGCGCCCAGCTCGCGGGCGCGAGCGAGAGCGTGCGACGGCTCGAGGGCCGGGACGATACCCTCCGTCCGCGCCAGCTCCCGGAACGCCGCGACCGCCTCGTCGTCGGTCGCGCGGACGTAGTCTGCCCGGCCCGAGTCGCGCAGGAATGCGTGCTCGGGGCCCACGCCCGGGTAGTCGAGGCCCGCGGAGATCGAACGGGCGTCCGCGATCTGCCCGTCTTCGTTTGCGAGCACCGAGGAGCGCGCGCCGTGGAGGACGCCCGTGTGGCCGGCGCCGAGGCTCGCGGCGCCGGCCGCCTCGACGCCCACGAGCCGCACCTCCGCGTCGTCCACGAAACCGGCGAACATGCCGATCGCGTTCGAGCCTCCGCCGACACAGGCGACGGCGACCTCGGGCAGCCGGCCTTCGACCTCGAGGAACTGCGCGCGCGACTCACGGCCGATCACCCCCTGCAGCTCGCGCACGATCTCCGGGTAGGGGTGCGGGCCGACGCAGGAGCCGATCAGGTAATGCGTCGTCTCCACGTTCGTGATCCAGTCGCGGATCGCCTCGCTCGTCGCCTCCTTCAGCGTCCGCTTGCCGAAGTCGACCGGGCGCACCTCCGCGCCGAGCAGGTGCATCCGCTCGAGGTTGGGGCGCTGCCGGCGCATGTCCTCCTCGCCCATGTAGACGACGCACTCGAAGCCGAAGCGTGCGCAGACGGTCGCGGTCGCCACGCCGTGCTGGCCGGCGCCCGTCTCCGCCACGATCCGCCGCTTGGCGAGCCGTCGCGCCAGCACGGCCTGTCCGAGCGCGTTGTTCAGCTTGTGCGCGCCGGTGTGGAGGAGATCCTCGCGCTTGAGGTACAGCCGCTGGTCGGGCGCGAACCGCTCGGCGCGCGTCAGCGGCGTCGGGCGACCGGCGAAGGTCCGGCCGAGCTCGTCCAGCTCCGCCTGAAAAGACTCGTCCGCGAGCGCCTCCCGCCAGCCGGCCTCGAGCTCCTCGAGCGCAGGGACGAGCGTCTCCGGGACGTAGCGGCCGCCGTACGTCCCATACAGGCCGGTCGTCACCGCGCGTTCTCCACGAACGAGCGCACCTTCGCGTGATCCTTGACCCCGGGCCTCGCTTCCAGCCGCGACGCCGCGTCGACCGCCCAGGGTCGGACGGCTCGTATGGCCTCGCGCACGTTGTCGGGGCCGAGCCGTCCCGCCAGCATCACGCGTCCCTCCGCCGCCGCCGCACGCTGAAGATGAAGCGGATCGCTCGCCTCCCACGGGAGGTCGACCACGCGGGCGACCTGCGCGCCCTCGCGCAGGAGGGAGGCGTCGCGGCCCCGGACCCGGCCCGGCTCGTCGTCGTAGAGCTGCACGAGATCGGCTCCTGCATCGCGGGCCTCGCCCACGAAGACGGCGACGCTGAGCCGGTCGGCCGGGACGTCGAGCACGCGCGGGGCCTGCCGCGGGCTCTCCTCGGCGAGGATGAATCCGAGCAGGTCCGCTCCGGCCTCGACGGCGGCGTCCACGTCCTCGAGACGGGTGAGGCCGCAGACCTTGACGAGTGGGCGCGAGAGGATCTCGATCAGCTTCGCCGCCGGCTCCTCGGCCCGCATCAGTGCGGAGCCGACGAGGATTGCGTCGGCGCCGGCCAGCTCCGCCGCGGCGCCCTGCGCGCGCGTGCCGACGCCGCTCTCGGCGACGATCACGCGGTCGCGCGGCGCGGCCGCCACGAGCTCGAGCTGCGCGCGCCGGTCGATCTCGAACGTCGCCAGGTCGCGCGCGTTGATCCCGATCACCTCGGCGCCGAGGTCGACGGCGCGCCGCAGCTCCTCGGCGTCATGGGCCTCGACCAGCGCCTCCACGCCGAGCTCGCGCGCGTAGGAGAGGAGGTCGGCCGCGCGCTGGTCGTCGAGGTCGCGCAGAAGCAGGAGCACGGCGTCGGCTCCGGCGACCTTCAGTTTCAGCAGTTGCAGCTCCTCGTGGAAGAACCCTTTCGCCAGCAGCGGCGCGCTCGTCGCCGCGCGAGCGGCCTGGAGGTCCGCGAGCGAGCCGCCGAAACGCTCCTCGACGAGGATCGAGATCGCGGCGGCTCCGGCGTTCGCGAACTGGGAGGCGAGACGAGCCGGATCGGCGCCCGGACGGAGGTCGCCTGCGGATGGAGAGCGCCGCTTCACCTCGGCGATCGCGCCGAGGCCGGGCGCCCCGAGGGCCTCGCGGAACCGCCCCACTACGCGAGCGCCTCGGCGTGCGAGAAGGCGACGAGCTGCTCCAGCCGCGCCGCCGCCGTGCCGGAGTCGACGGCCTCACGAGCCAGCTCGAGCCCTTCCCGGAGGTGGTGCGCGTGTCCCGCCGCGGCGATTGCCCCGGCGGCATTCAGGAGCACGGCGGACCGGTGACCACCGTGGGCGCCTGCGAGCACCTCGCGCAGAGCGGTCGCGTTTCGCCCTGCGTCTCCGCCTCGCAACTCCTCCGGATCGCAGCGCGGTAGACCCAGCTCCTGAGGATCGAGCGCATACTCGCGCACCCGCCCGTCGGCCACCTCGCAGACGAGGTTCGTCCCGGCGGGGGAAAGCTCGTCGATGCCGTGAGCGCCGTGGACGACGTAGGCGCGGCGCGCGTCCAGCCGGAGTAGCGCCTCGGCGATCGTCCGCACGAGGCCCGGCTCGTAGACGCCGACGAGCTGGGCGCGCGCACCGGCCGGGTTCGTCAGCGGCCCGAGCACGTTGAAGACGGTGCGTGTCGCCAGCTCGCGGCGCACCGGTGCGGCGTGCTTCATCGCCGGGTGATGGGCCTGCGCGAACAGGAAGCCGAAGCCGAGCTCGTCGATCGACCGCTCGATTCGCTCCGGCGCGAGCACGAGCTCGAACCCGAGCGCCTCGAGCACGTCCGCCGCGCCGGTCGTCGAGGAGGCGGCGCGATTCCCGTGCTTCGCCACGCCTGCGCCCGCCGCCGCCGCAACGAGCGCGGCCGCCGTGGAGATGTTGAACGTGTTCGCGCCGTCGCCGCCCGTGCCTGCGGTGTCGACGAGATCGTCCCGGACGGGCCTCACCCGCAGGGTGTGCTCGCGCATCGCCTCGGCGCAGCCGGCGATCTCGTCCGGCGTCTCTCCCTTCGCGCGGAGCGCGACGAGGAACCCGCCGATCTGCGCCGGCGTCGCCTCGCCGCGCATGATCGTGCCCATCACCTCCCGCGCCTCGTCGCGCGAGAGGTCGTGGCCGTCGAGGATCCGTCGGAGCGCGGCGCGGATCATCGGCCTTCGAGGAAGTTCCTCGCCAGCTCGGAGCCGAGTGGCGTCAACACCGATTCGGGGTGGAACTGGACGCCGTGGACGGGCAGCTTCCGGTGGCGGACCGCCATCACCTCGCCGTCCTCGGCCCGGGCCGTGACCTCGAGCTCGCGCGGGACGGCCGTGGCCGCGAGGGAGTGGTAGCGCCCGACCTCGAGCCTCGGCGGGAGGCCTGCGAAGACCCCGCGCCCGTCGTGTCCGATCCGACAGGCCTTCCCGTGCACGAGGCTGTGTGCAGGCCCGATCTCCCCGCCGAAGGCCTCGACCACGGCCTGATGACCGAGACAGACGCCGAGCGTGGGCGTCGTCGGCGCAAGGCGGCGCACGATCTCGACCGCGGCGCCGGCGTCGCCCGGACAGCCCGGGCCCGGCGAGACGACGAGGTGGGAGGGACGCAGCCGCTCGGCGGCGTCGGCGTCGATCGCGTCGTTCCGGCGCACGATCACCTCGGCGCCGAGCTCCTCGAGCAGGTGCGCGAGGTTGTAGGTGAACGAGTCGTAGTTGTCCACGAGCAGGATCATCGCTGCTCCGCCTCCGCCAGGTCGATCGCCGCCTCCACGGCGGCGAGCTTGCGCAGGCACTCCTCGTGCTCGGCCGCCGGCTCGGAGTCGGCCACGATGCCCGCGCCTGCCTGCAGGTGCGCAACGCGGTCGGCGAGAACGATCGTACGGATGGCGATACACGTGTCGAGCGTGCCGTCGGGGAGCGCGTAGCCGACGGCGCCGGCGTAGGGCCCGCGACGGCGTTGCTCCAGCTCGGAGATCAGCTGCATCGCCCGCACCTTGGGCGCGCCCGACACCGTCCCGGCGGGAAAGCAGGCGCGCAGCAGATCGAAGCTCGAGACGCCGTCGCGAAGCTCTCCGGCGACCTCCGAGACGAGGTGGGTGACGTGCGAGAAGCGCTCGGTCTCGAGGAACCGCTCGACGCGGACGGTGCCCGGGCGGCAGACGCGGGAGAGATCGTTGCGCCCGAGGTCGACGAGCATGACGTGCTCGGCGCGATCCTTCTCGGAGGCGAGCAGCCGCTCGGCGTCGCCCGGCCCGCGCTCCGTCGTCCCGGCGATCGGGTTGAGGCTCGCCCGCCTCCCCTCCGCCTTGACGAGCGTCTCCGGGGACGATCCGATCAGGGCGACGCCGTCGAGCTCGAGCAGGAAGAGGTACGGGGAGGGGTTGACTCGGCGCAGCGCTCGGTAGAGGTCGAGCCCCGAGGCCGAGGTCGGCCGCTCGGCCCGCTGTGAGAGGACGACCTGGAAGACATCGCCGGCGCGGATGTGCTCCTGGGCCCTTCGCACGTTTCGCTCGTAGGTCTCGCGGCCCGGGGTGCGCCTCGTCAAACCGCGCCGACCGCGCGCCGCCGGAGGCTGCGGCGCCGGGCGGGCGAAGATCCGCGCCACCTCGTCCCGGTCTCCGTGCACGACCTCGGCGACGCCGAGCGCATGATCGAAGCGCACGAGCGTCTCGGGGACGACGAAGCGGCTCTCCGGGAATCCGGACGGCTCCTCGGGCAGCGGCGCCGTCGGTTCGAGCCGCGCCGCGTAGTCGTAGGAGAGAAGACCGACGACGGGCTCTCCGCACGCCTCGGCCTCGGACAGGTCGCAGAGGCGCGAGCCGAAGCCGACGAGCGAGTGCCGGCCGAGCCGCCCCTGGTCGACCGACTCCAGCAGGAACGAGGCGCGACCGTGCGCGCGCAGCCGCAGGTCGGCGCCGAGGGGGGTGATCAGGTCGGTTGCGATCCCTGGTGCGACGGACATCGGTAACTCCTCCGGATAGGCGGGCATGCGAAAAGACCCTCCGGCTGGAAGGTCTCGACGAGCGGAACGGGCTGTGGCGGCCTGGATCAGTCCAGGCGCAGGCTCCCGCCCCGCTCGTGGCGCCAGAACCAGGCCCAGCTGCGAGTGGCGAGAGTCATCTCCGACCCAGAGTAGGTGCGACTCGGGAGCCGCGTCAAGGGCCGATACGCTCTCTTTCCATGTCCGTTACACGTTCCGTGATCGTCTCCGCCGTTCGCACGCCGTTCGGGAAGCTCGGCGGCTCGCTCGCCCACAGGGAGGCGACCGAGCTCGGAGCGCTCGCGATCCGCGGCGCGCTCGATCGGGCCGGCGTCGAGAACGAGGAGGTCGAGTACGTGATCATGGGCCAGGTGCTGCAGGCCGGCGCCGGCCAGGCTCCCTCCCGGCAGGCGTCGATCGGCGCGGGGCTTCCGATCGAGGTCGGCTCGGACACGATCAACAAGGTCTGCGCGTCGTCGATCCGCGCCGTCGAGGTCGCCGACCAGATGATCCGCTCGGGTGACCACGAGGTGATCGTCGCGGGTGGGATGGAGTCGATGTCGAACGCCCCGTTCGCGCTCAAGCAGGCGCGCTTCGGCTACAAGCTCGGCGACGGGACGCTGATCGACCTGATGACCCACGACGGGCTCACTTCCACCTTCGACAAGCGCCACATGGTCGAGCAGGCCTCGTTCGTGGCGCACGAGCTCGGGATCTCGCGTGAGTCGCAGGACGAGTGGGCGCTGCGCTCCCACGAGCGCGCGGTGCGGGCGATCGACGAGGGCAGGTTCAACGACGAGATCGTCCCCGTGGGCGAGCTCGCCGTGGACGAGGGGCCGCGGCGGGACACGTCGATCGAGAAGCTCGCGCGGCTGAAGCCCGTGTTCGACGCGGAGGGAACGACGACGGCGGGCAACGCTCCCGGCGTGAACGACGGCGCTGGCGCGCTCGTCGTCACGAGCGAGGAGTTCGCGCGCAAGCGCGGCCTCGAGGTGCTCGCGACGATCGTCTCGCAGGCGTACGTGGCGGACGAGTTCGCCTACCTCGCGCGCACGCCGGCGAGGGCCGGCGAGCGTGCGCTCGCTAAGGCGGGGAAGACGATCGGCGACGTCGAGCGCGTGGAGCTGAACGAGGCGTTCTCCTCGGTCGTCCTGAACTCCGCCAAGCTGCTCGACGCCGATCCCGAGAAGGTGAACGTGAACGGCGGGGCGGTCGCGCTCGGCCACCCGATCGGCGCGTCGGGCGCGCGCATCCTCTCGACGATGATCTACGAGCTGCGCCGAAACGGCGGCGGGCTCGGGCTCGCGGCGATCTGCTCCGGCGGTGGCCAGGGCGACGCGTTGCTCCTCGAGGTCTAGCAACCTCGAGGAGCTTTTGGGCTCGGCGAGAGGCGGAGCGCACTGGAGCGCGGGCAGCGTAGGTGTCTCTGGCGCGCCGCGCGAGGAATAGGGTTCCTGGCGAATGGTAAGCCAGTTCGGAGCCTTCCTGGGCGTCTCCGTACTCGTCATCGTCACGCCGGGGCCCGATACGGCGCTGACGATCCGGAACACGTTGCTCGGCGGGCGGAGGAGCGGTCTGTTCACGGCTCTGGGAGTCGCGACGGGCCAGGCGACGTGGACGATCGCCACGAGCGCGGGTATCGCGGCTGTTCTCCTCGCGTCAGAACCGGCCTTCCTGGCCGTCAGAGCCGTAGGCGCTGCTTACCTGGTGTTCCTCGGTGCGCAGGCGTTGCGTTGCGCTCTGGGCTCGAGCGGGTCGAGGGGGATAGTGGTCGGCGAGGGCTCCGCCTCCTGCCCGTGAGGTTCGAGCACGTCCTCGTCGTCGGGGCCGGCCAGATGGGTGGCGGGATCGCTCAGGTCGTCGCAGCCTCGGGACGGCGCGTGTCGCTGCACGACGCGGCGCCCGGCGCGGTCGAGCGCGGGCTCGAGACGATGCGGCGCAGCCTGGCTCGGCTCGCCGAGAAGGGCGGCGGCGAGCCCAGCGTGGTGCTGGCCCGGGTCGAGCCGGTGGACGAGCTCGTCCCGGCCGACCTGATGATCGAGGCCGTGGTCGAGGACGCCGAGGTGAAGGAGCAGATCTTCCGCCGCGCCGATGCGACCCTGCCGCCCGAGGCTGTGCTCGCGTCGAACACGTCCTCGATCCCGATCGCGTCGCTCGCTACGGCGACCGGGCGGCCCGACAAGGTGATCGGCATGCACTTCTTCAATCCCGTGCCAGTGCTGAAGCTCGTCGAGATCATCCGCGGCCGCGAGACCTCCGACGAGACCGCCGACGCGATCGCCGGGCTGGCGCGCGAGCTCGGGAAGACGCCGGCCGTCGCCAATGATTGCCCCGGCTTCGTCTCCAACCGGATCCTGATGCCGTTCATCAACGAGGCCGTCTGGGCGCTGCACGACGGAGTCGCCGAGGCCGAGGCGATCGACACGATCGCGAAGCTCGGCTTCGCGCATCCGCTCGGCCCGCTCGCCCTCGCCGACCTGATCGGCCTGGACACCTGCGTCGCGATCATGGAGGTCCTGGAGGACGGTCTCGGCGACGACCGTTATGCGCCCTGCCCGCTCCTGCGCGAGCAGGTCGAGGCCGGCCGGCTCGGTCGGAAGAGCGGCCGGGGCTTCTACGAGTACGCCTGAGCGCAGGTTTTCGGCGCCGCACGAGTCACTTCAACGGAGGCTCAAGTTTGGTGCAGCTCCTGCCGACAACCGGAGACAGGTACGGGAAAGGGAGGTCTCGAATCTTGCGGATCCTGCTGGTCGACGATGATCCCGCGCTCCGGATGCTGCTGAGGACGACCTTCGAGGGCGCCGACGTCGAGGTCGCCGACGCGGACAGCGCCGAGGCTGCGCGCAAGCGCATCGCTGCGTCGCGGCCGGACGTGCTCGTGCTGGACGTGAACATGCCCGGGACGACCGGCCTCGAGCTTTGCCGCGAGCTGAAGAGCGGCCCGAGGACGCGCCAGATCCCGATCATCCTGCTCACGGGCTCCGAGGGCGGAACGATCGCCGGGGCGAAGAAGGCCGGCGCCGACGCGTTCATCCAGCAAGCCGTTCAGCCCGCTCGAGCTGCTCGCCGCGGCGGAGCGCCTCGCGGGGGGCCTGTACGGCGTGCCGTTCCGTGCGACGAAGAAACGGGCCGGGAGCCCCGACGAGGAGCTGCTGCTCTACGCGCGCGACCTCCGGCACATGCTCGAGCTCGAGCGCGGGCAGCGCGAGCTCCTGCAGAGCGCTTACCTCGAGACCGTCTCGGCGCTCGCCAGCGCGCTCGAGTCGAAGGACACGGGCACGCGCGCGCACTCACAGCGCGTCCAGAGCTACGCCACCGCTCTCGCCGGCGCGATCGGAGCGGAGGTGGCGAACGAGCCGAGCACCCCGTACGGATTCCTCCTCCACGACGTCGGCAAGATCGGCATCCCCGACGGAATCCTGCTCAAGCCGGGACCGCTCAGCGCCGCGGAGCGCCGCCGGATGCAGACTCACACCGTGCTCGGCGAGGCGATGCTCTCGGGCGTCGGCTTCCTTCAGGGCGAGGGACTGAAGATCGTGCGCTCCCATCACGAGCGCTGGGACGGCCATGGTTATCCCGACGGCCTCGTC
>JBBSHO010000029.1:0-19251 GCA_038253005.1 Gaiellales bacterium
CCGACCTGTTCCCGCGATACGGTCTTCATGGCGGTTCCTCCTGTCTCGATCGACGATTTCGCACTCGCCACGGTCGCTGCGCGACCGGACGAGGCGGGAGGACCGCCACCTCAAGTTCTACGAGCTACGGGACAACCTCAGTCGCGGTTCGCAGCGAAGGCTGAGGACGTGAGCGGGCTTACGGAAAGCGCGGAGCTTGAGGTGCTTATCAAACCTGGCGACGTTCTGGAACAGGACACACCGCTCTACCGGGTTCGCACCGCACCTCCCGATCTGGAGGTGCGCGTGAACACTCAAATGCCCCTGCGCATAGCGTTCGGCAAGGGAGCGCGGCGCCTCGATACAGGCGATCTCAGATACATCGCTGACTACGTCGAAGAGATCATCAACCGTTTCGGAGACGTCTAACTCGCTCGCCTGCTTGCCATGCGGGGCGGAAGGTAAGTTCAACTCGGCTCCCTGTCAAGTGAAGGGATAGTTACCCCGTCCTTGACAGGGGAACAAACGTTCGTGTAGAACATACGTTCCCATGATCGCCTGCATCGTGATTCCCGGGTTCGAGCTGCGCGCGGCGCTGCGCAAGCAGCCGGCGCTCTCGCTGCGGGCGGCCGCGCTTGCGCCCGTCCCCGGGTCGGAGCCGCTCGTCGGACCGGTCACCGCGGCGGCCGAGGCGCTCGGCGTGCGGCCGGGGATGCGGCTCGGCGAGGCGCTCGCGACGTGCCCCGGCCTCGTCCTCGTCGAGCAGGACCCGGCGGCGGCGGAGCGGGCGTGGGAGGAGATCCTGCGCAGCCTCGAGGATTCCGGCTTCGCGGTCGACCCGGCCGGGACGGGCTGCGTGTACTTCGAGACGCGCGGGGTCGAGCGTCTCTACGGCGGGCTCGAGCAGGCGCTGAAGCGATCGCTCGCCGCTGTCGGTTCTGCCTGGGATCCACGCGCGGGCGCAGCGCGGCGCCGGTTCGCAGCTCTGGCGGCGGCGAACGTCGCGCGTCCCGGGCAGGTCTTGATCGTCTCCGACGAGCGGATGCGGGACTTCCTCGCGCCGCTCCCGCTCGAGCTCGTGCCGATGCATTCGCGCCGCCGCGCGGAGCTGCACGAGCTCGGGATGCGGAGGCTGGGTGAGCTTGCCGGGCTCCCGGGCGCTGCCGTGGCCGAACGACTGGGGCCGGACGGCCGCCGCGCCTGGGGTCTGGCGAGAGGAGGCATGGCTGCGCGGGTACGCGGTCGCCGTCCGCCGGCGGAGATCGCGGAGGCGCTCGAGTTTCCGGAGGCCATTGGCAACGAGCTGACCCTTCGGCGGGCGTTCGCCGCGCTGCTGGCGGCGCTGCTCGCGCGGCCGGAGCGGGCAGGCCGGTTCCCGCGCAAGCTGGCGATCGCCGCGCGACTCGTCAGCGGCGGCTCCTGGCGGCGAACGGTCACGCTGCGCGACCCGACCGCGGAGCCGGAGCGGCTGCGCGCCGCGCTCGGGCCGAAGCTCGCGGAGCTGCCCGCGCCGGTGCTCGAGCTCCGGCTCGAGCTCGTCGAGCTGACGGAGCACGACGGCAGCCAGCTCGAGCTCGTCGCCGCCGAGGGCGCTCAGCTCGGCGGCCGCCTGAAGGAAGGTCTGCGCCAGGTGCGGGTGAGTACCGGCACGGGCTCCGTTTGCCAAGTCGTCGAGGTGGCGCCGTGGTCGCGCATCCCGGAAGCGCGCGCACTGTTCGTTCCGCGGGACGAATAAACGAGCCGCGTGCGGCCGTCGTCGAGGCGAGCTTCGACGGGACGCCGTGGCAGGTGAACCGCCAGCCGGTTGCGGTCGTGCGCGAGGAGTGGCGCGTGGTCGACCGCTGGTGGACCGAGGAGCCGATCAGCCGGCGCTACTTCGACGTCGTTCTGCAGACGGGCGAGCACGCCGTCGTCTTCCGCGACGAGGAGCGCGAGTGCTGGTTTACCCAGCGCGGAGCGTGAGCGCGGTCTCGGCGAGCTCCGGCCAGCGCTCCGCGTGAGCCACGGGCACGACGACCCATTCCTTCATCGGCCGGCCCCTGCCGCCTGGATCGAAGAGGTGTGCGCCTTCGAGCGCGAGCGCTTCTCCGCGCATGCCCGCGTCCGGCAGCTTGAAGACCATGGCGCCCTCGGCTCGCGAGAAGCCGCCGACCATCTTCCCGCCCCGCTTGATCGCGGGCATGCCCATCATCTGGCCGAGAGCGACGTCGTCGTTTCTCGCCGCCAGGTCGTCGGCGAGCTCGGCGTAGCGCGCTTCAGGATCCACTCAGTCCAGCTCGTAGACGTCGTAGCGGGCGTTCGTCGCCTCGTCGAGCTCGCCCTCGGTCCGCCCCATGACCCGGACGTATTCGTGGAAGCCGCAGCTCGGCGCATGCACGTTCAGCAGGCGGGCGCGACCGGGACCGGGGTTCGAGAAGGAGTGGACGGCGCCGGGCGGCGCGGCGACGTAGGCGCCGGGGCCGCCGCGCAGGATCTCGTCGCCGACCTGGAACCGTGGCTCGCCCTCGAGCACGTAGAACGAATCGACGTGGAGCTTGTGGATGTGCGGCCTCGGCCCTTCGAAGCCGGGCTCGAGCTCGAACTCGACGAGCGCGAGCTCCTCGCGACCGACCTTGATCGTCAGGGCGCGCGTCTCCCTGGCGTGTCGCTCGCCCTCGCCGGGGCCTAGGAAGCCGGGATGCGATACGTCGAGCTCCACTGCCATTCAGCCTATTCCTTCCTGGACGGGGCATCCCAGCCGGAGGAGCTCGCCGCCCGCGCCGCCGAGCTCGGCTACGAGGCGCTCGCGCTCACCGACCACGACGGGCTCTACGGCTCGCTCGAGTTCGCTCATGCGGCGACGTTCTTCGGGGTTCGGCCGATCACCGGCGCCGAGGTCACTCTCGCCGACCGCTCGCACGTCACGCTGCTCGTCGAGACCGCCAGGGGCTACGCGAACCTCTGTCGGCTCGTCACCGCCGCGCACGCGCACACGCGCCGGGCGGGGCGCGAGTCCGATCCGCCCTTCGATCCCGCGCTCGACCAGGCGCTGCTGGAGGAGCTGAACGAGGGGCTCGTCTGCCTCTCGGGCTGCGCTCGCCACGGCCTTGCCGTCCGCGACCCGAACGCCGCCGCCCGGCTCGCCCGTGCCTTCGGCCCGGACCGCTTCTTCGTCGAGCTCCAGCGTCCGTACGAGCGCGGCGACACGCGGCGGAACGCACTGTTACGCGACCTCGCAGCCACGCTCGGCGTCCCGACGATCGCGACCGGCGACCCGCACGCGCACGCCCGCTCCCGGCTGACGCTCCAGGACGCGCTCGTCGCGATCCGCTGCCGTAGCTCCCTCGACGGCTGCGAGATCGAGCGACGGGGAAACCACGAGAGCGTTTTGCTGGCCCCCGCCGAGCTGGTCGACCGCTTCCCCGACGACCGCGACGCCGTCGCGCGCACGGCCGAGCTCGCCGATCGGCTCCGCTTCGACCTGACGCAGGAGCTCGGTTACCGCTATCCGGACTTCTCCGACAGCCCTGAGCCAGCAGTCGTGCAATTGACCGGAGTGTGCGAGCGGGCCTTCGAGGCGCGCTATCCGAACAAGCACCCTGCTCGCGTGCTCGCGCGCCGGCGATTGGGCGAGGAGCTCGCGCTGATCGACGAGCTCGGGCTCGCGGGCTTCTTCCTCCTCCACTGGGACGTGCTCGAGCTCGCGCGCAGAGTCGCCGTCGAGGTGCGCGGGCGCGATTCCCCGCGCCATTTGCTGCCGCCCGGGCGCGGGCGTGGCAGCTCGGTCGGCTCGCTCGTCTGCTACCTGACCGGTCTCTCGCACGTCGATCCGGTCGGCGCGGAGCTCTCGCTCGGCCGCTTCCTGAACCGCGAGCTCGAGTCGGCGCCCGACATCGACCTCGACTTCCCGCGCGACATCCGGGAGAAGCTGATCGTCGCCGTCACCGAACGCTACGGCCGCGAGCACGCCGCGCTCGTCGCGAGCTTCGCCACCTACCGCAGCCGCGGCGCGATCCGCGACGTGGGCAAGGCGCTCGGGCTCCCGTACGCCGAGCTCGAGCGGCTGGCGCGCGTCTCGGAGGGCTGGAATGCGAAGCGCGTCGGCGAGGAGCTGGCCCTGCTGCCGGACGCCGACCGCAAGCTGCTCTCGCCGCGCTGGCGCGCGTTCGCCGAGCTCTGCGGCGAGATCGCCGGCCTTCCTCACCACATCTCCCAGCACCCGGGCGGGATGGTGATCTCGTCGCGCCCGCTCGTCGAGCTCGTCCCGGTGCAGCCCGCGGCCATGGCCGGACGGCAGATGTGCCAGTGGGACAAGGACTCCTGCGCCGACGCCGGCTTCCTCAAGATCGACCTGCTCGGGCTCGGGATGCTCTCGGCGGTGGAGGACTGCGTCGACCGGATCGCGCGTCTCCGCGGCAAGCCGATCGACCTCTCCCGCATCCCGCTCGACGACAGGGAGGTCTTCGGCGAGATCCAGCGCGCCGACACGGTCGGCGACTTCCAGATCGAGAGTCGCGCCCAGATGCAGAGCCTCCTGCGCACTCGGCCGGAGACCCTCGAGGACCTGACCGTGCAGGTCGCGCTCGTCCGCCCCGGGCCGATCCAGGGCAAGGCCGTCCACCCGTACATCGAGCACCGGCGGAAGCTGCGGGAGGATCCGGGGTTCATCCCCCCGGTCGACCACCCGCTGCTCGCCGAGCCGCTCCGCTCGACGCTCGGCGTCGTCGTCTTCCAGGACCAGGTGCTCGAGGTCGCGATGGCGCTCGCAGGCTTCAGCGTGGGGGAGGCCGAGGGGCTGCGGCGGGCGATGAGCCGGAAGCGCAGTCACGCGGCGCTCGAGGGCTATCGCGGACGCTTCGTCGAGGGCGCCCTCGGAAACGGCGTCGACGAGCAGACGGCGAACCTCGTCTACGACAAGCTTGTCGGCTTCTCCGGCTTCGGCTTCCCGAAATCGCACGCCGCTGCGTTCGGCCTGCTCGCCTACCAGTCCGCGTGGCTGCGACACCACTATCCGGCCGAGTTCCTGTGCGCGCTCCTGAACGCGCAGCCGATGGGCTTCTACCCGCCTGCGACCCTCGTCCGCGACGGCCAGCGGCGTGGCGTGGAGACACGCCCGCCGGATGTGAACGTCAGCGCCGCGGCGTGCGCCGTGGAGGAGGGCGCCGTCCGGATCGGGATCGCGTACGTGAACGGGGTCGGCGACGAGGAGGCCGAGGCGGTCGTCGCCGAGCGCGATCGCTGCGGTCCGTTTCGCTCGATCCGCGAGCTCGCGCAGCGGACGGCCCTTTCCGAGCACGGGCTCGAGACGCTGATCGTCGCGGGCGCCTGCGACGGTCTCGGCGAGAGCCGCCGCGGCCTCCTCTGGGAGCTGGGCCTCGTCCCGCGCGCAGAGAGCGTCCCGGGCTCCCGCGGAGAGGAGCGCCAGCTCGCGCTCCCGCTCGACCCGACGGTCGCGACGCCGCCGCTGCCGGAGCCGACGGTCTGGGAGCGGATGCTCGCCGACTACCGGACGACGAGCCTCTCCGTCGGCGTGCATCCGCTCGAGCTCCTGCGGCCGCACCTGCCCGGCGACGTCCTCTCGAGCCGGAGTCTGACGGGGACGCGCGACCGGGCGAGCGTGGCCGTGGCCGGGATGGCCGTCGCCAGACAGCGGCCGGCGACCGCGAACGGCGTCGTCTTCATGCTGATCGAGGACGAGCTCGGCCAGATCAATCTGATCGTCCCGCCGTCGGTCTACGACCGCTACCGGGCACTCGTGCGCGGCGAGCCGCTCATCCTTGCGCGCGGCCGCTTCGAGCGGATCGGCCGCAACCAGAACGTGCTCGTTCGCGAGCTCGAGTCGCTCGGCCCGCTCGCGCGCCGGGTCGCCGGCGAGGAGGACGTTCACGGCGCGCTGCCCGCCGCCCACCACTTCGGGCGCCGATAATCCCGCGCGTGCCCCGCACGGACGGCTACGCGCCGATCGGCGACTACGCGGCGATCGGCGACGGGCGAGCGTTCGCGCTCGTCGCGCGCGACGGCGCGATCGATTGGCTCGCCCTGCCACGGCTCGACTCCCCGCCGGTCTTCTTCGCCCTCCTCGACGCCCGGCGAGGCGGGAGGCTCCAGCTCGCGCCCGAGGACGACTTCGAGACCGCGCGCGCCTACGACGAGGGGACGAACGTCCTGATGACCACCTTCCACACGAAGGGCGGCTCCGTTCGCGTGGCCGACGCGATCGCTCTCTACGAGCTGGGGTTGCCGCCATGGATCGAGCTCGTCCGCCGGGTGGAGGGTCTCTCGGGCTCTGTGGCGATGCGCTGGCGCTTCGTCCCTCGGTTCGGCTGGGGCGAGTGCGAGACGACGATCGAGCTGCGCCGCGGCTCCTACGTCGCGGGCTGGAAGGACGTCGTTCTCGCTCTGCACGTCTGGGATGCCGGCGAGCCGGAACACCGCGGAGTCGAGATCGTCGGCCGGTTCGAAGCCCAGGAAGGAGCGAGCTCCCTGCTCGCCCTGACCTCCGCCCGGGCGGAGCCGATCCCGTTCCCGCCGCGGAAGGACGTCGAGCGGCGGCTCGAGGCCACGCGCAACCGCTGGCGAACCTGGAGCGAGACGACGGCCCCCGAGGGGCCGCACCGAAAAGCCGCCGAGCGGAGCGCGCTCGCGCTGAAGCTGCTCACCCACGCGCCCACCGGCGCGATCGCCGCCGCAGCGACGACCTCGCTTCCCGAGCAGATCGGCGGCGACCGGAGCTACGACTATCGCTACGGCTGGGTGCGCGACGTCGCCTTCTCGGTCGACGCGCTGATCAACCTCGGCCTCCGCGAGCAGGCGCACGCATCGTTCACGTGGCTGCTGCGCGCCGCCGCCGACGAGCATCCCCGCCTGAGCCCGTGCTACCGGCTCGACGGCACGATGCTGTCCGGCCGGCAGCGGAAGCTCGATCTCGACGGCTATCGCGGCTCGCAACCCGTGCTCGACGGCAACTCCGCCGCGAAGCAGCTCCAGCTCGGGTCCTACGGCGACCTGCTCGAGACGGCCGAGCTCTACGCCCGCGAGGGAAACGCGTTCGACGACGCCACCGCGAAGCGGATCGTCGAGGTGATCGAGCGTCTGCGCACGGTGTGGCGCGAAGCAGGACTCGGGCACCTGGGAGCTCCACGACGAGCAGCACTACACCTCCTCCAAGCTCGCGGCCTGGATGGCCTTCGATCGCGCGCTTCGATTGGTGAAGGAGGAACAGATACCCGCGGACCACGCTGAGGACTGGCGCGAGGAGGCCGACGCGATCCGCGCGTTCGTCGAAGCCGAGTGCTGGTCGGAGGAGCGGCGGAGCTACGTCATGCATCCGGGCTCCGACAAGCTCGACGCCGCCGTCCTCCGCGTCGCACGCATGAGCTACCTCGAAGCCGACGACGAGCGCCTGCACGGAACGATCGACGCGATACGCGACGAGCTCGGCGCCGGTAGCGGGCTCGTCTACCGCTACAGCGGACAGCAGGGCGTCGAGGGCTGCTTCGTCGCGTGCTCGTTCTGGCTCGTCGAGGCCCTCGCTCGGGCCGGCCGCCTCGCCGAGGCGCGAACGACGATGAACGAGCTCGTCGGCCTCGCGAACGACGTCGGGCTCTTCGCCGAGGAGATCGATCCGGATACACACGAGCACCTCGGCAACTTCCCGCAGGCGCTGAGCCACCTGGCGCTCGTGAACGCCGCGGCTGCGATCGAGGAGGAGTCTTGACCGCGTCCAGCAGTTACTCGGGGAGCCAGCCTTCGCGGTACCGGGTTGGTTCGCGTTCGGCGAATCTCAGGCCTCTCAGTGATACATCGCCATCGGCTCGCCCGCCGCGAGGACGCTGAGGTTGATCCCGAGCTGCGGGAAGCCCGGCTCACCTTCGAATTCGCAGATGGCGGGGCGCTCCTGGTTCGTGCTCCGTCAGCTCGAGCCGCGACTCAGGAGCCATGAACGGGAGCCTGCCGCACCGCCCGGGTCCGCGCATCGAGCGACGGGCTCTAGCCGGTCTTCGTCGCGTGCCGCCGTTTCATCGGCGCCGGATGCTCCTTGGCGAGGTTGAAGGCGCTGTTCACGAGCGCGAGGTGCGTGAAGGCTTGCGGGAAGTTCCCGAGCAGCCGCTTCGCCTCCGGGTCGTACTCCTCCGCGATCAGGCCGACGTCGTTGGACATCCCGAGCAGGCGCTCGAACAGGCGATGCGCCTCGTCGTGGCGGCCGAGCAGCTCCAGGCAGTCGACGAGCCAGAACGAGCAGGGAAGGAAGACGCCTTCGCCCGGTGGTAGGCCGTCGACCCCTTCCTCGTCCGTGCGATAGCGGAGCACGAGCCCGGCGCGCGTGAGCGTCCGCTGCACCGCGTCGATCGTTCCGGATACCCGCTCGTCGTCCGCCGGCAGGAAACCGACGAGCGGGATCAGGAGCAAGCTCGCGTCGAGCTCCTGGGAACCGTACGACTGGGTGAACGAGCCGAGCTCGGGATCGAAGCCCTTGTCGCACACCTCCTCGTGAATCCGATCGCGGATCGCCCGCCACCGGTCGACCGGACCATCGAGATCCTGCTCCTCGACGGTCCGTACCGCACGGTCGAAAGCGACCCAGCACATGACCTTCGAGTGCGTGAAGTGCCGGCGCGGTCCCCGGATCTCCCAGATCCCCTCGTCGGCCTGGCGCCAGCCGTCCTCGAGGTACTGGAGGAGCTTCTTCTGGAGCGCCCACGCGTGCGACTCCTTCGGCAGCCCGTGCGCGCGGGCCTGGTAGAAGGCGTCCAGCACCTCGCCGTAGACGTCGAGCTGGAGCTGCTCGCTCGCGCGGTTTCCGATCCGCACGGGCTTCGAGCTCGCGTAGCCCGACAGCCAGTCGAGCTCGAGCTCCGTCAGCCGTCGTTCGCCGGCGACGCCGTACATGATCTGGAGATCGGCCGGATCGCCCGCGGCGGCCCTGAGCAGCCAGAGCCGCCAGTCCTTTGCCTCGTCGACGTAATCCGCGTTCAGGAAGGCCAGGAGCGTCAGCGTCGCATCGCGGAGCCAGCAGTAACGGTAATCCCAGTTGCGGACACCGCCGAGGTGCTCCGGCAGCGACGTGGTCGGCGCGGCGACGATCCCGCCGGTCGGGGCGTAGGTGAGGGCCTTCAGCACCATCAGCGACCGGTGCACGTGCTCGTGCCAGTCGCCCTCGTAGGTGCAGCGGCCGCAGAACTCGTCCCAGTACTCCTGGGTGTCGGCGAGCGCCCCGTCGGCGTCCACCTCCTGCGGCCGCTCCGCATGGGAGGGGAACCACGTCAGCACGAAGGGCACGCGGTCGCCCTCGCCGACCGTGAACTCCGCGACGCTGCGCATGTCCTCGCCCCGGATGTCCGCAGGTGTGCGCAGGCAGAGCGCGTCCGGCCCGGCGATGGCGATCCGGGCGTCACCGTCCAGGCGCCGCACCCACGGGACGATCGAGCCGTAGTCGAAGCGGATCACGAGCTCGGTGCGCATCTCGACGCGTCCGCGCACGCCTTCGACGATCCGTACGACATCCGGCGCTTCCCCGCGCGGCGGCATGAAGTCGATCACCCGCACGGCGCCGTCGCTCGTCTCCCATTCGGTCTCGAGGATCATCGTCTCGCCGCGGTAGCGCCGATCGACGCTGCGGAACTCTCGCGCGGGCTCGATCGCCCAGCGGCCGTTCTCCTCGTCGCCGAGGAGGGCGGCGAAGCACGCGCCGGAGTCGAACCGTGGGAAGCAGAGCCAGTCGATCGACCCCTCGCGGCTGACGAGGGCGGCGGTCTGCAGATCGCCGATCAACGCGTAGTCCTCGATCCGCGCGGGCACTAGGTTTCCTCGAGCTCGCGCGCGAAGCGCGGCAGCCGCTTCAATACCTGGCGGTTGAAGGCCCGCTCGTACTCCTCCGCCGTCTCCGGGTCGAGTGTGCCCGCGTAGCGGTCCCGGAGGTCGGCCAGCAGCTCGGTTCCGGTCTCGACGAGGCCCATGTAGTCACCGTACCGTTCTTCCGCCTCGTCGCGGTCGGCGTGGTCGTAGGCCCGCTCGGCCAGGTCGCAGTCCTCGATCAGACCGCACTCGTCCCGCTCGAAGGGGTCGAGCTGGCGAGAGATCGCGTCCGAGAATCGCCGCCGGAAGATCATGCGAGTGGGCTACGCCGATGACCGAGTGGGCTGAGACCGTCAGCCGGCGCCCCGAAAGTCCTTGTCCACATCGTTGACAGCCCAATCGATGCGGGGAGTCGCACGACCATGTCGTCGCCGAGCCGATACAGCGCGTTGTCTGTCCCGGCGGCGGGGACGGGCTCGATGGGCAACGC
Organism: Gaiellales bacterium; assembly: GCA_038253005.1. Lineage (GTDB taxonomy): Bacteria > Actinomycetota > Thermoleophilia > Gaiellales > Gaiellaceae > 3-1-20CM-4-69-9. Next base: position 10,244 of record JBBSHO010000029.1, read on the forward strand.
CGCCCACTCCGGGAACTGTGCGGCGAGCAACCGTCGAGCCAGAGGAACGTCCGTGTGTATCTCGTCGGCGTGCAGTACGGCCCGCGCGACGGCGAATACATATTGGGCCGGCCGCGGGGTGGCTGTCAGCGGGTCGAGAGACCAGACGTAGCTCCGCAAGCGATCCCGGACGAGACGACGCGAGCGAGATACCCCGTTCATGCGATCTCCTCGTAGAGGGCGAGGTGGGCGGCCGCGGCGGCGTCCCAGGTCAGCTCCTCGCGTGCGCGGCGGGCGCCGGCCCGGGCCTGCTCGAGCGCGTGCGGGTCGTCTAGTAGCTCGCGGATCGCCGCCGCCAGCGCCTCCACGTTCCCCGCCTCGATCACGCGGCCGGCGCCGAACCGGCGCACGGGCTCGGCGATCCCGCCGACGTCGTAGGCGATCGCTGGAACACCGGCCCCGAGCGCCTGCAGGAGCGCGCCGCTCTGGTCGAGCTCGGGGCGGTACGGAAAGAGCGCCACCGTCGAGTCCCCGAACGCCCGCCCGACCCCAGCGGAGGAGAGGTAGCCGAGCCGCCACTCGGCCAGGTCCCCGGCCTGGGCGCGGTACCCGTCCAGCGGCTCGAGCGGGTCGCCGGCGACGAGCAGGCGCGCCCCCTCGACCTGCTTCACCGCGGCGATCGCGTCGCCGAGGCCCTTGTACGGCCGGATCATTCCGAAGCAGAGCAGCGTGCGTCCGTCGTCGACCCGCTCGGGGTCGCTGGGCGTGACGGGATGCGGGATCACGCGAGCGTCGACGCCGAGCTCCGCCAGCGCCTCGCGGCCGCGCTCACTGTGGACGACGACGCGGTCGAAACGGTGAAGCAGGCGGCGCCAGAGCTCGCGCTTCGCGCCGGTACGCCGAGGCAAGAGATCGTGGGCCGTGAAGACCGAGGGAACACGCGGCCGGAGAAGCCTCGCGTCGAGCTCCGGCGCCGCGAGCCACTCGACGTGCAAGATCTCCGGTCGCCGGCGGAGCAGCGCCGCGATGCCCGGCCCGTGCTCGAGCACCTTCAGCGGCAGGCGGAGCGGCGAGCGGCGGAAGAGCCGGGAAGAGAGCGGATAGAACGGCTCGGAGCGCCGGTATCCGACCGGCTCGGGCGCCGCGCCGAAGCGGAAGCGCGACGTGACGAGCTCCACATCCGCCCCCGCCCTCGCGAGCGCGGCCGCGAGCTCGTGGTCGTAGGCGGGCGTGAACGCCGGCGGATCGGCGAGGACGACGCGCACGGGGCCTAGACTAGTGCGCCTGCTCGTCCGGACCTGGAACCTCTTTCACGGCAACGCGAGCCCGCCCGAGCGCCGCGCGTTCCTCGAGCAGATGGTCCGGCTCGGAAGCGCGGACGGGCCGGACGTGCTGTGCCTGCAGGAAGTTCCCGTCTGGGCGCTTGGCCTGCTCGGCGAGTGGAGCGGGATGACCGCGGTCGGAGACGTCGCGGCGCGGCCGGCTCTCGGGCCGCTGCGGTCGAGCGCCGAGCTGGGGCGACGGCTCACCGATCTGAACCACGGCCTGCTCCGCTCGGCCTTCACCGGTCAGGGGAACGCCGTGCTGCTCGGTCCCACCCTGCGGCTCCTCGAGCATCGGCGCGTCGTCCTCAATCCGATCGGATTCCGGCGCGCGCAGGGTCGCTGGCTCGGAATCGGCACGGTCGCGGGCCTCACGTGGGGGAAGGAGCGACGTCTTTGTCAGGTGCTGCGCGTCGCGCGAGATGACGGGACGATCGTGCTTGCGAACCTGCACGCCACCGGGTATCGCGCAGACCTGCGGCTCGCCGACGCGGAGCTGCTGCGTGCGGCCGTGTTCGTGGACGGAATGGCCCGCCCCGGCGAGCCCGTCCTGCTCTGCGGGGACCTCAACGTCAGGGTGGGTGGGTCGCGCACGCTGGCGGACCTCGCACGTCCGGAGTGGGGGTTCTCGGGCGCCACGCCGTCGGGGATCGACCACGTCCTCGTCCGCGGACTCGACGCCTCGGCGCCCGAGCGGCTGCCGGAGGCCCGGCGGCGGGTCGACGGGCGGCTCCTCTCCGACCACGCGCCGCTCCAGGTCGAGCTCGCGTGAGCGTCGACGCAATCCGTGCCGAGTTCCCGGTGCTCGAGCGCTTCGCCTACCTCAATGCGGGCACACTGGGGCCGCTCTCACGCACGACGATCGCGGCGATGGAGGAGCGGAATCGCTTCGACCACGAGCAGGGACGGGGCGGCAAGACGTGGTTCGAGTCGATGCTCGCGCTGAGGGAGCGCGCGCGCGAGCGGCTCGCCGCGACGATCGGCGCGACGGCCGACCGGCTCGCCCTGACGGGCTCCACCACCGACGGGTGCAACATCGTCCTCGCCGGGCTCGGACTGCGGCCAGACGACGAGGTCGTGACGACGAGCTCCGAGCACCCCGGCCTGCTGGCTCCTCTGCACGCGACGGGCGCCCGCGTGCGTGTCGCGGAGGTGACCGGGCGGCCCGCAGCCGAGGTCCCCCAGGCGATCCGCGCGGAGATCACGCCCCGCACGCGCCTGCTCGCGGTCTCGCACGTACTCTGGACGACAGGCCAGGTCATCCCCGTGCACGAGCTGAAGCGGGAGACCGGCCTGCCGATCCTCGTCGACGGCGCCCAGTCGGTGGGCGCGATCCCGGTCGAGGTCGGCGAGCTCGACTTCTACACTGTCTCCTGCCAGAAATGGCTCTACGGTCCCGAGCCGATCGGCGCGCTCTACGTGCGGGATCCGGAGAGCCTCCGTGTCGCGCTGCCGACGTACTTCTCCCAGCAGGCGATCGAGCGGGACGGGACCTTCGTCCCCAAGGACGGCGCCCTTCGGTTCGACTTCGGCTGGCTTCCGACGCCCGGGCTCGCAGGGCTCGAGGCGGCCCTCGACGGGGCGCCCGAGTGGCGCTATCGGCGCGCCGCGGAGATGGCCGAGCGGTGCCGCGCGGCTCTTGCGGCGCGGTTCGAGGTCGTGACCGAGCCCGGGCAGGCGACGCTCGTCTCGTTCCGCCCGCCCGGCGAGGCCGCCGCGGCCGCGGCGCGAGCTTACGAACGGGACGTGATCGTCCGCGCCCTGCCGGGCACGGGCTGGCTGCGCGCGAGCTGCGGGTACTGGACGAGCGACGAGGACGTGGAGCGGCTCGTGGCCGCGCTGGGACCGCACCGCCGCTAGGAGAGCGGCGCGAAGAGGTCCACGGCGTTGCCGTCGGGATCCTCGACCTGCGCGTAGCGTTGCCCCCAGAACGCGTCCCAGGGCTCCTTGTGACCGGGATACCCGGCGTCGACGAGCTCCGCGTAGAGCCGGTCGACCTCGGCGGGCGAGTCGACCAGGAACGCCATCCCCATCCGCTGGCCTCCGGAGGGCGGCTCCCAGTCCGGATCGAAGCTCCGCACGACCTCGACCGTGTCCCACGCGATGCGCAGGCCGCCGGCCAGCGTCGCCTCCACGTGACCCTCGGTCTCCACGCCCTCGGGGACGTCGAGGCCGAGCCGTCGGTAGAACGCGAGCGAGGCGGCCAGGTCGCTGACGACGAGGCCGACGAGGTCGAGCCGCGGGGTCAAGCCTCCGCCGTCTCCACGGTGCGCAGCCCGAGCTCGGGCGCGATCGGCCGCAGAGCCGCCACGACGTTGCGGATGTGCTCGTCGAGCTCCAGCCCGAGGCCCTCGGCGCCGGCGTAGACCTCGTCCCGGTGAACCCCGGACGCGAAGGACGGCTGCTTCAGCTTCTTCCTGACCGACTTGGGCTCGAGCCCGTCCAGGCCGGTCGGCCGGACGAGCCCGCAGGCGTTGACGAACCCGGACAGCTCGTCGCAGGCGAAGAGCGTCCGCTTCAGCGGGGTCTCGCGCGGCATCGCAAGATGCTCCGCGTGGGAGAGGACGGCCTCGACCACGTGCTCGGGGTACCCCTCCTCTCGCAGGATCGGGGCACCGTCTTGCGGGTGTCTCTCGAGCGTCGGGTGGATCTCGTAGTCGAAGTCGTGCAGCAGCGCGACGACGCCCCAGCGTTCCTCGTCCTCCCCGAAATGGCGCGCGTACCAACGCGTCGAGGCCTCCACGGCGAGGGCGTGACGGAGCAGCGCCTCGCTCTTCGTGTGGCGGTTCAGCGTCTGCCATGCCTGCTCTCGCATCGGTTCCACGGCCGGTGGGTAGGCTACCGCGATGCCGTCGACCGCAGTCGCCGACAGGCTTGTGGAATCGTTCGTGATCGAAGGTGGACGGCCGCTCGGCGGCAGGATCCGGGCGGCCGGGAACAAGAACGGCGCGCTCCCGATCCTCGCCGCCTGCCTGCTCACCGACGAGCCCGTGACGCTCTCGAACGTCCCGCGGATCCGGGACGTCGAGTCGATGATCGACCTGGTCGCCCATCTCGGCGCGGACGCCGAGCGCACGGGGCCGAACGAGGTGCGGGTGCACGCCGCAGACGTCAGCTCCCACGAGCTCGATCCCGAGCTTGCGAGCCACCTCCGCGCCTCCTTCCTGCTCGCGGGGCCGCTCCTGGCGAGGCTCGGCCGTGCGAGCGTGCCGCCGCCCGGAGGCGACGTGATCGGCCGGCGCCGCCTCGATCCCCACATCCACGCCTTCGCCGAGCTCGGCGCCGAGATCGAGATGAACGGCCGCTACGAGATGAGGACGGCCGGCCTCAGGGGCAGGAACGTGTTCCTCGACGAGGCGAGCGTGATGGCGACGGAGAACATCGTCATGGCCGCGTCGCTCGCGGACGGCGAAACGGTGGTCGGGAATGCCGCCTGCGAGCCGCACATCCAGGATCTCTGCCGCTTCCTCGTCTCGCTGGGCGCCGAGATCGAGGGCATCGGCTCGAACATGCTTCGGATTCGGGGCGTCGAGCGGCTCGCGGGCGGGCGCTGGACGATCGCCTCGGAGCACATCGAGGTGGCGAGCTTCATCGGTCTCGCGGCGGTCACAGGCGGCGATGTGACGATCGAGGACGTCGTGCCCGAGGACTTCGTCCCGATCCTCCCGGCCTTCGCCCGCCTCGGCGTCGAGGTCGAGCTGGCTGGGTCGACCGTGCGCGTCCCGCCCGACCAGGACCTGGCGATCAGAGACGACCTGGGCGGTCAGATCCCGAAGATCGAGGACGGTCCGTGGCCCGCCTTCCCCGCCGACCTGACGTCGATCGCGCTCGCGGTCGCGACCCAGGCGCGGGGGACGATCCTGATCTTCGAGAAGATGTTCGAGAATCGCCTGTTCTTCGTGGACAAGCTCGTCAGCATGGGTGCGCGGATCATTCTCTGCGACCCGCACCGCGCCGTCGTCACCGGCCCGGCGAAGCTGTACGGGCAGCGAATGGCGAGCCCCGACATCCGCGCGGGCATGGCGCTCTTGATTGCGAGCCTCTGCGCCGAAGGCACGTCCACGATCGGCAACATCGGCGAGATCGACCGAGGGTACGAGCGCATCGACGAGCGCCTGCGCGGGCTCGGCGCGCAGATCGAGCGCGTGGAGGCTTAGCCTCTGACGGTGGTCGTCGCAGCAGCGGTCTCGGCGCCGTCGGCGCCGATCGCCGTGACCCGAGCTCGCGGGGAGCCCTGTACGCTCCCGGCGCATGGCCGCGACCGGACACGGACGGACGAGCGTGCGGGTTCGCGTCGCCGGAACCGGCGAGACGAACGTGGCCACCGGACTGCCTGTGCTCGACCACCTGCTCTCGCTGCTCGCAGCCCACGGATCCTTCGATCTCGCCCTCGAGGTCGAGCCGGGCGGGGCGGAGGAGGAGATCGCCGCGGCGGCTCGCGGGCTGGGCGAGGCCCTCGCGGAGCCGCTCCGGGTGCCGGGCGCTCGAGGTCACGGCTCGGCCGCGGTCCCCGCGGACGAGGCGCTCGCGCACGTCGCGCTCGAGGCGTCGGACCGCCCGCTCGTCGTCTCCAACGTCGACCTGTCACAGGCACGCGTCGCCGGCCTCGCCAGCGATCTCGCCGACCGATTCCTGAACGGGCTGGCCCGAAGCGCCGGTCTGACGCTGCACGTCCGCCTCGTCGAGGGAAGCGAGACGCAGCACGTCCTGGAGGCGATCTTCAAGGCGCTCGGCGTCGCGCTGGCGCAGGCGTGCCGGCCGCGTCAGCGCGCGGAGGAGCAGTGACCGAGAAGACGGTCGTGCACACCGAGGCTGCGCCGGCGCCGTTCCAGGGCGCGCCGTATTCGCAGGCGATCCGGGCAGGCGGGCTCGTGTTCGTCTCCGGGCAGCTCGCGCTCGAGCCCGGGCACACGGCGCTTCGCGGCGGAACGATCCAGGAGCAGACCGAGCAGGTGTTCGCGAACCTCCGCGCGATTCTCGAGGAGGCGGGCAGCGGGCTCGAGCGGCTCGTCAAGACGACCGTCTTCATGCAGAGCCTCGACGACTTCCAGGGCATGAACGAGGTCTATGCGCGGCACGTCGGCGACCGCCCGCCGGCCCGCTCCACCGTCGAGGTCGCCAAGCTCCCGTCCGGTGCGCTCGTCGAGATCGAGGCGATCGCGCACCTCTAGGGGGCCGCGGCACGGAGAATGGGCCCGTGCTCCGGAGGATCGAGGACTACGTGCGCGGCCTCGGGCTCGACGCCTATCTGGTCGGCGGGGCCGTCCGCGACGAGCTGCTCGGGCTCGAGTCAAAGGACGCCGACTTCCTCGTTCCCGGCGTCGACCACAAAGGACTGCGCGCGGCCCTCGCTCCTCACGGACGGATCGAGGAGCTCGTGGTCGCCGGTCGTGTCGTGGGCGTGCGGCTGCACCCGAGCGACATCGGTGTCCACGACCTCGCCCCGGCCGGGATCGAGTTCGCGCCGCCGCGCGCCGAGCGCAGCACCGGCCCGGGCCGCCATGACTTCCTGATCGTGGCTGACGCCTCGATCCCGGTCGAGGAGGACATGGCCCGCCGCGACTTCACGCTGAACGCGATCGCACGGCGGCTCGGGGACGGCGTGCTCGTCGATCCGTTCGGCGGCGTCGACGATCTGCGCCGGCGCGTGCTGCGGACGGTGCATCCCCGGAGCTTCCAGGAGGATCCCCTGCGCCTCGTCCGGGGCTTGCGGCTCGTCTCGCAGCTCGACCTCGATCCCGACGAGACCACGCTCGAGCAGATGCGCGCCGAGGCGCCGAGCGTGCGGCTCGTCTCGGGGGAGCGGATCGGCGGGGGGCTGCACGCGGACGGTCTCGGGGAGTTGTCGAAGCTCCTGCTGGGCGTGCGTCCGGCGAAGGCGCTGCGGCTCGCGCGCGACACCGGAGTGCTCGTAGAACTGCTGCCCGAGTTCGCACCTGCGCTCGGCTACGAGCAGGCGAGCGATCGTCAGCACCTCCCGCTCGACGAGCACGTCTTCGCAGTGGTCCAGGCGGCCGCCGAGGCGGGGGCTCCGCTGGCCGTCCGGCTCGGAGCGCTCTTCCACGACCTGGGAAAGCCCACGGCGGAGCGGGAGGGCGGCGACCACGCAGCCCTCGCGGCGGAGCTTGCGGGCGGCGCGCTGCGGCGTCTTCGCTACCCGACGCGTCTGCGCTCGCACGTGACCCGGCTCGTGCGGGAGCACGCCTTCCCGCTCGACGCCGTCGACGACCTGTACGCGCGTCGCTTCCTCCGCCGGCACGGAGACGAGCTCGCCTTCGATCTCGTCCGACACAAGCAGGCCGACCTCCGCGGCAAGCGCGCGCCGGACGAGGAGCTCGCCGCCGCCGACGAGCTGGAGCGTCTGCTCGAGCGGGAGCGCGCGCGCCCCCACCGTCTCTCCGACCTCGCCCTCGACGGCGCCGACCTGATCGAGCTCGGATTCCCGGCGGGCCCCGGCCTCGGTCGCGCGCTCGAGACCCTGCTCGACGAGGTCGTCGACGACCCGACCCTGAACTCACGCGACCACCTGGCCCGTCGGGCGCGGGAGCTCGCCGAGTGAGCGTCGCACTCCTCCGCTGGGATGTCCCGGGTCCCTACGAGGTGGCCTTCACGACCCGTCGCGGCGGAGTGAGCGACGGGTCGTACGCATCCCTCAATCTCGGACGCGCGACCGGCGACGACCCGGCGAAGGTGGACGAGAACCGCCGCCGCCTCTGCGCGGACCTCGACACGGACCTCGACCGTCTGACGCTGAACTACCAGCGCCACTCGGCCACGGTTCACCGGGCCGTCGCGAGCAGCCGCGACGAACGCGGCGACGGCCTCTGGACGAGCGAGCCGGGCGTTCCGATGCTGGCTCTCGCCGCCGACTGTCTGCCGCTCGCCGTCGCCCGCGCGAACGGGGCCGAGCCGGCGCTGGCCGTCCTCCACGCCGGCTGGCGCGGCCTGCTCGAGGGCATCGTCGCCGCAGGGGCGGCCGCGCTTCGCGGGGGCCGCCTCGCCGCAGCGATCGGGCCGGGAATCGGCCCGTGTTGCTACGAGGTCGGCGACGAGGTTGCGGAGCCGTTTCGAGCGGCGTTCGGCGCCGATGTCGTCCGCGACGGCAAGCTCGACCTCTGGACCTCCGCCGAACGCGCGCTCCGCGCGGCCGGGTGCGAGTCGATCGAGCGCACCGACCTCTGCACCGCCTGCAATCCGGAGCTTTTCTTCTCGCACCGCCGCGACAAGGGCGTCACGGGCCGCCAAGGAGCGATCGGGCTTGTGCTGGAATGACCGCCGAGCTATGGCGGAGCACCTGATCGCGCTGCTCGCGGCGCCTGCCGCGAAACCGGGCGCGTAGCGTGTCGCCGGAGGGCATCCGTGCGCGCTACGAGCGGATCCGGGACGAGGTCGGAGCGTCGGTGACCGTGGTCGCGGCAACCAAGTACGTGTCGCTGAAGGACATGGCGATCCTCGCAAAGGCCGGCGTCGAGATCGTCGGGGAGAACCGCGCGCAGGACCTCGAGGCCAAGCACGCCGAGTACGGAGACGCCTTCCGCTGGCACTTCATCGGTCATTTGCAGTCGAACAAGGCGAAGGCCGTCAGCCGGATCTGCGAGCTCGTTCATTCGCTGGACTCCGAGTCGGCGGCGCGCAAGCTCAGCGTCCCCGCGCTGGTGGAGGTCGACCTCTCGGGCGAAGCGAGCAAGTCGGGGGCGCCTCTCGAAG
>JBBSHO010000030.1:0-16857 GCA_038253005.1 Gaiellales bacterium
CGCGAGGCAGGCAGCTCCCGCGACGCTGAGACACGCGGCATGAGCGAAGGGTACGGCTAGCCGATGCCGAGCAGGTCGCGCAGGCGGAGGGCGAGATACTCGATCACATGCCGGAGCGCGGGCGAGACCGCGATCGCAACGCCGATCGCGCCCAGGCCGGCGAGCGCGAAGAGGACGAGCGGCCAGATCCCCACCTGGCGGCTCGCGAGTCGGGAGACGCCCTTCGCGTCGATCAGGATCTCCCCCACCTTGAGTCGCGTCAGGAACGTCGACGACATTCCGGCGCGGTTCCGCTCGAGGAACTCGATCAGGTTGAAATGCGTTCCCACAGCGACGATCAGCTCCGACCCCTTCTCGAAGGCGAGGAGCAGCGCGAGGTCCTCGCTGACGCCGGTGGCGGGGACGACCTGGTAGCGCACGCCGAGCCGCTCGGCCCGCTCCGCGCCGGGAGCGGTCCCGTCGCGGTATCCGTGCACCAGAATCTCGGCGCCCGAGGCGAGCGCCTCGTCGGAGACCGAGTCCATGTCCCCGACGATCACGTCAGGCTCGAGCCCGGCCTCGATCAGGGCGTCGGCCCCCCCGTCGACGCCGATCAGCACCGGCTTGAAGTCACGAAGATAGGGCCGGACGATGCGAAGGTCGCGCTTGTGTCCGGGGCCGCGCGCGACGACCAGGGCGTGCCGGTCGCGAAAGCGCGTCGCGAGCGGCGGAAAGTCGATTCCCTCCGAGAGCAGCCGTCCCTCCTCGCGCAGGTAGCGCATCGTGTTCTCGGCGAAGGCCTCGAGCGCCTCGGTGACCCTGCTCCGCTGGTCTGCGAGCGCCCGTTCGAGCTCCGTCGGCCCGAGCACGCGACCCGAGGCGAGACACGTCCCGTTCCGGTACAGACCCGCGCCGCGGACGGTCAGCAGCTCGCCGTCGCTGATCTTGTCGAACAGGTCCGCACCGGGCGCGTCGATCAGCCGAACCCCCCCGCGCACGAGCGCGAGCGGTCCCGGGTTGGGAAAGCGACCGGACTGCGACGCCGCGACGTTGACGACGACGCGGACGCCGGACTCGACGAGCTCCTCCGCCGAGACACGGTCGATGTCGGTGTGGTCGATGATCGCGATGTCGTCCGCCGTCAGGCGCCGGACGAGGTGCTTGGTGCGCCGGTCGAGGCGCGCGTGGCCGGTCAGCTCGACGAAGCTCATTGCACGCTCGAGAGGAACTCCCGGCCGCCGAGCATGCGCCGCAGCTCCTCGCGCCGCTCGCGCTCGGCGAGTGGCGCGATCGTCGTGTGCGTCGGGTCGCCCGGGACCTTTTCCACACGGAAGTGGCGGTCGGCGACGCTCGCGATCTGCGGGAGATGCGTGATCGTGACGACCTGGGCTCGTGCGGCGAGACGACGGAGCGTCTCGGCGACGCGGTGTGCGGTCTCGCCGCCGACGCCGGCGTCGATCTCGTCGAAGACCATTGTCTCGCCCCCGGCCACCGCGGCGATCGCGAGGGCGATCCGCGACAGCTCCCCGCCCGAGGCCGTCTCGGCGACGGGCGCGAACGGGAGGCCGGGGTTCGGCCGGATCAGGAACGCAACCTCGTCGGCGCCCGCCGAGGCGGGCTCGCGCTCCCGCAGCTCGGCGACGAGCTCCCCCTCGCCGAGACCGATGCCGGCGAGCTCCCCGGAGACCGCCCCGGCGAAGCGCGGCGCAGCGTTCCGCCGGGCGGCGGACAGCTCCTCGGCGAGCCGCTTCACCCCGCGCTCGGCGGCCGCAAGCGCGTGCGCGGCCGCTTCGACAGGATCGACGCCCTCGCCGATCGCCGCCAGCTCGGTTCGGGCCTCGGCGGCGCGCGCGAGCAGCTCCTCGTAGGTCTGCGCGCGAAACCGGCGCTTCGTCTCGGCGATCCGCTCCAGCTCCGACTCGACCTCCTCGACACGGCCCGGGTCGGCTTCGAGGCTGGAGAGGAAGCTGCGCAGCTCGCTCGCGGTTTCCCGCAGCCGCAGCTCGATCTCGCGCAGCTCGTCTCCTGCGCGTGCAAGCTCGGGCGCGATCCGCTCGAGCGCCACCACCGCACGCTCGGCCCGGGCCGTGAGCGCGGCCGCGCCTTCTCCCTCGTCGGGGGCAAGCGCCTCCGCGGCCGTCGCCGCGCCTGCGGCCAGCTCGGTGACGTGCCGCAGCCGCTCCCGCTCGGCCCGCAGGCGCTCCTCGGCGCCGGACTCCAGCCCGTCCGTGTCCTCGACCAGCGCGCGCAGCTCCGCGAGCCGCGCGTCGGCGGCGGACGCGCCGGCCTGAAGCTTCTCCAGGCGGCGTCGCGCCGGGCCGAGCTCCCGCCAAGCGCGGCGCGCCTCGGCCCGGCGGCGCAGCTGCTCCTCGCCGGCGAAGGCGTCGAGCACGTCCAGCTGGTAGGAGGCGCGACCGAGTCGGCGCTGCTCGAACTGGCCGGACATGGCGATCAGGCGCTCGCCCGCGGCGGCCAGGTCCTCGCGCGCCGCACTCCGTCCCCACGCGTACGCGCGCGTCCGTCCGTCGCCGAAGATCCGCCGCGCCAGCACGAGCCCGTCCTCGTCCTCGGGCCGCAGGTCGGCCAGCGAGGAGAACCCGTCGTCCTCCAGGAAGCCGGCGGGGAGGTCGAGCTCGGCCTCGACGTAGGCCTCGGCGCCATCCGGCCCGATGAAGCCCGCGTCGCCCCTCGCGCCGAGCAGGAGGCCGATCGCCTGGGCGAGGATCGTCTTCCCGGCACCGGTCTCGCCGGTGATCGCGTTCAGTCCGGGCGCGAAGGAGAGCTCGGCCTCGCGTATGAGGACGAGGTTCTCGATGCGCAGTCGGCGGAGCACGGACAGGATGGTATGCCGCGCGCGCGGCGGCAGCCACCGTCTCCTACGGACGGCCGAAGGTCTCGCGGTAGCGGCGGAAGAACGTCGACTCCGGCAGCGTCGCGAGGTGGGTGCGGCGCTCGCCGAGGCGGATCGACACCGGGCTGCCGTCGCCGACCTCCGCGAGCGCGTGCCCGTCGACGAGGACGGTGAGGCCGACATCCGCGGTCTCGTTCCGGATCTCCAGGTCGAGGCCGCGCGGCGCCACCATCGGCCGGGCGTGCAGGGAATGGGGCGCGATGAAGGTGACCGCCATCGCGTCGATGCCGCGCACGAGCACCGGGCCCCCGTTCGAGAGGTTGTAGGCGGTCGAGCCGGAGGGGGTCGCGCAGATCAGCCCGTCGCAGGGCTGGACGCCGAGATCCTCCCCGCCGATCGCCCAGGCGAGCTCGACCATGCGCCCCTTGGACGCGCTCAGGGCGACGACGTCGTTGACCGCCGGCGCGCGCTCTCCGCCGGCCTCGACCTCGAGCGTCGCCAGCCGGACGACTGCGTAGTCGCCGGCGAAGACGCGCTCGAGCCCGGCCTCGAGCCCGTCCGGCTCGATCGAGGCGAGGAATCCGACGCGGCCGAAGTTGACGCCGATCACGGGCACCTCCGTCCCGAGGAATCGCTGGAGCCCGCGCAGCATCGTGCCGTCGCCGCCGAGCACGACCGCGAGGTCCGCTCCGGCCAGGTCGGGCTGAGGCTCCCCGACGCCGTGCTTCTCGACCTCCTCGCCGGGCATCAGCAGCTCGACACCGGAGTCGCGGGCGACGGCCTCGAGCCGCGCGAGAGCGGGTCCGATCGTCCCGGGCTTTCCGTGGGTGATCACGGCGACGCGTTGCACCGCGCTACTGGATCTCGGCTGCGATTCGCTCGTCGATGTCATCGGGAAGCGCCGGCTGCTCTCGGTGGACGAGCTGGAGGAAGACCTCCCGGTTCCCCTTCGGGCCTGGCAAGCCGGAGTCTACGACCCCGACCGTCTCGGCCTGCCAGGCCAGGGCCGCCTCGGCCACGTCCCGGACGACGCGCCGGCGCACGCCCACGTCGCGCACGACGCCGCCCTTGCCGACCTCGGCGCGACCCGCCTCGAACTGCGGCTTGACCATCACGAGCGCCTCCCAGCCCGTGCGCGCGAGCCTGAGCGCGGGCGGGAGAGCCGTACGGACGCCGATGAAGGAGACGTCGCACACGACGAGCTCCGGGGGGAACGGGAGCGCGCACAGCTCGCGCGCGTTCGTCCGCTCGAGCACGGTCACGCGCGGATCCGCCCGGAGCCTGGAGTGCAGCTGCCCGTAGCCGACGTCGAGCGCGATCACGCGTGCCGCCCCGCGCTGGAGGAGGACGTCGGTGAAGCCGCCCGTCGAGGCGCCGACGTCGAGGCAGTCGCGGCCGGACGGATCGACCTCCAGCCGGTCGAGGGCGTTCGCGAGCTTCTCCCCGCCGCGGGAGACGAAGCGCGCCGGCGCCTCGACCTCGAGCTCGGTCTCCTCGTCCACCTGCGCACCGGCCTTGTCGTAGCCGCGCACGAGCCCCGCCAGCACGAGCGCCTGCGCCTGGGCGCGGCTCTCGGCGAGGCCGCGCTCGACGAGCAGGACGTCGAGCCGCTTCTTCAATCGAGCCCCGGCAGCGGTTCCGTGAGCGAGGAGAGGACGTGCTCGGCGCCCGCCTCCTCGAGCTGGCGCTCGTCGAAGTGGCCGGTCGCAACGCCGACCCCGACGGCGCCGACGCCGTGTGCGGCGTCGATGTCGCTCGGCGTGTCGCCGACAACCATCACCCGCGGAGAGTGCAGCGTCCGGCCGAGGATCTCGTCGCCGCGCTCCAGCGCCCGACGGGTCAGCCGCACGCGGTCCGAGGAGTCGGTGCCGAAGCCGCCGAACGAGAAGTAGCGGTTGAAGCCGGCTCGCGAGAGCTTGATGTGCGCCGCGGCCTCGACCGCGCCGCTCGTGATCCCGAGCGGAATCCGGTCGCGCGTCAGCCGCTCGAGCAACGCCTCGGCCCCCGGTAGCACCTTGTAGCCCTTCGACGTGCGCACCTCGTGCGGAAGTCGATCGAGGTAGCCGCCGATCAGCGTCCAGAGCTCCTCGCGCGACGGCTCGCGGCCGATCACGCTCTCGAACGTCAGCCGGCCCACCTCCGGGTCCGTCATCCCCGAGTCGGTGAACTCGCCGATGTCGGCCGGGACGCCGTGCAGCTCTCGGAACGCCCAGTCCCAGCTGCGTGCGCCTGCGCCTCCGGTCGAGATCAGCGTGCCGTCGATGTCGAACAGAATCGCTACGGGTCGCTCCATCGGGCCCTCCTTCGAGAGTGGTGGACAGGGTCAGGCTGGGTGCTGACGCGGCTCGAAGGCTAGCCGGCCAGCGCGGCCGCGACCTTGGCCGCAATCGCGCCGAACGCGCTCGCCTGGGCGCCGTCGGGCTCGGCGAGCACGAGCGGCCGACCGTCGTCGCCGGCCCGGGCGAGCGCCGGGTCGAGCGGGACGCGGCCGAGCAGCTCCACGCCGTCCGACCAGATCGACCTGCCGTCTGCGACAGCCGGGAAGAGCTCCACCCGCTCGCCGCAGTGCGGGCACGGGAACGGGCCCATGTTCTCCACGCCGCCGAGCACGCGCACACCCGCGGCTCCGAGGAACTCGAGCACCTTGCGTGCGTCGAGGTGCGCGACTTCCTGCGGGGTGACGACCACGACGACGCCGGCGAGCGAGACGACGTCGAGCAGCTGTTGCTGGAGATCCGCGGTCCCCGGCGGGAGATCGATCACGAGGTACTCGAGCCCGCTCCAGCGCACGTCGTGGACGAGCTGTCGCAACATCGCGGCGAGGAGCGGCGCCGGCATCGTCAGCGCCTGCTGCTCGGCGAGCAGGAAGCCGACGGACATGATCTGCAGGCCGAAGCGCTCGACGGGCTCGATCTCGACGCCGCCTCGGCGCCAGAGATCCCAGCTTCCGAGCCGCTCCGAGCGCTTCAGGCGCACCATCAACGGGATGTCCGGACCGTAGAAGTCGGCGTCGAGCAGGCCCACGCGGACGCCGCTCTCCGCCAGCGCCAGCGCGAGGTTCAGGCTGACCGTCGACTTGCCGACGCCGCCCTTGCCGCTCGCAACCGCGACCGCGAAGCGCGCCGGCCCCCGGCTCACGACGTGCGCGCGGCCAGGCCCGAGACGATCTCCGACAGGACGGACGTGTCGGCCCGCACCTCGTCGAGACGGGCGTGGGCCCGGTCGGCCGCCTCGTCGGCCAGCCTGCGGGCGTCGTCGACGCCGTACGTGAGCACGTAGCCGTCGCCGTCGAGGATGTCGTCCACGATCTGGAAGAGCAGACCGAGCTCCGAGCCGAACGCGCGCCAGGGAATCTGGTCGCGCTCGGGTACTTCCGCCGCCCACAGCGCGCAGCCGATCGCCGCGTCGAAGAGGCATCCGGTCTTCAGCCGATGGAGCTCCGCCTCGTGGACGGCGGTTTCCGTCACATCGAGATACTGGCCGCCGATCATCCCGAGGGTCGCCTGGGCGAGCTCGCGCGCGACCTCGGTCGTGCGGTACGAGAGCGCGAGCCGGAACGCCTCGGCGAGCAGCGCGTCGCCTGCGAGGATCGCCACCGACTCGCCGAACTGCACGTGCACGCTCGGGCGCCCGCGCCGGACGTCGTCGTCGTCCAGCGCGGGGAGGTCGTCGTGGACGAGCGAGAACGTGTGCACGAGCTCGACCGCCGCGGCCGCCGGAAGCGCCGACTCCGGCTCGACGCCCGCCGCCTCCGCGGTCGCGAGCGAGAGCACCGGGCGAACGCGCTTCCCGCCGCTGCCCAGCGCGTACCGGACCGACTCGGCCTGGCCGTGCAGCTCCGGCGTCAGCGCAAGCTCGCCCAGGTAGCCCTCGACGAGCGTCCGCAGCTCGTCAGGGGCCCGCATGGCCCTCCGTCTCGGTCTGCCGCTTCGCACGCGTGAGCTCCTCCTCGATCCGCTTGCTCAGCTCCGAGAGCTCGGCGAGGATCTCGAGCGCCCGCTCGGCGTCTTCCTTGGCCGACATCCGCTCGAGCTCGGCCCGCGTCGCCTCCAGCCGCGCGAGCAGCTCCTCGGCCTTGCGCAGCGAATCCTCAGCGTTCACGCGGCCTTCTCCCTCACGATCCGACCGAGGATCCCGTTGACGAGCCGCGCCGCGTCCTCGGTCGCGTAGCGCTTGGCGAGCGTAACCGCTTCGTCGATCGCGACCTCGTCGGGCACCTCGTCCCCGTCCAGCTCGTGAACGGCGATGCGCAGGATGTTCCGCTCGATCGCGCCGAGGCGATTGGCGGTCCAGCCCTCCGAGGCCTCGGTGATCCGCTCGTCGAGTCCCTGCGCTTCCGCCGCGACCGTCTCGGCGGTCTCGCGGGCGAACGGGTCGACCTCGCCCTCGTAGAGCGACGTCAGGGGCTGCCCGGTCACGTCCCACTGGTAGAGGAGAAAGAGCGCGGTCCGCCGTCCGGCGCGACGCCCGCTCACGCGGCTCCCACTGCGGCGAGGCGGGTCTCGGCCAGAAAGCTGGTCGAGTAGGCGCCGCTGCGGAACTCCTCGCTCGCAACGATCTCGAGCGCCGCGTCGCGCGTCGTCGGGACGCCGCGCAACTCGAGCTCGCCGAGCGCGCGCAGGCAACGCCGGATCGCGGCGGGACGGTCCTCGTCCCAGACGATCAGCTTGGCCACGAGCGAGTCGTAGTAGGGCGGGACGACGGCGCCCTCCTCGATGTGCGTGTCGACGCGGACGCCCGGCCCGAGCGGCGCGCGGAAGCGCTCGATCACCCCAGGAGAGGGTGCGAAGCCGCGCGAGGGATCCTCGGCGTTGATCCGCACCTCGATCGCGTGGCCGTTGCGCGGCGCCCGCCCGGTCAGCGGGAGCGACTCTCCGGCCGCGATCCGGAGCTGCGCGCGGACGACGTCGATTCCGGTCACGGCCTCGCTGACGGGGTGCTCGACCTGGAGGCGCGCGTTCAGCTCGATGAAGTAGTACGAGCCGTCGGGCCCGAGCAGGAACTCGAAGGTGCCGGCGTTGAGGTAGCTGATCTGCCGGCAGGCACGCTCGACGTCAGTCTCCATCGCCGCGCGGGTCGAATCGTCGAGCGCGGGAGAAGGCGACTCCTCGATCAGCTTCTGGTGACGGCGCTGGATCGAGCACTCGCGCTCGCCGAGCGTCAGCACCCCGCCGTCGGCGTCGCAGAGCACCTGGATCTCTACGTGGCGCGCCGGAACGATCGCCTTCTCGAGGTAGAGCCGTCCGTCGCCAAAGGCGGCCCGGGCCTCGGCGGAGGCGCGCTCGTACGCGTCCTCCAGCTCGGACGGCGCCTCGACGAGCCGCATTCCCTTCCCGCCGCCTCCCGCGGACGCCTTCAAGAGCACGGGGAAGCCGAGCTCGTCCGCCGCCGCGCTCATCTCGGCGACCGACCCCCCGTCCGTCCCGGGCACGAGCGGCACCTCCACAGCGGCCAGCTCCCGCTTGGCCTGCGCCTTATCGCCCATCCGGGTCATCACGTCGGCGCCCGGGCCGACGAAGACCAGGTCGTTCTCCTCGCAGGCGTTGACGAAGCCGGGGTTCTCGGCGAGGAAGCCCCAGCCGGGATGAACGGCGTCGCAGCCGGTGGTCTCGGCGGCGGCGATCATCGAGGCGATGTTCAGGTAGCTCGCCGCGGCGGGCGGCCCGACGCAGACGGCGCGGTCCGCGAGTCGCGTGTGCAGCGAGCCGCTGTCCGCGGTCGAGTAGACGGCCACCGCTTCGACCTCGAGCTCGTGGAGCGCTCGGATCACGCGCACCGCCACCTCGCCACGGTTCGCGACCAGCACCCGGTCGAACATCTAGAGAGCGTCCAGCGGGCGGCCGTTGACCGGCTCCAGCTCGAACAGCAGCTGCCCGAACTCCACAGGCGCCGCGTTCTCGACGTGGATCGCGCGGACGATCCCCTCCGCGTCGGCCTTCACCTCGTTCATCAGCTTCATCGCCTCGAGGATGCAGAGCGTCTGGCCCTGCGCCACCGGCTGGCCCTCCTCGACGAACGGCGGCGCTCCCGGCTGCGCGGCGCGGTAGAAGGTGCCGACCATCGGCGCCTCGATCCGCAGCATCCCGTTCGACGGCGGGACGACCGGCTCGGGCGCGGGCTCGTCGCCCCCCGCGAGCGCAGCCTCGGGAACAAGGGCGGCGGAGGGCTCGTCGGTACGGCGGACGGAAACGCGCATCCCGGCCTCCTCGACCGTCACCTCGCCGATTCCGGTCTCCTGGACGATCCGGACGAGCTCGCGGATCCGCTCCGCGCGCGCCTGGTCGATCCCGCCCGCGCCGAGCGTCTCGTCACCGCTCGAGCGGCCGCGGATCGTGCGCAAGAGCGGCTCGGCGTCGTCGCCGAAGAGGCCGAGCAGGAGCAGCTCCTCCTCGCTCGCGGCCATGCCCTCCGCCTGCTCGCGTAGATCGCTGAGCGGCGGCGCGGCCGATTCCTCCGAGTCGGGATCGGCGGTCAGCGCGACGCTGCGCTTGACGTGAGGGTCGACAGGCGCCGGAGGTGTGCCGAGACGGCCTTCGACGAGGGAACGCAGCTCGTCCACGACCACGCCGTAGCGGCTCGCCGAGAGGACGTTGAGGACAGCCTGCGAGCCGAGGACCTGGCCGATCGGAGATGCGAGCGGGGGCCAGCCCACCTCCTCGCGGATCTTCGCGAGCTCGGCAAGCACCTCGTCCAACCGGTCGCCGGAAGCGTGCGCGCGCAGGTTCGTGTCGAGTGCGGCGACGAGTCCGGCCGGGAGATCGTGCTCGGCCGCGCGAACCGCGATCCGAGGCGCAAGCGGCGTCACCGGCTCGTCGCCGATGCGCTCGTCGACCACGTCCGACGCACGCCAGAGTGCCGCCACGTCCACGTGCACGTCGAGCCCGAGCCCGGCCAGCGCCTCCGCGAGCGCCTCCCCCGAGACGCGGTGGAGAGTGAGGGCGATCGGATAGACGGCGCAGGCGATCAGCTCCGCGCCTGCGCGGGCGGCCTCGAGGGCGGCGGCGAGCGCGTTCCCGGCGGAGCCCTGGCAGTAGATCCCGATCGGGAGGCCGGTCGCCTCGCCGAGCCCGGTGACGAGCTCGCGCGCGCGATGGGGCTGGAGCGACCCCGTGGGGTCGTGCAGGAGGACCCGCGCGGCGCCGAGCTCCGGCAGCTCGCGGGCCTGCTCGACGAGGGCCTCGGTCTCGCCGGTCCGCCCGGGGCCGTAGACGAGCCCCGCTTCGAACTCGGCGCCCGCGGTGGCCACGGCGTCGGCGGCCTCGCGGAGGTTGGACACGTCGTTGAGCGGGTCGTGGAGCCGGAAGACGTCGATCCCGTTCTCGGCGGCCGACGCGATGAAACGGCGGACGAAGTCGCCGTCCGCGGGCCTCGATCCCACGAGGAACCGCCCGCGCAGCGCGAGCCCGAGCGGCGTCTTCGTGCGCGCCCTCAGCGCTCGGATCCGTTCCCACGGGCTCTCGACCCCGCGACGGACGGCGCTGTCGAAGCAGCCTCCACCGGAGACCTCGAGGTAGGCGAAGCCCGCGCCGTCCAGGATCTCCGCGAGCTGGAGCTGGTCGGCAGTGGTGATCCGGCCGGCGAGGGGGTCCTGGCCGAGCAGGCGGAGCGTCGTATCGGCGAGCGCCGGCATGCGTGGGAGCCTAGCGCCGCTCCCGACCGTGAGCGGCACGGTCTTCGCGACCCCGCGCGCGGGTCAGGCGCGCGAGATGTAGCGGCGCTCGCGCGGGTCGACCTTGATCCGGTCGCCGGTGTTCACGAAGAGCGGGACCTGGACGACGGCGCCGGTCTCGAGCGTCGCCGCCTTCGTCACGTTGGAGACCGTGTCGCCCTTGATCCCCGGCTCGGTCTCGGTCACGGCGAGCTCGACCGATGCGGGGAGCTGGACGCCCGACGGCTCGCCGTTCACGAGCAGCATCTGGACGGAGCTCGACGGTTGCATGAAGGCGAGCGATTCCTCGACCGCGCCGCGGGGCAGGCCCGTCTGCTCATAGGTGTCCTCGTCCATGAAGACGACCTCGTCGCCGGCGTCGTAGAGGTATTGCATCTTCTTTGTCTCCGTGCGGATACGGACGAACTTCTCCCCCGCGCGAAAGGTTCGGTCGACGACCGAGCCGGTGCCGAGGCTCTTGACCTTCGTGCGGACGAAGGCGCCGCCCTTGCCCGGCTTGACGTGCTGGAACTCGACGATGCGCCAGACGCCCCCGTCCAGCTCGATGTGCATGCCGTTCTTGAACTGGTTCGTGTTGACGGTCTCGGCCATTCGTGCGCCGGCCAGTCTAGCCACGGCCGGGGTCTGACCCCGGACGTGGCTCGAGCGGCCGGGCGGCGGCAGGGGAACCCTCGACCCGTCGACAGGCCCACGAAGGCCACGGCTGGGCTGCGGGCCGTGAAGGGATGGGTGTTTGCCCGATCGGCCTCGTCCGGGCCGGACACGAGCCATGCTCTGACCCCTCAACCACTCCGACGGGACAGGTCCGCGCGCCCAAGAGCAGGCGCTTACAGACACGGCCGGGGTCAGACCCCGGACATGGCTCAGCCGACGCTGATCAGGTCCTTCGTCAGGTTCGTGAGGTTGTCGATCCCGGTCGCCGTGACGACGACGTCGTCCTCGATGCGGATCCCGCCGACGCCCTCCAGGTAGATCCCCGGCTCGACGGTCACGACGTTGCCGGGCTCGAGCATGTCCGAGGACTCCGTCGAGAGCCGCGGCGCCTCGTGCACGTCGAGCCCCAGACCATGGCCGAGACCGTGGCCGAACGAGCCTTTGAACCGGCTTCCGTCCACGACCTCACGCGCAGCGGCGTCCGCATCGACGCCCGTCATCCCCGAGCGGATCGCGCCCAGCGCGGCTCCCTGAGCCTCCAGGCACACGGCATAGGCCTCGCGCAGCTCGTCCGACAGCGACCCGGTGGCGAAGGTGCGCGTGTAGTCGGAGAAATAGCCCTCGACCGAGCACCCCGCGTCGATCACGACGGTCTCGCCGGCCTCGATCGTCCGATCGGTGGCCCGCGCGTGCGGCCGCGCCCCGTTCGGCCCGGCCGCGACGACGATCTCGAATGCAAGCCCTCCCCCGCCCTCCTCGTGGAAGAGCTCCTCGATCCGCCAGGCGACATCGCGCTCCTCGCGGCCGACGAACTTCTCGTCCGCGAGCCGCTCGAACACACGATCCGTCACCTCGCAGGCTCGGCGGATCGCCGCCAGCTCCTGCTCGTCCTTGACAGCGCGCAGCCGCTCGACGACGCCGCTGCGCGGGACGAGGTCCAGCCTCCCGCCGCCCAGCGTCTCGTAGCCGCCGTACGGCACGAATCCGGCCTCGAAGCCGATCCGTCCCTCCAGCCGCCCGGCCAGATCCTCGAGGAGGGAGCGCCTCGTCTCGACGAACTCGACGCCCGCGATCGACCGGGCGGCGTCGGCGTAACGGAAGTCCGTGAAGAGACGGACGCGATCGGGCTCCACGAGCAGCCCGGGGTTCGTACTCTTGAAACCGGTCAGGTAGAAGACGTTGGTCGGGTTCGTGACGAGGAACGGCTCCTCGAGCAGCCCGCGCAGGCGGTCGACGCGGCCGTTCACGGATCGGACACCTGCTCCACGATGAACTCGAGCGCCTCGCGATAGCCGTCGGGGCCGTTTCCGATCACGCGCTTCGCCGCCAGGTCGGAGACGACCGAGTGCTGCCGCCAGTCCTCCCGCTCCTCGATGTTCGAGAGGTGAACCTCGACGATCGGCGCCTCGAAGAGCTCGAGCGCGTCCCGGATCGCGTACGAATAGTGCGACCAGGCGCCGGGATTCGAGATCACGCCGTCGGCCCAATCGAGCGCGTCGTGGCACCAGTCGACGTACTGACCCTCGCTGTTGGTCTGGCGACACCGGACGTGGCAGCCGAGCTTCGCGGCCCACTCGTAGATCCGCGTCTCGAGCTCGGCCAGAGAGATCCCGCCGTAGAGCTCCGGGTCGCGGCGCCCGAGCACGTCGAGGTTGACCCCGTTGAGAACGACCACCTGCACATGGCAACTCTAACCCTGGATCAGCTCGTCGAGCGCTGCCCGCACGCTGCTCGCCGGGACCGCCTCGACCGCCCCGCCGTCGCTCCGCAGGAGGACGAGCCGGATCTCACCGTCACGCGCCTTCTTGTCCCGCTGGAGCGCCGCCCACGCGCGCTCGCGGTCGACGCGCACTGGCTTCGGGGCGAGCGCTTCCTCGACCGGGGCGGTGTCCCTGCCGGACAGGCGAAGCGCGGCGAGCAACCCGAGCGCGACCGCGCTTCCGTGGCTCAGGCCCTTGGGCCCGGCTGCCGTCTCGAGCGCGTGAGCGAAGCTGTGGCCGAGATTGAGGACGGCCCTCGCTCCCTCGTCACGGGGGTCGCGGAGGCAGAGCGCCGTCTTGTAGGCGGCGCATGCGCGGACGAGCTCCGAATCGGGCAGGTCCCAAAACGGCTCCCCGGCGAGCAGACCGGTCTTCACGACTTCGGCCATCCCCTCGCGCCGTTCGACCTCGGGCAGCGTCTCGAGGACGCTGAGGTCGATCACGGTGGCCACCGGCCAGTGGAACGCGCCGGCGAGATTCTTTCCGGTCGGGAGGTCGATCGCGGTCTTCCCGCCGATCCCGGCGTCGACCTGGCCGACAAGGCTCGTGGGGACGGCGACCCAGTCGATTCCGCGCAGATAGGTCGCGGCGGCAAAGCCGGCGACGTCGGTCGTGCACCCGCCGCCGAGCGCGACGAGGGTACCGCGGCGATCGAGCTCGAGCTCCGACCAGAGCCGCTCGACGACGGCCGGGGTCTTCGCCTCCTCCCCCGCCGGAACCTCGTGCCTCGAAGCAAGCCGCGGCCCGAGCGCGAGCTGGGCTCGGGGCCCGTAGATCCCTCCGACGTGCGGGTCCGTGACGAGCGCGGCCAGGCCGGTGATCCGACCCGGCAGCGTGTCGAGCGCGGCCGGGGCGATCTGGACGCCGCCGGCCGCGAGCACGACCTCCTCGACGGTTCGCGCCCGCGCGTCCGCGGCCTCGGTGTAGAGCGGCTCCCGCGCCTCGTACAGCGCGTGAAAACGGTCTGGATCCTGCGCCAGCGGCCGGTTCTGCGCGCGCACGCGCTCCCAGGCGAGGTCAGGCTCGACCTCGAGGAGGACGGTGAATGCGTGCTCGCGGAGCGCGCGCCGGACCGGCTCCTGCGCGACGGCGCCGCCCCCGAGCGCGAGCACCGCGGGCGGGCCCCCACGCAAGGCGTCCAGCGTTTGCGCAACCTCGGCGAGTCGGAACTCGGCCTCGCCGCGCCGCTCGAAGATCTCCGGGATCGTTTGGCCGAGGCGCTCCTCCACGACGACGTCGAGGTCGACGAAGACGCGGCCGAGCCGCGCAGCGACCTGGCGCCCGAGCGTCGTTTTCCCGGCGCCCATGAAGCCGACGAGCGCGAGATGGCGGTCTAGCGCGGTCGCCAGTCGACCCGCTCCACATAGTCGCGGTGAGCCGCGCGAAAGTCGCCGAGCGCATCGCCGCCGAACTTCTCCCGGGCTGCGCGCGCAAGCTCGAACGCGACGCAGGCCTCCGCCACGACCGCCAGGGCTTCCACCGCCGCGACGTCGCTCCGCTCCACGAGCGCCTCGGCCGGCTCCCCCGTCTCCAGGTCGACGGAGGCGAGCGGTCGCATCAGCGTCGGGAGCGGCTTCATCGCCGCCCGGACGACGATCTCCTCGCCGTTCGAGACGCCGCCCTCGACGCCGCCGGCGCGGTTCGTCTCGCGATGGAGACCCCGGGCGTCGCGCAGGATCTCGTCGTGGGCTTCCGAGCCCCGCCGTCGGGCCAGGTCAAAGCCGTCTCCGATCTCGACGCCCTTGACCGCCTGCGTGCCCATCAGGGTCGCGGCCAGGCGCGCGTCGAGCCGTTCCTGCTTCGTCGCGTAGGAGCCGAGACCCGGCGGAACCGCGCGGGCGCGCACCTCCACGACCCCGCCGACCGTGTCCCGCTCGGCTCGCGCCTCGTCGATCCGCTGCTCGAGCTCCTCTCCGACGACGGAGCCCTCGACGCCGATCCCGAGCTCCCGCAGCAGCGCCTTCGCCACCGCGCCGGCCGCGACGATCACCGCCGTGTGCCGCGCGCTCGCCCGCTCCAGAACGTCGCGCACGTCGCCGAGACCGTACTTCAGCGCTCCGGCGAGGTCGGCGTGTCCGGGGCGCGGAAGCGTCACGGGCTTCGTTCCCTTTCCGGACGCCTCGTCCTCCGGCGGCCACGGGCTCATCCCCCACTCCCAGTTCGCGTAGTCGCGGTTCCGGACGACGAGCGCGAGCGGCGAGCCAAGCGTGCGGCCGTGCCGGAGCCCCGCGAGCACCTCGATCTCGTCGGTCTCGATCTGCTGGCGCGGGCTGCGGCCGTAGCCCTGCTGGCGGCGCCGGAGGTCGGCGTCGATCGCCGTTCGGTCGAGGACGAGCCCCGCTGGCAGGCCGGTCACGATCCCGACCAGCGCGGGTCCGTGAGACTCTCCGGCGGTGACCAGCTCCATCATGCGGAGCGTACTGCCGCGCGCATCGCCTCCACCGGTGCGGAGATGCCCGTCCAGAGCTCGAACGCGGCGGCCCCCTGGGCGACGAGCACGTCGAGCCCGTCGACCACGCGGGCGCCGGTCGCCTCCGCCGCCCGGGCCGTCGCCGTGGCGGGGTACGGGAGGTCGATCAGCGTCTGGCCCGCCCGGAGCTCGACGAGCACGTCGTCGCGCGCCGAGGTGGCGTTCACGACGAGGTCCGCACCGCGGACGTCCGGCGGCCAGTCGCTCCTCCGGGAGTAGGACCGCGCGCCCGGGAGCGCCTGCGCGAACGCGGTCGCCGAGCCGCCGTCGCCGAGAATCACCGGCAGCTCCGCCTCGAGCCCCTCGAGCACGGCCGCGTCGGTCGTCAATCCCTCCACGCGCCCGTTCCGGAAGACGAGCGTATTCACCGATGGAGCGTCCGTCTCCACGAGCGCCGCGACGGCGAGCTTGTGCGGCGCCGTCACGTTCGCGCCCGCGAAGCCGAGCGCCGCCAGCCCGCGGACCGCGTCCTCGAGCCCCTCGGCCACGACGGGCAGCGCCACGTACGCCCAGTCCAGCCCCCGAGCCGCGAACGCCGCGTTCTGCATGCGGGGCGAGAGCGACCCGGCCACCGGATAGCCGAGCAGCCCGACGAGCCGGGTCGCTCCCCCGATCAAGGGCCGCCGTAGCCGTGCGTGGCCTCGTACTGCTGGAAGGCCTGGAAGCTCGCCGTGAAGAAGTGGTGCTTCTTATCGGGCTTACGGACGAAGTAGAGGTAGTCGACCTTCGCCGGGTGTGCCGCCGCCTGGAGCGAGGCGAGCCCGGGGTTCGCGATCGGCGTCGGCGGCAGCCCCTGACGGTTGCGAGTGTTGTACGGAGAGCTCGACTGGAGCTGACTCTGGTGGATCGACTCGGTCGGTGGGATGTTCAGCCCGTAGCGGATCGTCGCGTCGATCCCGAGCGGCATGTGGTCGTGCAGCCGGTTGTAGATCACCGCGGAGACGAGCTGCCGTTCGTCCGGCGACAGCGTCTCCTTCTCCACCATCGACGCGATGATCAGCACGTCGTACGGAGTGAGGTTCTGGGCCCGCGCGTCGCCCAGATCGACCTGCCTCCAGTTGTCGCAGAACGCGCCGAGCTGATCCCGGACGAGCTGATCGGAGGAGGTCTGCGGCGAGAAGTCGTAGGTCGCCGGGAAGAGGAAGCCCTCGAGCGTGCGCGGCTTCCCGCGGAAGCAGGCCGGCACGCGCCCGGCGCGTGTGGACG
This sequence comes from Gaiellales bacterium, assembly GCA_038253005.1. GTDB lineage: Bacteria > Actinomycetota > Thermoleophilia > Gaiellales > Gaiellaceae > 3-1-20CM-4-69-9. The sequence goes on from JBBSHO010000030.1 coordinate 16,590, forward strand.
CGAGGTACCGCTTCGCAGAGAGCACCGGCCGCTCGTGGCGCTTCCGCCGGGCGATCGTGTCCACCGCCGTGATCCGCCCGGCCATCTGGCGCCGTGTGAACCCCTCCGGAAAGACGATTCGCAGCGGCTTCGGCACGGCGATCACCGTCACTGTGGTCGAGGTCGGCGTCGTCTTCGTCACCGTCTGGAGCAAGACGGTCCCCGTTGCGGACGGCGCCGATCGGGCCGTGTGCTTTCCCTTCGAGCCGCCGCCGATCGCGGCGACGGC
>JBBSHO010000031.1:0-16615 GCA_038253005.1 Gaiellales bacterium
AGCTGCTGCACGGGGCCAGCCTAAGGGCCTCCGGCCGGTGAGCTACCCTCAGCGGCACATGGCGGAGAAGCGCTACCTGCTCACGCCCGGCCCGACGCCGGCTCCGCCACAGGTGCTCGCCGCCCTGGCCGCCCCGGTCGTCCACCACCGCGGCCGCGACTTCCGCGAGACGTACGGGCGCTGCCTCGGGCGCCTGCAACAGGTCTGCCGAACCGAGCACGACGTCTTGCTCTTCACGTCCTCGGGAACCGGCGCGTTGGAGTCCGCCGTCGCCAACCTGACCTCGCCCGGCGACCGCGCGCTCGTCCTCTCGGCCGGCAACTTCGGCGAGCGTTGGGCCTCGATGGTCGACAGCTACGGCGCCGGGCTGATCCACGTCCGGCTCCCCTGGGGGGAGACGCCCGAGCCTGACGACCTGCGCTCCGCGCTCTCCGCGGCGGGCGAGGTGAAGGTCGTCTACCTCACGCACTCCGAGACCTCCACCGGCGTCGTCTGCGACGTCCAGGCGCTCGCAGACGTGGCGAAGCAGGCGGGCGCCCTCGTCGTCGTCGACGCGGTGTCGAGCCTCGGCGCCGTCCCGCTCGAGACCGATGCGTGGGGAATCGACGTCGTCGTCTCCGGATCGCAGAAGGCGCTGATGACGCCGCCGGGCCTCGCGTTCGCGTCGGTCTCGCCGGCCGCGCTCGAAGCGGCGGCTTCCGCCACCTCTCCGCGCTACGTCCTCGACTGGGAGCGGACGCGGAAGGCGCAGGCAAAGCTCGACGCGCCGTTCACACCCGCGGTCTCGATCGTCGCCGCGCTCGACGTCGCGCTCGGGATGCTGCTCGAAGAGGGCCTCGACGCGGTCTTCGAGCGCCATGCCCGCCTCGGCCGCGCCTGCCGCGAGGGCGCGAAGGCGATGGGGCTCGAGCTCTACTCCCCGGACGAGGAGCGCTCCGCCGTCGTGACGGCGATCCGCGCGCCCGAGGGCGTGGACTCCAGCGAGGTCGTCGCGAGCCTGCGGGATCGCTTCGGGATCACGATCGCCGACGGGCAGGGCGAGCTGAAGGGAAAGATCGTCCGGATCGGTCACATCGGCTGGTTCGACGTGTTCGACATCACGACCGCGCTCGCTGCGCTCGAACTCGCGCTGGTCGACGCCGGCGCTGATGTCGAGCGCGGTGTCGCCGTCACCCGCGCGCTCGACACGTGGGCCGAGCGCGCGCACGTGTGAGCAAGCCCAGAGTCCTCGTCCGGGAAGAGATCGCCCCGGCCGGAGTCGAGCTCCTTCGGGAGCGCTTCGAGGTCGACGTGGACGGCGGCTCCGACCTCGCCGAGCGGATCGGCGACTACGACGCGATCGTCATCCGCTCCGCGACGAAGCTGACTGCGGACCTGATCGGCCGCGCCCACCGGCTGAAGGTGATCGGCCGCGCCGGCGTCGGGGTCGACAACGTGGACGTCGAGGCGGCGACCCGGCGCGGGATCGTCGTCGCGAACGCCCCCGAGTCGACGGTCGTCTCGGCGGCGGAGCACACGATCGGCCTCCTCGTCGCGCTCAGCCGCAACATCCCGCAGGCGCACGCGGCGCTCAAGCAGGGCCGCTGGGAACGGAGGTCGTGGGGCGGGGTCGAGCTCGCAGGGAAGACGCTCGGCGTGCTCGGCTTCGGCCGGATCGGCCAGCAGGTGGCCCGTCGCGCCGCCGGGCTCGGGATGCGCGTCGTCGCCTACGATCCGTTCGTCGCTCCGGAGCGGTTCCGGGAGCTCGGGATCGAGCGGCTCGAGGCGCAGGAGGACGTGCTGGCGGCGGCCGAGTTCCTGACTCTTCACCTGCCGCTCACGGCCGAGACGCGCGGATCGATCGGCGCCGAGGCTCTCGCGCGGATGCGCGGTGGAGTGCGGATCGTGAACGCGGCGCGCGGCGAGCTCGTGGACGAGGACGCGCTGCTCGAGGCGCTCCGCTCGGGCCAGGTCGCAGGCGCGGCGCTCGACGTCTTCTCCACCGAACCGTACACGGGTCCACTGCTCGAGCTGGACAGCGTCGTCGTCACCCCGCACCTCGCCGCCTCCACGGAGGAGGCGCAGGACCGCGCGGGAGTGATCGTCGCGGAGCAGGTCGTCGCCGCGCTCGAGGGCGGGCTGGTCACAAACGCGGTCAACATCCCCGTGATCGGCGCGGAGGATCTCGAGGTGCTCGGCGCTTACATCCCACTCTCGGCCAAGCTCGGCCGGCTTGCCTTCGAGCTGGCGGAGGGTCGGGTGGACGAGCTGCGCCTGACCTACTTCGGGGGCCTGTCCCGGTACGACACGCGCCTCCTGACCGTGGCGGCGCTGAACGGCGCGTTCCAGGGCCGTGCCGACCAGCCCGTCAACTACGTCAACGCGCCCCTGATCGCGGCCGAGCACGGGGTGGAGGTGCGGGAGGAGCGGCGCCGTGGCTCGCGCGACTTCACGAACCTCGTCCGCGTCGAGGCGCGCGCCGGCGGCCAGCCGCTGCGCGTGGCCGGGACGACGATCGGCAACGACGATCGCCTCTGGCTCGTGAGCGCGCTCGGCTTCGAGCTCGAGATGGAGCTCGCGCCGCTGCTCGTCTTCTTCCGCTACGACGACGTGCCGGGCGTAATCGGCCGGGTGGGAACGGTCTTCGGCGAGGCCGGTGTGAACATTGCGAACATGACGGTCTCGCGGACGCGCCGCGGCGGGAAGGCTCTGATGGCGCTCTCGATCGACAGCCCGGCGCCCCCGGAGCTCGTCGAGCGCCTGCACCGGGAGTTCGAGGACGCGCGCCTCATCTCGCTGGGGTAGCCGCGGCGAGGGCTGGGTCGCGGCCCAGCTCGTCCTCATCGGGCTGATCGTCGCGGCGGCCTTCCTCCCGGCCGGCTGGCCGCCCGGGCTCGTGTGGCCGGCTCGTGGGCTCGGGGTCGTGCTCGGGGGCGCCGGAATCCTGGCTGCGCTCGTCGCGGGCGGACGGCTCGGCCGGTCGCTGACGATGCTCCCGAAGCCCCGTGTGGACGGCGAGCTTGTGGAGACCGGCCTCTATCGGCTCGTGCGGCACCCGATCTACGGAGCGGGACTCCTAGCCTTCGCCGGCTACTCGCTCGCCACGACGAGCTGGCCGAGCCTCGCCCTCACGGGCGTCCTGGCCCTCCTGTGGGAGGGCAAGTCCCGCCGCGAGGAAGCCTGGCTCGCCGAGCGGTATCCCGGCTACGAGGCCTACCGCCGCAAGACCCGCCGTAAGTTCCTCCCGGGGATCTACTAGTGGTTTGACCGGTAACGTCGCCCAGTTCCGGGTCGCCGGCCGGTCAGACCGTCAGGCCGGCTCGACGCGAGGGTTCAGCTCGCGCACCGTCCGCGCGACGACGCGGTTGAACTTCTCCACGATCGCGAACCTGCGGCCCTGCTGCTCGACGACGCGCTCGACGCGCTCGACGCGCTCGTCCTCGTGTCCCGGCGCGAGCAGGAAGTGGGTCCCCTCGGAGCGGGCGCGCTCGTACTCGTCGAGCGAGGTCTCTCGAGCCGGTGGGTGCAACTCTGGTCGGCGCACTCGCACACGAACTCGGCGCGGTCGGCCTCGAAGCGCAGGACGTTCTCGGCGATCCGCTCGTTCACGTCCCGAAACAGCGACTCAGTCCGTGCGATCCGCACTTCTTCCTGGCTCATCGTCGTCCCCCGTCGTCGTCTCCCGTTTGGACGACAACGTGAGGCGGCCCCGATCGGTTGCGCGGCTACCCTTCGCCGCATGTGGCCCGAGCCGGTCGAGGGGATCGCGGCGCTGTTGCGGCAGGCCGGTGTGGAGGCGCGGCTGGAGGAGCTCCCGGAAGGCGAGGACGAGCCGCCGGAGCCTGCCGTGCGCGCAGAAGCGTTCCACTGCGACGGACGGCAGGTCGTGGCGCTCGTACCGGCCGACCGAGAGCTCGACGAGTCGAAGGTCGCCGCGAGCGCCGCGTGCGGGCGGATCGGTCCCTCGCGCGTGCCGGTCTTCCCGTACGCCTCGGCCGAGGCGGTCCTCCTGGAGCGCATGCTGCTGACGGAGCCGATCCTCTGGATCGAGGCAGGCTCGCCCCGCCACGCGGTCGGTCTCGCACCTGCGCAACTCGCCCTGCTGGCGCGGGCGCGCCCCGCCGATCTCCTCCAGGACACCTGACCGGGCGCCGGTGTTCGCCGCCGGTCGCGCGGGTAGAATTCGTCCGGGCCAGCCGACCAAAGGAGACAGGCATGCAGGAGCTCGAGAAGATCTGGATGAACGGGGAACTGATCGACTGGGCCGACGCCAAGGTCCACGTCGGCACGCACGGCCTGCACTACGGCTCCGGGGTCTTCGAGGGCATCCGCGCCTACGAGACGCCGAAGGGAAGCGCCGTCTTTCGCCTGACCGATCATCTCCGGCGCCTGCGCGACTCCGCGCAGCTCCTCTTCATGGAGATCCCGTACGGCGTCGACGAGCTCAAGAGCGCCTGCGTCGACCTCCTGGGCGCGAACGGCCTGGCGGAGTGCTACCTGCGGCCGATCGCGTTCTACAGCTACGGCGAGCTCGGTGTGCACCCCGGTGCGAACTCCGTCGACGTCGTGATCATGAGCTGGCCGTGGGGCGTCTATCTCGGCGACGAGGGGATGAAGAGCGGCATCCGCGCGAAGGTCTCGTCGTGGACGCGCGTCGGGCCGAACGTGATTCCGCACGTCTCGAAGGCGACCGGGATCTATCTCAACTCGATGCTCGCCGTGATGGAGGCGAATCGTGCCGGCTACGACGAGGCGATCCTGCTCACCGACGAGGGCTACGTCGCCGACGGCTCGGGCGAGAACATCTTCATCGTCAAGAACGGCACGATCTACACGCCTGACCTCTCCGCCTCGATCCTGCCTGGGATCACGCGGGACACGGTCGTTCAGATCGCGCAGGACCTCGGCTACACGGTCGAATCGAAGAACCTGATCCGCACCGACCTGTACCTGGCGGACGAGGTGTTCATGACGGGCACGGCAGCCGAGGTCACGCCGATTCGCGAGATCGACGACCAGGTCGTCGGCCCGCCCGGGCCGGTCACGCTCGAGCTCCAGCAGGCCTATCTCGATACCGTGCACGGGCGCAGCGAGCGCTGGGCGCAGTGGCTCGAGTACGCCGACGTGGCCCCCGCCAAAGCGGAGGCATGAGGCCCGCCACTCGGGAGATACCTCTTTCCCGACCCTGGCTCGACGAGCGCGAGGAGGAGCTCGTGCTCGAGGTGCTGCGCTCGGGACGCCTCTCGCTCGGCCCGTCGATCGACCGGTTCGAGGAGCTCTTCGCCGAGCGCGTGGGAGCGCCCTACGCCGCCGCGGTCTCGAGCGGGACGGCCGGGCTGCACATCCTCTGTCACATCCGCGCCGTCGGGGCGGGCGACGAGGTGATCACGTCGCCGTACTCTTTCGCCGCGTCCGCCAACTCCTTCGTCTACGAGGGCGCGACGCCAGTCTTCGCCGACATCGACCCGCGCACGCTGAACCTCGACCCGGCCGCCGTCGAGGCTGCGGTGACCGAGCGGACGCGGGCGATCGTCGCGGTCGACATCTTCGGCTATCCCTGCGAGCTCGACGTGCTGCGCGAGCTCGCGGCGCGCCACGGGCTCGACCTCGTGCAGGACGCCTGCGAGGCGCTCGGCGCCGAATACCGCGGCGCCCCGGTCGGCTCGCACGGAACCTCCGCGGTCTTCGCCTTCTATCCGAACAAGCAGATCACGACCGGCGAGGGCGGGATGGTCACGACCCACGACGAGGAGGAGTGGGCGCTGCTGAAGTCGCTCAGGAACCAGGGCCGCGCCGACGGCGGCGGGTGGCTCGATCACGCGCGGCTCGGCTTCAACTACCGGCTGGACGACGTTGCGGCGGCGATCGGGATCGGGCAGCTCGAGAAGCTCGACCGGATCCTGGAGCTGCGCAGCGCAGCCGCGGCGCGCTACGGCGAGCTGCTCGCTTCCGTGGAGGCCGTCCGAGCGCCGTGTGGCGACGACGCCGACCACCGCCGCTCGTGGTTCGTCTATGTGGTCGAGCTCGAGGAAGGGATCGATCGGGAGCATGTAATCGGCGAGCTCGAGCGCGAGGGCGTCGGGACCGCGCGGTACCTCCCGTGCATCCACCTGCAGGCGTACATGCGCAAGCGCTACGGGTTCGACGAGGGGCTCTGCCCGGTCGCCGAGAGCGCAAGCCGGCGGACGTTCGCGCTGCCGTTCTTCACGCAGATCGAGCCGGAAGATCAGGAGCGGGTCGTCGAGGTTCTGGGCGCGGCGGTCGGCTGAGTGGAGGTCACCTCGCTCGCCTGGGTGGACGCGTTCACAACGGCGGACGGCTCGGCGATTCGTGAGCTGCACCACACCGAAGCTCAGAGCCTCGCGGAGGCGACGCTGGAACCCGGGCAGTCGACCGAGCGGCACTACCACGTCGCTGTCGAGGAGATCTACCTCGTGCTCGATGGTGACGGCGAGATGGAGCTGGACGGCGAGCGGCGCGCCGTCGAGCCGGGCGACGCCGTCCTGATCCCGGCCGGTGCCCGCCACCAGATCACCGCGGGCGGGCGCCTGCGCTTCCTGTGCTGCTGCGCGCCGCCGTACTCCCATGAGGACACGTTCTTCGACTGAGACCGAGCGCGCGCCCTGGAAGGATCGGCGCACTTCCGGCACAAACCCGTCACACCTTCTCCGGTAGGGTGGCCGGTGCAGCCCTCGCCCGATCCCCAGGGAGGGTGGGGGGTGGCGGGTGGTCCCCGCATAAGCCGGCCCGACCGCCGTGGCAGCGATAATCCGGCCGTGCCAGACGGTTCCAGGATGGTGTTCCTCGGCTTCGGCAAGTACGCGCGCGCCGACAAGATCTACGCGCTCGAGCCGCTCGTCGGCGACGACCGCGGCGGCGGGCGGCGGACGCGCGTCTGGATCGAGGGCGTTCCGGACTCGATCGTCGCCTCGCGCACCGAACGGACGATCCTGCAAGAGATGGGGCAGGACGCGGCCGCCGGCTCCCAGCTGATCGACCAGGCGCTCGACCTCGCCGAGCGGCTGGCGGCGCAGACCGAGGCCGGGCGCGTCGACTTGAACGACCTCGGACGGCGCGCACGCCGCCTGCTCGAGGCGACGGCGAAGCCGGACGATCCGCAGCAGCTCTTTTGACCGAAGAGCCCCGGCCGAATCGCGCCGACGAGTCACCGCCCGGGATCGAGAGCCCCGGGATGCGCGAGCGCTTCGCCCGCCTGACGGTCGACACGAGCCCGCTTCGCGTCTCTCCGGCCTACAGGCGCTTCTGGATCGGCTCCGCGATCAAGGACCTCGGCGGCGAGGTGATCCTCGTCGCGCTCCCGTTCCAGGTGTACCTCCTGACCGGATCGACCCTGGCGGTGGGGCTGCTCTCCTTCGTCGAGCTCGTCCCGTTGCTGACCTTGACGATCGTCGGCGGCGCGATCGCGGATGCGGTCGATCGCCGCCGCCTGCTCCTGTTGACCCAGGCGGGGATGGCGCTCGCCGGTGTCGCCCTGCTCGTCAACGCGGCGCTTCCGCACCCGCGCGTCTGGCCGCTCTTCGTCTTCGGCTTCGTCGCGGCGAGCTTCTTCTGCCTGGGCATCGGCGGACTGCGCTCCCTGACCCCCCGGCTCATCCCCGCGGACAAGATTCCGGCGGCGTCGGCGCTCGAGAGCGTCTCGAGCAGCCTGGGAGCCGTCGCCGGGCCCGCTCTCGCCGGAATCATGATCGGCCAGATCGGGGTCACATCGACGTACGCCTTCGACCTCGTCACGTTCGCGATCGGAATCGCCACGTTCTGGTCGCTGCCGCCGATCGAACCGGTCCCCGACGCGGATCGCCCGAGCCTCCGCTCGATCCTCGACGGCTTCCGCTACGTGCGCACGCGTCCGGTGATCATGGGCTTCTTCCTCGTGGACACGAACGCGATGATCTTCGGGATGCCGAGCGCGCTCTTCCCGGCGCTCGCCACGCACCGGTTCGGGAATCCCTCGCTCGTCGGCTATCTGTACGCGGCGCCGTACGCCGGCGCGCTGCTCTCCTCGCTCCTCTCCGGATGGGTCAACCACGTGCGCAGGCAGGGGCGCGCGGTCGCGGTCGCCGCCGCCGCTTGGGGCGTCGCGATCGCGCTGTTCGGCTTCACGCACACTCTCTGGCTCGGGCTCGTCATGCTCGCGGTGGCCGGGGCGGCGGACAACATCAGCGCCGTCTTCCGCTCGACGATCATGCTCACGGCCACGCCCGACGAGCTGCGGGGCCGCCTGACCGGGATCGAGTTCGCGCAGGTCGCGAGCGGACCCTCGCTCGGGAACGTCGAGGCCGGGCTCGTCGCGTCGCTGACGAGTCTCCGCTTCTCCGTCGTGTCCGGCGGCATCGCGTGCGTGGTCGGGACGGCCGTCGTCTCGCTCGCCTTCCCGGCCCTGCTCCGCTACGAGGCCCGCGCCAGTGCCGCTCGGGCCTGACTTCTTCGCGCGCAGCGTCCACGAGGTCGCGCCCGACCTGATCGGCGCGACCCTCCGCTTCGGCGGCGCGGGTGGGAGGATCGTCGAGGTGGAGGCCTACGACGGCGAGGATCCGGCAAGCCACGGCTTCCGCGGCCGCACCGCTCGGAACGCCTCGATGTTCGGGCCGGCCGGGCATGCCTACGTCTACCGCTCGTACGGGATTCACTGGTGCCTGAACCTCGTCTGCGGCGCGGAGGGGGAGCCGGAGGCCGCGCTCGTCCGCGCCCTCGAGCCGACAGCCGGGCTCGCGCAGCAGCGCCGGCGGCGCGGGGTGGAGGACGCGCGCGCGCTCTGCTCGGGGCCCGGCAAGCTCTGCCAGGCGCTCGGGATCGTCGGGGAACACGACGGACTGCCGCTCGACGAGGCTCCGTTTCGACTCGATCCGCGTGTCGCGGCGCCCGAGATCGTCACCGGGCCGCGGATCGGGATCAGCCAGGGGACCGAGCTTTCCTGGCGCTACGGCCTGGCCGGCTCGAGCTTCCTCAGTCGCAAGCTTTGAGGTGGAACCCCGTCAACCGTGCGCGACGACCAGGCTGACGCGCATGCCCGGCGTCGCGGCGACGCGCGCCTGCGGCGACTGGGCGACCACGCGGCCCGCCGGGCCGTCGGCGAATCGCTCGACGACCGGCGCGAGGCCCGCCGAGCGCAGCCGCCTGCGCGCCTGCGGCATCGTCAGTCCGACCACCGGCGGGACGACGCCGTAGAGCGGCTTCGCCAGAACGAGCGTGATCTTGCCGAACGACGAGGCGCGGCCGGTACGCGGGAACTGCGCCACGACGACGTCGGTCCGCTGGTTCGGCTTCGCCGGCTTGTAGACGACGTTCGCGGCCAACGGTTGCGCTGCGAGCCGCTCCTTGGCTCGCGTGAGCGTGTCGCCGACCACCGACGGGATCTCCACCTCGTTCGGCTTGCAGTCGGCGGTTCGCCTGGGCCCGTGACCGCTGAAGTACGCGACCGTGGACGTGTCCCGGCAGACGCCGTTGTCGAGCTCGAGGCGCCCGTCCCGCCAGACGACCGTCTTCGAGGCCGCGTAGCCGACCGAGTACGAGGGGAACGACTCGGGCGGGGAGGACGAAAGCGCCGACTGGCTGAACGCCTTCCAGATCTCCGCCGGGAAGGTGCCGCCGGCGACGGGCTTCCCGTGGAAGTCGGTCAGCATCGGGCGCAGCCGGTTCGGGTAGCCGACCCAGACAGCGGTCGCGAGCTGCGGCGTGTAGCCGACGAACCAGGCGTCGCCGTAGTTCTCGGTCGTCCCCGTCTTGCCCGCCACGGGCCGGTCGAAGAGCGCCGCCTGCCTCCCGGTGCCGGAGCGAACCACTCCCTCGAGGATGCTCGTCAGCAGCGCGTCCTGGTCGCGGGAGAGCACGGGCCGCTCGAGGGCGCGGTTCTCGTCCACGAGGCGGTCGCCGTTCTCCACGCGGACGATCGCGCGCGGCCGGTTGCCGAACGCCGACCCGTCGATCCGGCTGCCGTCGTTCGCAAACGACGAGAAGGCGCGCGCCATCTCCAGCGGGCTGACCGGGTCGGCGCCGAGGCCGATTGCGAAGTACGGGTTCAGGCGTCGCGTGATCCCGAGTTCGTGCGCGGTCCGCGCGATGTTCGACGGCCCCACGACCCGCGTCAGTTGCGCGAAGACGCTGTTGTCGGAGTCGACCGTCGCGGTCGTCAGGTTCGCCGAGCCCAGGTACTCGCTCTCGTAGTTGCGCACCATCCAGTAGCGGTCGCCGATGAAGATCGAGACCGGTTTCGACGCGAACGTGGTCGCGGGGGAGATTCCCTGCTTGAACGCGGTGGCGAGCACGAACGGCTTGAACGAGGAGCCCGCCTGGCGCTCGCCCTGGACGGCCAGGTTGAACTGGCTCTGGCGAAAGTTGTCGCCGCCGTACATCGCAACGACCTCGCCGGTGCGCGGGCGGATCGTGACGAGGGCCGCCGAAGGGCCGCCCGGTGTGGTCAGCACCGACTCGATCGCCTTTCGCGCGAGCCGCTGGAGCGGAAGGTCGATCGTCGTCTGCACGTTCAGCCCGCCGCCGAAGACCCGCCGCGTCCCGTACTTCGAGATCAGCTGCTGCTTGACGTAGTTGACGAAGTACGGCGCCGGGCCCTGGATGCCGGGCAGGTGCACGTCCGGCGCGCGCGGGAGACGTGCGCCGGCCGCCGCGCCGAAGTCCCTCTGGGAGATGTCGTTTTGGCCGAGCATCGAGTGCAGGACCTCGAGCCGTCGGTCGCGGGCCGCCTTCGGATTGGTGACCGGGTCGTAGAGGCTCGGGTCGGACGGGATTCCGGCCAGGAGCGCCGCCTGCGGCAGCGTCAGCTTTGCGGCCGTCGTGTTGAAGTAGGTCTGCGCCGCGCGCTGGATCCCGTAGGCGCCGTTGCCGAAGTAGATCGTGTTCAGGTAGGCGGTCAGGATCCGTTCCTTGCTCCAACGCTGCTCCAGCTGCCACGCGAGCGCCGCCTCCTTCAGCTTTCGGCTGATCGTTCGCTTGCTCGTGACGCAGGAGTTCTTCACGAACTGCTGCGTGATCGTCGAGCCGCCCTGGACGACCCGCTTGCTCGTGACGTCGGCCCAGATCGCGCGGCCGATCCCGTGCACGTCGACGCCGCGGTGCTGGTAGAAGCGCTTGTCCTCGACTGCGACGATCGCCTGCTTCATGATCGGCGCGATCCCGTCCGAGGTGACGAGGATCCGGCTCTGGGCGCCGCGTAGCGTCGCGAGGATCGTCTTGCCGTCGTCGGCGTAGATATGGCCGTCCACCTCGATCCGCTGTCCGTGCGCGGGGTCGCAGGCCGGGATCTGGCCGGCGACGGCCGTGATCATCCCGAAGCTGAACGCGAAGAGGCCGAGCAGCCCCAGGATCGAGAGGAGGGCGAGGAGGCGGATCTTGCGGATCTTGCGGCCGCGCGTGTCGGGGCCGCTCGAACTGCGTCTGCGGCGGAGCAAGCGGCCGATTGTAGCGCGCTAGGTTTGGGCGCCGAAGACGGCCGGGCCGCTGGGGGCCGGCGCGCGCCCGTTCGCGTCTTCCCTGGTCACGGCGACATAAGCGCCGAGCGGGACCGGTGGCGCGAGCCGAATCGCGATCACGTCCTCGCCGCCGTGGAAGAGCGCCGCCGACGTGGCCTTGCCGTGCTCGATCACCCACGCCTCGTAGGTCTTGCCGGCGGGAGCGGGGCCGAGACCCTGGATTCCCAAGGCGCCCTCGCCGGTTCGCGTGACGACGAGCTCGCCCCGGGCTCCCTGGAGGTCATAGCGCTTGCCCTGCGAATCCGTCAGGACGGAGAGCGCTGCGGCGTCGTTCCCCTGGGCTGCGCGCTCGTGCTGCAGCTTGCCGTGGAGCGTGGCGGCCCAGGCGCCGAGCGCGATCGCCGCACATGCGGCTGCGGCCGCAAGCCCTGCGGCCGCAAGCGTCCACCGCGACCGCATCGGGATCATCTTCGACCGCTCGTCTCGGGCCTGCCCGAGGATCCGGCCCCGTAGCTGCGAGGGCGGCGGCGGCGCATCCGCTGAGCCGTACGCGAGCGCCTCGGTCACTCGACCGAGCGCGGCCAGCTCCTCACGGCACTGCTCGCAGCGCGCCAGATGCTCCTCGTACTCGCCGGCCTCGCGCTCGTCGAGCGCGTTGAGCACGTAGGCCGCGGTCAGCTCGTGGAGGGTCCGGGGGTCCATTCCGTCCTTTCGGGCTCCTGCTCGGTCAGCAGCTCTCGCAGCCGGCCGAGCCCGGTGAACATCCGGCTCTTGATCGTCCCGAGCGGCTCGCCCAGACGGTCGGCGAGCTCAGACTGCGTGAAGCCGCCGTAGTACGCGAGCTCGAGCGCCTCGCGCTGGTTGTCCGGCAGCTGGCGGAGCGCGCTCTGGACGCGCTCGCGCTCGAAGCGGAGCCAGGCGACGTCGTGCGCGGCCTCCACGTGCGCCTCGATCGCCGCTTCGATCGGCTCCGTGCGGCGGCGGTCCTCGCGGCGCACGAGGTCGACCGCCCTGCGGTGGACGAGCGTCAGCAGCCAGGTGCTCGCCTTGGCGCGCTCAGGCAGGAACCGGCTCGCCGTCCGCCATACGCTCATGAACCCTTCCTGCACCGCGTCTTCGGCCAGCGCCTCGTCGCGGAGGATCCGTCGCGCGAGGCCGTAGGAGATCCGCGCGTATCGATCGTAGAGCTCGGCCAGGGCCGTCTCCTCGCCGCGCGCGACGAGCGCGACGAGCGCTTCGTCTGAGAGGTGGGCGAGATCGCGACGCATGGGCTGCCGGCCCCGCAAAGGTACCACTCGTCGCTGTCTCGTCAGGGGCCGCAGTTCCACGTTCGAGAGATTCGCGGCACGGTCGATCCCGGTTCTCTTGCCGACCGCGAGCGACGCGTGTTCCGGGCTTGCGGCAGCCCTCCTCAGCGCGATAGAAAGTGATATGGCCATCGCGCCTTACGGCTCCTGGGCTTCGCCGATCGCGATCGAGCTCCTGACCAGCGGCACGGTCACGCTCGGCGCCGTCGACTGCTCCGAGGACGGCGTTTACTGGCTCGAGGGGCGAGCGCAGGAAGACGGCCGGTCGGTCGTCGTCTTCCGGCGTGACGGAGAGGAGCCGGTCGACGTGGTCCCGGCCGGCTTCAACGTGCGCTCGCGGGTGCACGAGTATGGCGGCGGGGCGTACTGCCGGCACGGCGAGACGATCTTCTGCTCGAGCTTCGACGACGGGCGGCTCTACCGCTTCGACGCGCCCGGGGCCGAGCCGAGCCCGATCACGCCCGAGCCGGACACGCCCTCCGCGCTCCGGTACGCCGACGGGCGGGTCACCGCGGACGGGCGCCTGCTGATCTGCGTCCGCGAGCGCCACGGCGACGGCGAGCCGGTGAACGAGCTCGTCGTCCTCCCGACGGACGGCTCCGCCGAGCCGAGCGCTATCGCCTCGGGCCGCGACTTCTACTCTTCGCCCCGCGTCAGCCCCGGCGGCGCCCGACTTGCCTGGACGACGTGGGATCATCCGCGCATGCCGTTCGAAGGCACGGAGCTCCGGGTCGCGGACCTCGGTGACGACGGCTCGCTCTCCGGCGAGCGGCTGGTAGCGGGCTCGAGCAGCGAGGCGATCGTCCAGCCGGAGTGGTCGGCCGACGGTGTCCTCCACTTCGCATCCGACCGCAGCGGCTGGTGGAACCTGTACGCCGAGCGCGGGGAGGAGGTGGTCGCGCTCCACCCCGCCGAGGCTGAGTTCGCCTTTCCGCCCTGGGTGTTCGGGCTCGCGCGATACGCCTTCCTCGGGAACGGGCGGATCGCCTGCATCGTCGGCCGCCGCGGGACGGACAGCCTCGAGGTGCTCGATCCGCGGGCCGGCACGCTGGAGCCGCTCGACCTCCCGTACACCGCCTTCCCCGCGTCGACGCTCTGCAGCCATGGCGACAGGATCGTGTTCGTCGGCTCGAGCCCGACCGAGTACAGCGCGGTCGTCACGCACGACGTTGCTCGCCGAACGACCGAGCTCGTCCGCTGTGGCTTGTCCGTGCAGCTCGACCGGGCCTACGTCTCCGTCCCCGAGGCGATCGAGTTCCCCGGCGCCGACGGCGAGACGGCGCACGCGTTCTACTACCCCCCGACGAATCCGGATTTCACCGCGCCGGAGGGCGAGCTGCCGCCGCTGATCGTGGACGTCCACGGCGGTCCCACGGCGCAGTCCTTCGCCGCGCTGGCCCTCCCGTTCCAGTTCTTCACGAGCCGGGGCTTCGCGATCGCGGACGTGAACTACGGGGGCAGCACGGGCTACGGCCGCGCGTACCGCGAGCGGCTCGACCATCGCTGGGGCGAGGTCGACGTCGAGGACTGTGTCGCCGCGGCCGAGCATCTGGCCGGAACGGGAAAGGTCGACCCGGCGCGGATGGTGATCACCGGAGGCAGCGCAGGCGGCTACACGACGCTGATGGCGATGGCGCGACGAGACGCCTTCGCCGCCGGTATCTCCGAGTTCGGCGTCGTCGACCTCGTTACGTTCCACGGCGACACGCACAAGTTCGAGGCCCGCTACGACGAGCTGCTCGTCGGCCGGTGGCCGGAAGAGGAGGAGCTCTATCGCGAGCGCTCGCCGATCACGTACGCCGACGGGATCGCCCGGCCGTTGCTCCTGCTCCAGGGCCTCGACGACGAGATCGTGCCGCCGTCGCAGTCGGAGCAGATCGTCGAGGGCCTCGCCCGGCGGGGCGTCCCCCATGCCTACCTCGCGTTCGAGGGCGAGGGTCACGGATTCCGGCGGGCCGACACGATCCGCCGCGTGCTCGAGGCCGAGCTCTCGTTCCTGGCCCAGCTCTTCGGCTTCGAGCCCGCCGACGAGGTCGACCCGCTCGCGATCGCGAGCCTGGACGGGGCCCCTCACTAGAATCGCCCGGCCGATGGCCGAACTCCTCGCAGAGCTGACCCGGAACGCCGTCGACGTCCTCCCCCGGGGAGGGCTCGAGCGGAAGCTCGCGCTCGGACGGCCGCTGCGCGTGAAGCTCGGGATCGACGTCACCTCCCCCGACATCCACGTCGGCCGCGGCGTTCCGCTCCAGCGGATGCGCGCGTTCCAGGACGCGGGTCACGTCGGGGTGCTGATCGTCGGCGACTACACCGCACGGATCGGCGATCCGTCGGGACGCTCGATCGAACGTCCGGTCCTCAGCGACGCCGAGATCGACGCGAACGCCGAGACCTACGTCGAGCAGGCATTCCACATCGTCGACAGCGATCGAACCGAGGTGCGCTTCAACGGCGAGTGGCTCTCGAAGCTCGACTTCGCGGATGTGCTGAGGCTGACGCGGACGACGACGGTGGCGCGCCTGCTCGAGCGCGACGACTTCGCCAAGCGCTACGCCGCGCGCGAGCCCATCTCCGTCTCGGAGTTGCTCTACCCGCTGATGCAGGCCTACGACTCCGTCGCAATCGACGCGGACGTCGAGCTCGGCGGCACAGACCAGCTCTACAACCTGCTCGCGGCCCGCGAGGTGATGGAGGCGTACGGGCTCGAGCCGCAGGTCGTTCTCACTGTGCCGCTCCTGCTGAGCTGGGACGGCGAGAAGATGAGTTCGTCGGTCGGCAACAACGTCCCACTGGCGGCGGCGCCTGAGGAGATGTTCGGGCGGACGATGCGGATCCCGGACGAGCTGCTGCCGGACTGGTACCGCCTTGTGATGGAGGTGTCTGTGGATCTAGAGATGCCAAAGGATCCTCTTCAAGCGAAGCTGAAGCTCGCGCGATTCATCGTTGCGCGGTCTCACGGAGAGAGGGCGGCTGGAGAGGCCGAGGGTCACTTCACGCAAGTCGTCCGCGAACGCAAGCCTCCCGACCCGGCCTACATGAAGCAGTTCGATCTCGATGAGGACGAGTACCCCGGCGCAGACGTCCACTTGCCTAGGCTGCTGATGCGTCATCTGGAGATCTCGTCAACCAGCGAGGCGCGACGCCTGATTGCGGCTGGCGGCGTTCGAGTCAACGGCGAGGTCGTCACGGAGCTGGACATTCCGAAGGCACGGCTCCGCGGGGCGGTCGTTCAAGCCGGGAAGCGGCGCTTCGCCAGGTTCATGAGCGCTTGACTGGGGCCTGAGCGCTGCTATCATGCCCCGGCTGCCTCAAGAGGTGGCGTCTGAAAGTCCCTGTACCTCGACACTGGAGCGCCCACAGGACGCAACGGATACGACGCAAGTCTTCCGCATCCCTGGGCCTCTGGCGCGAGTCGGAGGCTTTTCTACGTCGCCGGCGGCGCCGGTCTTTGAAAACTCAGCAGCAAGCGTTTACGTCGAGACCTCTCGGCCCGACTGTCTGGGTCGCGAGGAATCAAACCTGTCAGCCCCTCTCGAGGGGCAGACTTTGAGCACAAGCTCAAAGTGACGCGAGTTAGTCCGGTCTTCGGATCGGACGATCACTTCTTCACGGAGAGTTTGATCCTGGCTCAGGACGAACGCTGGCGGCGCGCTTAACACATGCAAGTCGAGCGAGAACCAGCCCTTCGGGGCTGGGGACAGCGGCGAACGGGTGAGTAACACGTGGGTAATCTGCCCTCGATTCTGGGATAGCCCGGGGAAACCCGGATTAATACCGGATACTCTCTCCAGCCTTCGGGCGGGCGAGAAAAGGTAGCTTCGGCCTCCGATCGAGGATGAGCCCGCGGCGGATTAGCTTGTTGGCGGGGTAATGGCCCAGCAAGGCGAC
>JBBSHO010000032.1:0-16028 GCA_038253005.1 Gaiellales bacterium
GAGATCGACGGACTGCTCGCGCAGGTCGAGATCGACGTGACCGGGCCTGCGCGGCTCGTCGCCGTGATCACCCGGGACTCCGCCGAGGCGCTCGGTCTCGCGGTGGGCCAGCGTGCGACCGCGGTCGTCAAGGCGACCTCCGCGATGGTCGAGCGGTGAAGCGGCTCGCCGCCGCCGGGCTCGTCCTCGCCGCGCTCGCGCTGCCCGCGTCGACGTCTGCGGGCGGCGGAATCACCGTCCTCGCGGCCGCGTCGCTGACGCAGGTCTTCCCGCGGATCGACCGGGCGCCGCGCTACAGCTTCGCGGGCTCGGACCAGCTCGCTCTTCAGCTCGGAGAGGGGGCGCCCGCCGACGTCTACGCGGCCGCCAGTCCAAAGTACCCGGAGCTCCTCTTCCATCAGGGTCTGCTCGGCAGGCCGGTCGTCTTTGCGACGAATCGGCTCGTGCTCCTCGTCCCGCGTTCCAACCCGGCGCGCTTGCGTTCGGTCTACGACCTCCGCCGCGACGGGGTCGAGCTCGTGATCGGGGACGCGTCCGTCCCGATCGGCGCCTACACGCGGCAGATCCTCGACGCGCTCGGGATCGCCGCCGATGTCCTGAAGAACGTGGTCAGCCGGGAGACCGACGTCAAGGGAATCGTCAGCAAGGTCGCGCTCGGAGAGGCCGACGCCGGCTTCGTCTACGCCACGGACGGGAAGGCGGCCGGGTCGACCGTGCGGGCGATTCCCCTGCCGTCCTTCGCGCAGCCGCCGATCCGATATGAGCTGGCGGTTGTCGAGGCGAGCTCTCGTCAGGCCGCGGCACGTGCCTTCGTGCGACGGGTGACGGGGAGGATCGGTCGTCGCGAGCTCGCGCGCGCCGGCTTCGGGCTGCCTGCGAGCCGACGCCGATGAGGATCGCGCTTCACACGGCGGTTGCGCTCGCGACGGCGATCGCGCTGATGTTCCTCGTCCTGCCGGTCGCGGCGCTCTTCCTGCGGGTCTCGCCGGGTGTCCTCGTCGACCAGCTCGGCGCCTCGGCGTTCCGCGACGCGCTCGTCGTCAGCCTGAAGACGAGCCTGATCGCGCACGTCCTCGTGATCGGGGTCGGCACCCCCGCGGCCTACGCGCTCGCGCGGCGGCGGTTCTCCGGCCGCGGCCTCGTGCTGACGCTCGTCGAGCTGCCGCTGGTGCTGCCGCCGGCGGTCGCCGGGGTCGCGCTGCTGGCGACGTTCGGGCGCTATCAGCTCCTCGGCGGGACGCTACGCGCGCTCGGTGTCACGATCGGCTTCACGCAGGCCGCCGTCGTCCTCGCCGTCGCCTTCGTCGAGAGCCCGTTCTACCTGCGCGGCGCGATCGCGGCGTTCGAGGGGCTCGAGGGTGGGCTGCTCGACGCCGCCCGGACGCTCGGCGCGGGGCCCGGCCGCGTCTTCTTCCGCGTCGCGCTCCCGCTTGCCGCGGGCGCGCTCGGGGCGGCCTCGGCGCTCGCGCTCGCGCGGGGGCTCGGGGAGTTCGGGGCGACGATCATCTTCGCGGGCAGCCTCCAGGGGGTGACCCAGACGCTGCCGCTCGCGATCTACGCGCAGTTCGAGCAGAGCTTCGACGTGGCGCTCGCGATCGGCGCCCTGTTCGTGCTCGTCGGGCTCGCGATCCTGCTCGCCCTCAAGCTCGTTCCCCGGGGCTCTCGGGCGTGGGGTAGCTTCGGCGGCGCGGTCGGCGCTCCGGCGCGACCGGACGCGTAGCGTGGGCTCGCTGCGCCTCGACCTCACCGTTCCGACCCGCGCCTTCGACGTCGAGCTAGCGCTCGAGGTCGGGCCGGAGACCGTCGCGCTCGTCGGGCCGTCGGGTGCGGGGAAGACGACTGTCCTGCGCGCGGTCGCCGGATTGACGCGTCCGAGCCGCGGGACGATCGAGTGCGGCGGCGAGACGTGGTTCGACGCCGGCGCGCGTGCCGACAAGCGGCCGGAGCAGCGCAGCGTCGGTTTCGTCTTCCAGGAGTACGCCCTCTTTCCGCATCTGAGCGTCGAGCGGAACGTCGCCTTCGGCGGGCGGCGGGACGGCCTGCTCGAGCAGCTCCGCATCGACCAGCTCGCGAAGGTGCGCCCGGGAGAGCTTTCGGGCGGCGAGCGCCAGCGGGTCGCCCTCGCGCGCGCCCTCGCGCGCGAGCCAAAGGTGCTCCTGCTCGACGAGCCGATGGCGGCCCTCGATCCGCACACACGGACAGCCGTGCGGGCCGAGCTGCACGACCTCCTGCGCGAGCTGCGGCTGCCGACGCTCGTCGTCACCCACGACTTCGAGGACGCGGCCGCCCTGGCGAACCGGGTCGGCGTTCTCGTCGAGGGGAAGCTGCGCCAGCTCGGGACGCCCGCCGAGCTGCTGGCGGCGCCGGCCGATCCCTTCGTCGCCGGGTTCGCCGGCGCGAACCTTCTCCAGGGCGACGCTCTCGTCGGCCGCGACGGCCTGACCGAGGTGCGCCTCGCCGGCGGCGGCACGGTGTTCTCGACGGATGAAGCGCGCGGAACGACGACGGCGATCGTCTACCCGTGGGACGTCGCGCTCGCGCGTGAGTCCGCGGACGACTCCGCGCTGAACCATCTCCGCGGCGAGATCGTCTCGCTCGTCCCGCTCGGAAACCGTGTTCGCGTGCGGCTGCCGCAGCTCGTCGCAGAGGTGACAGCGGCGTCGGCCGCGCGTCTGCGGCTCGAGCCCGGCGACGCGGTGGTCGCCTCGTTCAAGGCGACCGCGACACGACTCGTCAGCCGGGCCGGGTGAGCTCGCGGCCGCGTCCATAGCGGACGGCGCGGCCGGCGACGCGCGGGTCGATCCCCTGATCCAGCAGCTCCTGCCGGAGACCGGTCTCCCGCATCAGCCGCAGGAACATCCATGCGGCGGCCCCGAGCACGACGACGCTCATCTCGAGCAGCATGAGGCCGCCGCCGACGCGCTGATCCGCGGACGCGGAGAGTCCCCCGAGCCTGGGCGCGTGCGCGTAGCGCGCGTAGAAGGCGTGGCCCGACCAGATGAAGACGTTCGAGAGCACGCCGCCGACGATCCAGGCGCCGACGAGCGCGCCGGCTTTCGCGTCCGTGCCGAACCAGCGCGGCGCCGGCACCGGCTCGAGGACGACCGCCCAGAGGAGGGCGCCGCCGGCGAAGAACAGCATGTGCTGCGTCGCGTGCACCGAGCCGCGCGCGAGGGCGGCGTCGTAGAGCGCCGGCAGGTGCCAGACGCAGATGTTCACGCCCCAGAGCGGCAGCGCGACGAGCGGGTGGGCGAGGATCCGCAGGCGGCCGACGACCGGGAGCGCGAGCAGCGGCCGGAGCAGCGGGCCGGTCAGGCCGAGCACGACGAGGAGCGGCGCGACGTCGCCGATCAGCAGGTGCTGCGCCATGTGCACCGAGAAGAGCCGCTCCTCGCCGATCGTGTCGATCGGGGAGACGAGCGCGAGCGCGAGCACCGCGAGCCCGGCGGCGAAGAGCAGGCGCCGCCGCCGCGGGACGGGCGCGCCACGCCGCCGAAGCGTCCCCGCCCGCAGCGCGTAAGCGCCGGCGATCAGGCCGAGACCCGCGAGCTGAAGCGGCTCGAAGCTCCAGCTTCCGGGAGCCGGGGCATGGCCGACCACGCCGCGAGTCTAGCCGCGTTTCACGGGCGCCGAACCGGAAAGGCAGAGCCCCGATCCGCATCCCGTGCATCATCTCGCCAGGTCGTGAGAGCATTCGGCATCCTTCGCGTTGCGATCAGTTCCGTGGTGGTGAGAGCAGGGTCGCTCGTCCGACCCGCTCGCGCGCTCCTCGTTGCTCTGCTCGCCGTCGGCCTTGCGGGCTGCGGCAACAGGCAGGACGTGCTGAGGCCGGCGAGCAAGCAGGAGCACCAGATCTCGAGCCTCTGGTGGGTGATGCTGGCCGGCGCCGCGATCGGGTTCGGCGTGATCGCGGTGCTGCTCTTTCTCGGCTGGTGGCGCAGGAATCGCGCCGATCTTCCGGGCGGCGGAGGGGAGAAGGCGGCGACGGCGCTCGTGATCGGGCTCGGGATCGTCGTTCCCGTGATCGTCCTCTCGGGCTTCTTCGTCTGGGCCGACATCTTCGTGCTGAAGCGAACCGACGCTCCGAGCCCGAGCAAGACCGCCATGACGATCCAGGTGATCGGCCATCAGTGGTGGTGGGAGGTTCGCTACCCGGGTACGAAGGCCGTGACAGCGAACGAGATCCACATCCCGGTCCGCACGCCCGTGAATCTCGTGGTGACGACCGACGACGTCATCCACAGCTTCTGGGTACCCGCGCTCAATCGCAAGATCGACATGATCCCGGGCCGGAGGAACACGATCCTGCTCGACGCGAGCCGGGTCGGTCGGTATCGGGGCCAGTGCGCGGAGTTCTGCGGCCTTCAGCATGCGCACATGTCGATGTCCGTCTACGCCGACCCGCCCGAGCGGTTTCGCTCGTGGCTCGCGAACATGGCGGCGCCGGCGCAGCGCCCGGGGACGGCGCTCGCGCGCCAGGGAACGAGGGCGTTCCAGACGCTGTCCTGCGCGGGGTGCCACACGATCAGAGGGACGGCCGCGGACGGGCGCGTCGGCCCTGACCTGACCCATCTGCAGACGCGGCGGACGCTCGCGGCCTTGACGATCCCGGAGAGCAAGCTCGGGGAGTGGATCAGCGACCCCCAGCACGCGAAACCCGGCAACAAGATGCCCGGGATCGGCATGAGCCAGGCCGATCACCAGGCTCTCCTCTCCTACCTGGAGTCGCTCAAGTAATGGCCGTCGACGTCCTGACACCGCGCGCGCGCAGCCGGGTCGACCGGCTGGAGCGCATCTGGGCCGAGCCGCCCGGGATCGTCGGCTGGCTGACGACGGTCGACCACAAGCGGATCGCCCTGCTCTACTTCTTCACGACGCTCGCGTTCTTCGGCGCCGGCGGCGTCGAGGCGCTGCTGATCCGCACCCAGCTCGCGGGGCCGAACGGAAAGACGCTCTCGCCGGAGACCTACAACCAGGTCATGACGATGCACGGCGTGACGATGATCTTCCTGTTCATCATCCCGATGACGATCGGGGCGTTCGGGAACTACCTCGTCCCGCTGATGATCGGCGCGCGGGACATGGCGTTCCCGCGGATGAACGCGCTCAGCTACTGGCTCTTCCTCGCGTCCGGCCTCTTCATCTACGTCGGGCTCTTCATCGGGCAGGGCCCGAACGCCGGCTGGTTCGACTACGTCCCGCTCGCCCTTAAGCGCTACGACCCGGGTATGGGGATCGACTTCTACGCGCTCGGCCTGATCCTCAACGGGCTCTCGTCGACCGCCGGGGCGACCAACTTCATCGCCACGATCTTCAAGGGGCGCGCGCCCGGGATGTCGCTGAACCGGATGCCGCTCTTTTGCTTCGCGATGCTGGCCGTCTCGTTCGCGCTGATTTTCGCGCTGCCGGCGCTCACGATCGACTGCGTCTTCCTCGAGCTCCAGCGGAGGGTCGGCTTCCACTTCTTCGACGTCGCCCACGGCGGCGACCCGATCCTCTGGCAGCACCTCTTCTGGATCTTCGGCCACCCCGAGGTCTACATCATCGTCCTGCCGGCCTTCGGAATCGCGACGTCGATCATCCCGACCTTCGCGAAGCGGAAGATGGTCGCCTTCCCGCTCGTGGCGCTGGCGGAGCTGCTCGTCGCCTTCATCGGCTTCGGCGTCTGGGCGCACCACATGTTCGCGACCGGGTTACCGACGACGACCCTGATCTTCTTCGCCGCTGCGAGCATGATGGTGGTGATCCCGAGCACGATCCAGGTGTTCGCCTGGACGTTGACGGTGATCATGGGCAGGGCGGAGTTCCGCGCGCCGCTCCTCTTCATCGGCGGGTTCATCACGTTCTTCGTGATCGGAGGCCTCTCGGGGATCATGTTCGCGGCGATCCCGTTCGACCAGGCGACCACCGACACGTACTTCGTCGTCGCGCACTTCCACTTCATCATCTTCGGAGCGGCCGTCTTCCCGGTGCTCGGCGGGATGTACTACTGGTTCCCGAAGGTGACGGGACGGCTCTACCACGAGGGGCTCGCGAAGGCCTCCTTCTGGCTCACCTTCCTCGGGACGAGCCTGACCTTCTTCCCGATGCACATCGTCGGCTTGCTCGGGATGACGCGGCGCGTCTACACCTACCCGTCGAACCTCGGCTGGGAGGCGTACAACCTCTCGGAGACGGTCGGTGCGTTCATCCTCGCGGCCGGGCTCGTGCTGATCCTCGTCAACCTCGTGCACAGCCGCTTCCGCGGTCCGCCCGCCGGACCGGATCCCTTCTACGGCGGAACGCTCGAGTGGACGACGAGCTCTCCGCCGCCCGAGTACAACTTCCCGGTCATCCCGACGGTGACGAGCGCCTACCCGAACTGGGACCGCGAGGACCGGGAGGCGGATCGCCGCCGGCTCGACCAGGGGCTGCTCGTGCTCGACCGGGGGCACGAGACGCCCGCGTCGACGGTCCGGGACGGGATCCTCGACGAGATCCTCGACATGCCGTCGGGCTCGCCGTGGCCGATCGTGCTGGCGGTGAGCGTGAGCCTCGTGTTCGTGATGCTCCTGACGACGCACTACCTCCTCGCCGCTGCGTTCGTCGGTCTCACGACGGTCTCCCTCGCCGCCTGGCACTGGCAGGAGCCGCAGGAGCGATGACGGAGCGGTCGGTCCCGCGGAGCGTGGAGGCGACGACCGCCGCGTCGGCGGCGCGGATCGCTCGCGAGCGCGTCGCGCGTCCGAACGGCTGGTGGGGAATGGCGGTCTTCGTCGCCGCCGAGGCGACGCTCTTCGGGACGATCTTCGGCGCCTACTTCTACCTTCGCTTCCACGACCTGCACTGGCCGCCGCCCGGCGTCGAGGAGCCGAAGGTCGTGGCGCCGCTGATCCTCACCGGCGTGCTCGTCCTGACGAGCGTCCCGGTGCAGCTCGCGCTCTTCTCCGCCCGCCGCGCGCGCCTCGGCGCGGCCCGCCTCGCGCTGATCGTGGCGCTCGTCGTCCAGGCCGGCTACTTCGCGATGCAGATCCACCTCTACCTCGACGACCTACACCACTTCTCGCCGCAGGGAAGCGCCTACGGGTCGATCTACTTCACGATGCTCGGTGCGCACCAGGCGCACGTTCTCGTCGGGATCCTGCTCGACCTCTGGCTCCTCGTCCGGCTCGCGAGCGGGCTGACCACGTACCGGCTGACCGCGCTCCAGGCGACGACGTTCTACTGGCACTTCGTCAACGTGCTCGCGGTGCTCGTCGTCGCGGCGCAGCTCTCACCGAGGCTATGAGGCGCTTCCATCCGAGCATCGGCCTCGAGTTCCTGCAGTGGTTCGGCCTGCTCGGGGCGGCCCTGATCTGGACCGTCCAGTTCGTCGTCGGCTACGGGGTCACGGTCGCGAACTGCGGCGCCGGCGGGGCGCACCTGGGTATCGACCTGCGCACGTGGGAGATCTCGCTGATGGCCTCGGCCGGGACGCTCGTGCTGCTCTCGGAGGCCGCCGCGATCGCCACGCTCGCCGCGACGCGCGACAGCGAGCACGACGATCCCCCGCCCGCGGGGCGGCGGCGCTTCTTCGCGCTCGCGGCCGTTCTCGGCAACGTCCTCTTCCTCGTCATCATCGTGCTGAGCGGGATCGGCGCGATCTCCCAAGCTCCCTGTCACCAGGCATGAGAACGACAATGACCACGCTGCTCCTGGCGCTCGCCGTCGCCGTTCCGACTGCGGCGGCCGCGAACGGCCGCAGCCTCTACGCCGAGAATTGCCTCAGCTGCCACGGCGTCGCCGGCCAGGGCGTGCTCTCGCCCTCCCACGCGCGTGGCGTGCTCGGCGTCCGCGGCCTTGGACCCTCGCTTCGAGGCGTCGGCGCGCTGTCGGCGGACTTCTACCTGCGCACCGGCTACATGCCGCTGATCCGCCCGGACGTCCAGCCGTCGCGCAAGCGCTCGCCGTACAGCGAGGCGCAGATCGAGGCCCTCGTCTCCTACGTCGCCTCGCTGGGAGGCGGCCCGGCGATCCCGACGCCCCACCCTGAGCGCGGCAGCCTCTCGGACGGGCTGTCCCTCTTCACCGCGAGCTGCGCCGGCTGCCACCAGGTCGTGGCCGAGGGCGGCTACGTCACCGACGCGCGGGTGCCGCCGCTCGAGCACGACTCGCCGGTCCGAATCGCCGAGGCGGTGCGCACCGGCCCGTACCTGATGCCGCGCTTCTCCCGTACGCAGATCAGCGACCGCGAGCTGAACTCGATCGTCGCCTACGTGCAGGGCGCGAAGCATCCGGACGACCGCGGCGGCTGGGGGCTCGGCCACATCGGCCCCGTCCCGGAGGGGCTCGTGACCTGGTTCATCGCCGCCGTGGCGCTCGTCGCGATCTGCATCCTGATCGGCGGGCGGGAGAAGACATGAGCGGAATCGGACGCTGGGTCGCCGCGGGCCTCGTCCTCCTGCTCGGCCGGCTGCGGCGGCGCCCGGTCCTCGAGCCGCGCGAGCGGATCGTGCCGCCCGGCACGGCCGACCGGCGGGCCGAGTGGATCCTCGTGCTCCTGTTCGTGCTGGCGGCGCTGTCGGCCGCCGCCTTTCCTGTCGTCTACGCGGTCGACGCGATCCCGCACCAGACCCAGTTCCTCGGGCTCTCGCTCGGGCTCGCGTTCGCGTTCCTCGCCGCCGCGAGCGTCCTGATCGGCAAGCGCCTGATCGTCACCGAGGAGCTCGAGGAGGACTATCCACCCCCCGAGCACCCGGTCGAGCAGGAGGAGATCGAGCAGCTCGTCGAGGAGAGCGGCGACCGGTTCACGCGCAAGCGGCTGATCGCGATCAGCGCGGGAGCGGCGGGCGCCGCGCTCGGCGTCGCGATGATCACCCCCGCGGCGTCGCTCGGGCCGGTCTTCGACGTCTCGCCGTTCTTCCAGACGCCCTGGCGGCGCGGTCGCCGGCTCGTGGACGAGAGCGGCAAGCCGTTCCGGGCGACGGACGTGTTCGAGGAGACCTTCTACACGGCGTTCCCCGAGGGAGCCGACCGCGAGCAGCTCGGTGCGCCGCTCGTGGTTGTCCGGCTCTCGCCGGGACAGCTCGATCTCCCGGACGGCCGCGGCGGCTGGGCGCCGGGCGGGATCCTCGCCTACTCGAAGATCTGCA
Organism: Gaiellales bacterium; assembly: GCA_038253005.1. Classification (GTDB taxonomy): domain Bacteria; phylum Actinomycetota; class Thermoleophilia; order Gaiellales; family Gaiellaceae; genus 3-1-20CM-4-69-9. Next base: position 9,111 of record JBBSHO010000032.1, read on the forward strand.
CGCACGCGGGCTGTGCGGTCGCGCTCTACCGGAAGCCGCTCTTCCCGCCGACCGAGCCGCGCCCCGCGCTCGTCTGCCCGTGCCACTACTCGACGTTCGACCCCGCGAGGGGAGGCAAGGTCCTCTTCGGCCCGGCGGGGCGACCGCTTCCCCAGCTCCCGCTGGCGATCGACGCGGACGGCAACCTGCGGGCGGCCGGCAACTTCTCCGGCGCGATCGGCCCGGCGTGGTGGGGCGTGCGCAACAGAGGCGCGCACTCGTGATCCGTCGTCTCGTCCGCTTCGTCGACGAGCGCAGCGCGAGTGCGCCGCTCGTCAAGAAGACCCTCCGCTACCTCTTCCCGGATCACTGGACGTTCCTGCTCGGAGAGGTCGCGCTCTACTGCTTCGTCATCCTCGTCGCGACCGGGACGTACCTGACGTTCTTCTTCGAGCCGAGCATCGCGCACGCGACCTACGCCGGCTCGGTCGAGCAGCTCCGCGGCCTCGACGTCAGCCGGGCGTACAAGTCGGCCGTCGACATCTCGTTCAAGGTCAAGGCCGGACTCCTGATCCGCCAGACCCATCACTGGGCCGCCGACGTCTTCGTCGCCGCGATCATCCTCCACCTGCTGCGGATCTTCTTCACGGGCGCCTTCCGCAAGCCTCGCGACCTGACCTACTACATCGGTCTGACGATGCTCGTGCTCGCGCTGCTCGAGGGCTACCTCGGCTACTCGATGATCGACGACCTGCTCTCGGGGATGGGGCTCGCGATCGGCTATTCGGTGCTGATGTCCGTCCCGTTCGTCGGCGCCAACCTCGCGGCGCTCGTCTGGGGAGGGCCGTTTCCCGGCAAGCAGGCCTCCGAGTCGCGCTTGTACGTGGCGCACGTGCTCATCTTCCCCGTGGCGATCGGCGCCCTGATCGGGCTCCACCTCTTGCTCGTCGCGGCGCGCCATCACACCCAGTTTCGCGGACGGCGGAAGACGCAGCGAAAGGTGGTCGGTGTCCCGGCCTTCCCCGGCCAGACGCCGCGGTCGCTCGGCCTCGCCCTTGCCGTGGCTGCGGTTCTGTTCCTGCTCGGCGGGCTCGTGCAGGTGAACCCGATCTGGCTCTGGGGGCCCTACCACATCGCCTCCGGGACGAACGGCGCCCAGCCGGACTGGTACCTCGGCTGGCTGATCGGGGCGCTTCGGCTCGTGCCGGGCTTCGACTGGACGATCGGGCGCTACACGCTCGTCCCGAACGCGTTCTGGGGCGGTGTTCTCTTCCCCGGGATCGTCTTCATGTTCCTGTTCCTCTGGCCGTGGGCCGAGCGGAGGGCGACGGGCGATCGCGCGTTCCACAACCTGCTCGACCGGCCCCGCGACCGCCCGTGGCGGACGGCGATCGGCGCAGCGATGTTCGCCTGGGTCTTCCTGATTTTCATCGCCGGCGCGGCCGACCGTGTCTACGTGCTCTTCGGGATCTCCTATCAGGCGCAGATCTGGGTCTTCCGCGTGGTCGTGTGGGTCGTCCCGATCGCGGCGCTCTTGCTGACGAAGCGCCTCTGCGACGAGCTGCGCGCCCGCGAGGAGCTACAGTCGCGCAGGTCCCAGGCCGAGCACGAGGCCGCGCTCGCGAGCGAGCCGGCCGCATAGCCCTACGCGATCTCGGGTGCGAGTCGCTCCGCGAGCGCCTCGAGCACGGCGGGGGCGATCTGCGGCGAGCGGCGGAGGAGCCCGCCGAAGTCGCGTTCCGTCATGACGAGCGCCCGCACCGGCGAGGCGGCGGTCACCGTCGCGGTCCGCGGCGTCTTCGCGACGAGCGCGATCTCGCCGAAGAAGTCGCCCTTCTGAAGCGTGTTGATCTTCCGTCCCCGCTTGCGGACGATCGCGCTCCCGTCGAGGAGGACGAAGAACTCGCTGCCGCGCTCCCCCTCTTTCGTCAGCACCTTGCCCTCGGGCAGATCGATCTCGTCGGCGAGCGAGGCGACCTCGCGCAGGCCCGACTTCGACAGCTTCGAGAAGAGCGGGACCTTCCGGATCAGCTCGACCTTGGCGTCCTTGCCGAGTCGCACGGGCCGACTCTACGCCGGAACGGACAGCTTGTCGACGCGCCCGCGCCGCCGGGTCGCCCTCGCCGCCGCCCACTCCTCGCTCAGCGGCTCGAACGCCTCCGGCCGGTAGAGCACGACGGTCGACCCTACGTGGCGAGTAGGCGCCGCAGCACGAACGGGAGGATCCCGCCGTGCCGCAGGTACTCGCGCTCGCGCGGGGTGTCCAGGCGGACTCGCGCTTTGAACTCCTCGGCGTCGGCGTGCACGGCCACCTCGTGCGCCTCGCCGTTCTCCGCGCCCTCGATCGCGAACTCCTCGCGTCCGGTCAGGCCGAGCGACCCGGCGCTCTCGCCGTCGGCGAACTGGAGCGGAAGGATGCCCATCATCAACAGGTTCGACCGGTGGATCCGCTCGTAGCTCTCCGCGATCACCGCCCGCACGCCGAGGAGGCTCGGCCCCTTCGCCGCCCAGTCGCGCGACGAGCCCGAGCCGTACTCCTTCCCTGCGATCACGATCAGCGGCGTACCCTCGGCCAGGTAGCGCTCGGAGGCCCCGAAGATCGTCAGCTCCTCCCCGCTCGGCACGTGCACGGTCCAGGCGCCCTGCTCGTCGACGAGCAGGTTCCGCAGCCGAACGTTGGCGAAGGTGCCGCGCACCATCACCTCGTGGTTCCCGCGCCGCGAGCCGTAGGAGTTGAAGTCCTTCCGCTCGACGCCGTGCTCGACCAGGTAGGCGCCGGCGGGCGAGTCGGGCTTGATCGCTCCCGCGGGCGAGATGTGGTCGGTCGTCACGCTATCGCCGACCATGACGAGGCAGCGAGCTCCATGGACGTCCTCGACCGCGCCGGGCTCCCGGGACATGCCCTCGAAATACGACGGTCGGCGAACGTATGTGGAGGCGTCGTCCCAGGAGAACAAGTCGCCCTCGGGCACTGGCAGCTCGCGCCAGGCCGGGTCGCCGGTATAGACGTCCCCGTAGGTGCGCTCGAACATGTCGCCCTGGACGGAGCTCGCGATCGTCTCCTGGATCTCCTCCGAGGTCGGCCAGAGCTCACGCAGGTAGACGTCGTTGCCGTCCCGATCCTGTCCGAGCGGCTCCGTCGCCAGGTCGAGGTCCATGCGCCCAGCGAGCGCGTAGGCGACGACGAGCGGCGGCGAGGCGAGGTAGTTGGCCTTCACCTCCGGGTGGATGCGCGCCTCGAAGTTCCGATTGCCCGAGAGGACGGAGCAGGCGACGAGGTCGCCTTCCTCGATCGCCGCGGAGATCTCCTCCGGCAGCGGGCCCGAGTTCCCGATGCAGGTCGTGCAGCCGTAGCCGACGGTCTGGAAGCCGAGCCGGTCGAGGTATTCGGTCAGCCCGGCCTTGTCGTAGTACTCCGTCACGACCTTCGACCCGGGTGCAAGGCTCGACTTGACCCAGGGCTTGCGCTCGAGACCGCGCTCGACCGCCTTCTTCGCCAGCAGTCCGGCGCCGACCATCACCTGCGGGTTGGACGTGTTCGTACAGGACGTGATCGCGGCGATCACGACGCTCCCGTGCTCGAGCACGAACTCCTCGCCGCCGAGCTGAACGGTGACCGTACGGGCAGGCTCGGCGACCGCGACATGCGAGGTCTCGCGGTTCGGCTCCGGCTCGGGCTCCCCGGCGGGCGCCTGCTCGGTGGTCGGGTCGCTCGCCGGGAACGTGTCCGCGACGGCCTTGTCCTGGCTTCCGTTCGTGTAGTCGACACCGAATGTGTCCAGCGCCGCGAGGAACGACTCCTTCGCCTCGCGCAGCGGCACGCGGTCCTGCGGTCGGCGCGGGCCGGCGAGGCTCGGCTCGACGGTCGAGAGATCGAGCTCCACGACCTGGGAATAGGCCGGCTCCTCGCCGGGGTCGTGCCAGAGGAGGTTCTCCTTGCAGTAGGCCTCCACGAGCTCGATCCGCTCGGTGCTACGGCCCGTGAGCCGCAGGTACTCGAGCGTCTTCTCGTCGACGGGGAAGAAGCCGCAGGTCGCGCCGTACTCGGGGGACATGTTCCCGAGCGTCGCGCGGTCGGCGAGGGCGAGGCCGGCGAGGCCGCGCCCGAAGTACTCGACGAACTGCCCGACGACGCCCGTCCGGCGGAGCAGCTGCGTCACCGTCAGCACGAGGTCTGTCGCCGTGGCTCCTTCGGGCAGCTCCCCGGTCAGCTTGAAGCCGACGACCTTGGGGACGAGCATCGAGATCGCCTCGCCGAGCATCGCCGCCTCGGCCTCGATCCCGCCGACCCCCCAGCCGAGGACGCCCAGCCCGTTCACCATCGTCGTGTGCGAGTCGGTGCCGACGAGCGTGTCCGGGAACGCCTGGCCGTCGCGCGACTCGACCACGCGCGCGAGGTACTCGAGGTTGACCTGGTGGACGATGCCCGTGTTCGGGGGGACGACCTCGAAGTTGTCGAAGGCGCTCTGGCCCCAGCGCAGGAACGCATAGCGCTCGCGGTTCCGCTCGAACTCGAGCTCGGCGTTCCGGAAGAGCGCGCGCGCGCTCGCGAACTCGTCCACCTGCACCGAGTGGTCGATCACGAGCTCGGCGGGGAGAAGCGGGTTGATCCGCGACGGGTCGCCGCCCAGATCCTCGATCGCGTTCCGCATCGCGGCGAGGTCGACGACCGAGGGGACGCCCGTGAAGTCCTGCAGCAGCACGCGCGCGGGCCGAAAGGAGATCTCGCTGCGTGGCTCGTCCTCGGGTCGCCAGGCTGCGACGGCCTCGACGTCCTCGCTCTCGCCGTGGCGCAAGACGTTCTCGAGCAGGATGCGAAGCGTGTAGGGGAGCCGGGCGGCGCTCGGGACGGCGTCGAGCCGGAAGATCTCGTAGCTCTGGTCGCCGACGGTCAGCCTCGAGGCCACGACCCTAGTCAATCAGACTGCCTCAGAGCTTCGGGCGGAGCTCCTGCTGCGCGAACTGGAGGAAGCCCTCCTGATCGGGCCCGACCTGGTGGACGCAAACATGCGTATAGCCGGCCTGCTCGTACTTCCTCAGCCGCTCGAGGTATTCCTCGGGATCGGGCCCGAGCGGGAGCGTGCCCTCGAGCTCTTCCGCCTCGCGGTCCTCGACGAGGTGCTCGAAGTCCGTCGGAAGCGGCAGCTCCTGCGACGCCGATCCCTCGAGGAGCGCGTTCGGCCACGCCTCGAACGCCGTCCTCCTCGCCGCTCACGCTCCAGACGAACGGGCTGTGTCCCTGGTTGGTCGACCCACGGGTGAAGCCGCACGGAGCCAAAACCCGGGACCGATCGAGGCCGTTAGCGGGTGACGGCCGGCTGACCTCGCTCGGCCGCGCGGGTCTTCTGCGGACGTGAGGTGTAGGTCGGGTCAGCGGCCGAGAGCTTGCCTGCGTGATAGACGGAGAAGCGCTTGCACCATGAGCCCGCAAGGAGGAGGCTGCCGGCCGCGATCGCCCCGAAGCGGCGCCTTCCCGCGACGGCCATCAGCACGGCGCCGGCGAGCGTTGTCGTCTGCGAGAGGCTCGCGTACCGGCCGCCCGCGCCCTTCGAGTACGGCTCCGCGACGAGCTCGCCCATCCGCCGCTCCATCACCTTCGTCGCAGCGACCTCCGCGAGGGCGCCGAGAATCGCCAGGCGCCGGGCCGGGCGGGCGAGCGGCGCCCGTGTAAGCGCCGCCGCCGCGCCGCCGGCCGAGGCCGCCGAGCTCGCCGCGAAGACGAGCGGCAGCTCGTGCCGACCCTCGTGCCAGACCGGAACGACGGAATCGGCAACGAGGGCGCCGGTGTAGGTCGCCATCGCCGGGCCGAGGAGGCCCGACACCGCCTGTGCGACCAGCTCGAGCCGCGGCAGGACGTCGAGCAGCTCGCACGTGGCGGCGACACCCGTCGAAGTCGCCTCGGCGCTGAAGATCCAGGTCCCGACGCTCATCGGCGAGGTGACCTTGAAGACACGGAGCATGTTGTAGAAGAGCTTCGGCCGGCCGAGGTCCTTGATCAGGAAGTAGGGGCTGACCGAGTCGCCGAGGAGGGCCACGGCGAGGCTCCGGCGAGCCAGGGCGTGGTTTCCGGTCACCCGCGCGGCCGCCGAGAGCGTCGCCGACGCACCCGCGAGCCCGCCGAAGAAGAAGTAGGCGGGAATCTCCGGCTGCCAGACCGGCTCCTTGATGATCGGCTTCCCGTAGTAGGAGAGCGGCGCGTCGGGCGAGCTGCTACTCATCGCCTCCTCCCGCGAACGCGAGCGCAACGCCCGCAGCCAGCAATCCGGCGGCGGCTGCGGCCGCGCCCCAGATCGCGCCGAGGTTCTTCGTCGGGACGACCGGATCCGGAGGCAACCCGTACACCTCCGGCTCGTCGAGCAGCAGGAAGAACGCGCCCATCCCGCCGACGCCGTCCTCCTCGCTCGCCCCGTAGAGCCGCGCATCGGCGACGCCCGCCCCCTTCACCTCGTCGAGCCGGCCGTGCGCCTTCTCCAGCAGCTCGTGCAGCGGGCCGAACTGGATCGACTTCGTCGGGCACGCCTTGGCGCAGGCGGGCTCGAGGTCGCCCTGGAGCCGGTCGTAGCAGAGCGTGCACTTGTGCATTCCGCCGTCGCCGCCGAGCTCACGCTTGTCGATCACGCCGAAGGGACACGCGGTCACGCAGTAGCCGCAGCCGTTGCAGACGTCGTCCTGGATCACGACGGTACCGAACTCGGTCCGCGTGATCGCGCCGGTCGGGCAGACGTCCAGGCACCCCGCGTGGGTGCAGTGCTTGCAGACGTCCGACGACATCAGCCAGCGGAAGTCCGTGCCCACGCCCGCGTCCGGCACCGGGATCTCGCGCTGCTGCTCGATGAAGGCGACGTGTCGCCAGGTGTTCGCGTTCAGCTCGCCGGTGTTGTCGTAGGAGTCGCCGCTCCAGGCGAGCCCGTCCTCCGGGACGAGGTTCCACTCCTTGCA
>JBBSHO010000033.1:0-15602 GCA_038253005.1 Gaiellales bacterium
ATCATCACAGGGCACGATGCGTGCTCGGCCACGCGGTCCGCGGTCGAGCCGAGCAGGTGGGTGCGCAGAAAGTGGCCGCGCTGCCCGAGAACGATCAGGTCGTAGCCACCCTCGGTCGCATAGCGGGAGATCACCTCCGAGGCGTGACCGACGCGCACATCCACGTCGACCTCCACCCCGACGCGCTCGGCCTGCTCGCGGGCGCTCGCGACGAGAGCGTCGAAGAACACGTCCTTCTCGCGCTTGACCTCGTCGACCTCGCCGACCGTCGCCGCATAGGCGGGGAGCGGTCCCTCGATCGCGAGCGCCGTCAGGCGGGCTTTCGTGACCTCTGCGAGCTCGAGCGCCTTCGCGAACGCTCGCTTCGAGCAGTCGGAGCCGTCGATCGCCGCGAGGATCCGCTCGAACGGCATCAGCTCGTCACTCCTTCGCCGGCGGGCGCCGGCGCGGGAGGCATCGGCGCGACGGGGACCTCTCGGTCGCGCTCGAGCTCGTGCGCTGCGTGGGGCTGGAAGAAACGCTGCGCGATCGCGGTCGGGACGATCGCCGACAGTACCACGACCGCGATCAGCAACGAGAACTGCGTGCGGTCGATGATGTGGGCGTTGAGCCCGTAGAGCGAGCTGATCGTCCCGAAGGTCAGACCCGTGGACATGAGGAGCGTGGTGAACATCGCGTGCGGCGCCGTAAAGCGGCGGGCCAGCGGGTAGACGCCGCCGAGCTTCGGCAGCAGCTTCGCGACAAAGAGCAGGGCGAGCACGCCGAGGTTCGCCCAGAGCGCGCCGGCGGAGACGCTCATCCCGCCCTTGAGGAAGAAGAACGGCGTCAGGAAGGCGAAGGCGACAACGCGCATGCGCTCCTGCTCCTTGCGGCGCTGAACGTAGTGCGAGCTCATCACCAGTCCCAGGACGAAGGCCGGAAGGACGGCGTGCGAGTGCGCGCGGTCGCCGAGCCACATCAGCAGGAACAGGCAGGCGAAGATGAGCTTGATCTCCGGCTCGATCACCCGATCGCCGTACCGGCCGAAGAACCAGGGCGCGATCTTCGGCAGGCCGAAGATCAGGAAGACGGAGACTGCGACGAACGGCACGATCCAGAGCGTCGGCTTGATGAAGAGAATCGAGAGCGCCGCCGCGGTGCCGAAATCGGTCACGAACGTCGCGGACATCAGTCGCTTTCCGATCATCGTCCGGTTCAGACCCGTCTCGACGAGCACGGCGTAGACGACCGCGAGGCTCGTCGTCGAGAGGGCGATGCCGCCGATCTCCGCCTGGCGGCGATTCCAGCCGAGCCCGTAGTAGGCGAGGAGCCCGACGACGACGAAGGGCCCGATGAAGGAGACGAATCCAATCGAGATCGACGCCCTCCACTCACGGCGGAACTGGGGCACGTCGACCTCGGCGCCCGCGAGGAAGGTGAGCACGATCCCGGCGAACGATCCGATGAAGTCGAGCCAGCTCGGAATGTCGAGCTGGAACACGTTTCCGACGACCACCCCCGCGAAGAGCTCGATCAGGGCGACCGAGAGCCCGATCTCGACGGAGACCGTCGACGCCAGGAGGATGGTTATCCCAAGGACAGCCGCTACAGCGATGTCGCTCATCTCTACCTCCGTCGCAGGCGAGCCTGCTGTCGTCGGTAGAGGCCATCAGCGGGACGTCCCGCGGTTGGGCGCGAGCCTCATCGCGCGTGCGCAGCGCCTCGACTATACCCGGAGGAGGCGGACACCCGCCTCCGACGCGTGGGCTCGACGGAACTCCTATCCGGCGCCCGAGGGGACCTGCCGCCAGCGCTTCAGGCGCCGAAGGCCGAACGCCGCCGGGAGGAGGGGCAGCCAGAGGTTGAAGATCCGGTACGCGAAGACGGCGAGCACCGCGGCCGCAAGCTGCACGCCGGCCCAAGCGAGCGCGAACGAGACGAGCGCCTCCACCGAGCCTGCGCCGCCGAGCGGCAGCGTTCGTCGCGTCAGGGCGTAGCCCGTCGAGCAACCGATCACGAGCGCGGGCAGGCCCGGGGTCACGTGAAAGGCGCGCAAGCTCGCCCACAGGCACGCGATGTCTCCGAGCCAGTAGAGCGCGGAGCCGAGGAAGGCGCCGCTGTACTCGCGCGGTTGCAGGGCGAGGCAGCGCACGATGTGCAGGGCGTCGAGCACGTGCGCGAGCGCGCTCCGCCACCCCGGCCGCACGCTGACGCGCTGCCGCTGGCCGAGCGCGTAGAAGGCAGCGACGAATCCCAGCGGAACGGCGATCGCCCACGGGAGCGTGAATCCGAGCCCGGGATGCGTCGAGCCCCGAACGAGGAGGATCACGGCGGCGACAGCCGCGGCCGGAGCGAGCACCACGTATTCCAGAGCGCCGAGACCGAGCGCGGTGACGCGGGCTTGCCGTTGCGGAACGCCCGCGTCCTGCAGCGCGAGCCGGTCGACGACGAATCCCCCGCGGATGATGAAGACGCCGAAGCCCGCCGCCACGATCGCGCTCGCCCTACGGAGGCCGAGCGACGGCCCTCCCTCGACGCGGACGAGCTCTCGGTAGGCGACCGTGTATCCGAAGTAGGCCGCCGCCTCGAGGCCGAGAGCGACCGGCAGCCAAAGCGGGTCGAAGTGGACGAGCCGATGCAGCACGCGGTCGAACCCGGCGGCCCAGGAGCCGCCGACGGTGGCGCCGAGCGCAAGCAAAGCCGCGACCACCACGAGCAGCGCGTGCTGCGCCGGATGCCGCTCGAGATGCGGCACGGGTCGCAGCAGCCACTTGATTCTCATGCCCGCTCAAGCCGCCGAAGGTAGCGCTCCGCCGATCGGCGGATCGCGTCCTTGCCCCCGGCGCCAATCACTCGGTCCCACCAGGCGCCGTAGATCCGGTCGTACTCGTACGGCTCGAGTGCCGCGGTCAGCCGCTGCACCTCGGCGGCGGGCAGCGGGATCAGGTTCGGATAGCTCCACATGAAGCTGACCCAGCCGGGATCGGGGACGACCTGGACGATGTCACCGGTGAGCAGCGCGCCTTTCCCGCCCGCCCCGCCGGCCCAGTGCAGCACCGTGCCGCCGTCGAAGTGGCCGCCCAGCCGGAGCAGCGTGAGACCGTCGCCGAGCGCGCGCGTATCGCCTTCCCAGTGCTCGATCCGCTCGTCCGGCCGCATCACCCATTCACGGTCGGCGGCGTGCAGCAACACGCGCGCGTCGAACGCCCGCGCCCACTCCACGCACGAGGAGTAGTAATGCGGATGCGAGATCGCGATCCACGCGAGCCCGCCGCGCTCCTCGACCCGCGCGAGGAGCTCGTCGTCGAGGAGCGAGATGCAGTCCCAGAGCACGTTTCCGGCCGGCGACTCCACCAGCAGCGCGCGCTGGCCGATCGCGAAGTCGGGCTCCATGCCGATGCCGACGAGACTCGGCTCGACCTCCCGGATCTCGGCGCGGTAGCCGTCGCGCAGCGCCTCGAGCGTCGTCCAGCGCCGCTCCTTCAGCGGCTGACGCTCGTCGGCGCAGACCGGGCACTCGGAGGGCGGCTCCGCGGACTCGGCGAACTGCGTCCCGCACGCCTCGCACACGAAGCAGGGCATCAGCCGCCGAACGAGTGCTCGGTCCGCCAGATCCGCACCATGGCGAAGGCGGACAGGGCGAGGACGGCGATGAACCCGAGCTCGTCGTAGCCGTGCCAACCGCGCCAGAAGTAGAGCGCGAGGTCGAAGACGATCAGCAGCGCCGAACCGTAGAACACGACCCGGGACCGGGTCGACCACGTATCGATCTCGGTTCGCCGCTCACGCCACACGAGGAAGACGAAGAAGGCGATCGCGAGGAAGAATGCGATCCGCAACAGGACGGCGAGCGACGCGAGCGCGGTGTAGAGGTTCAGGACCATGATCAGGAGCGCGATCGCGGCGATGATCAAGAACCCGCGCAGGGTCGGGTTGAGCTGGGAGAAGGAACGCTTCATCCGGCGGTCATGTAGGCCCGGACCGCGAGTGCGGCCGCAACCAGGGTAGCGCCGCCGAACCAGGCGAGGCGGCGTCGCGGCTCGGCCGGCGCGTAGAGCCACGGCGAGAGGGTCGCAAGCAGCGCGAGCGTCCCGTAGAGGTAGTGCAGCCGGTCGGCGGCGCGGCGGTGGTCACCGAGCAGCAGCAGGCCGAGCCCGACCTGCGCGACGAGCAGGGTCTGCGCGAGCGCGAGCACGTGCGTCACGACCCCTCCCGCAGGCCGGCGGCGGCGGTAGGCGAGAAACGACGCGGCGGCCGCGAGGAAGCAGACGGCGATCACGAGGAATGCGACGATGTGATGCGCCGTTAGCATCGCCGAGGCACCCTACCGAGGGAGGATTCCAGCGTGATCGAGGAAGGAAAGCCGGCTCCGGACTTCGAGCTCGAGAGCGACTCCGGCCAGCTCGTAAAGCTCTCGGACCTGCGCGGCAAGCCAGTCGTCCTCTACTTCTACCCCAAAGATGACACGCCGGGCTGCACGACGGAGGCGTGTGAGTTCCGCGACTCCTACAGCGACTTCCGCCGGCGCGGGGCGGAGATCTTCGGCGTCAGCCCCGACGACGTCGCCTCGCACGTGAGGTTCAAGTCCAAGCACGAGCTCCCGTTCACCCTGCTGGCCGACCCGGACCACGCGACCGCCGAGGCCTACGGCGTCTGGGCCGAGAAGAGCATGTACGGAAGGGCCTCGATGGGCATCAAGCGCTCGACGTTCGTGATCGACGCCGCAGGCAACCTCGTCAGCGCGATGCTCGGGATCAAGCCCGCCGGGCATGCGGCCGCCGTGCTCGAGTCGCTTCCCGGGTGACAAGTTCCCCCGGACGGGTGACAGGGCGTCCCTCGTTCGGGTGATCGTGCGACCGCTCCTCGGTGGGAGACTCGACGGGCGGCCCGATGCAGCTCCACGTCTCCGATTCGAGCTATACGGATCGTCTGGCTACCTTCCTGCGGAGCCTCGGCCAGACGGTGACCGTGGCCGGACCGACCCAGTTGGAGCTCGAGCTCGACGCGACGACCGCGGCCCGCGTCGAGCTCGGGATCTACCTGCGGGTCTGGCGCGTGCTCTACCCGGACGCGGAGGTCCAGGTCGAGAACGACTTCGAGGGCTGAGCACCCGACGCAGAGGGACGCACGGCGCCGACGTACGAGATCGCGTACTCCGGCTGGAAGAGGCTCGAGATCTTGACGACGTCCCCGGTGTGCGGCGCCTGGATGAACTGGCCGGCGCCGATGTACATCCCTTCGTGCCCGGGGACACCGGACGGGCTCGGATGGAAGAACACGAGGTCACCGGCCTGTAGCTGCGAACGCGGAACGGGGGCTCCCTCGTAGATCTGGTCTCCGGTGTAGTGGAGGAGCCTGATCCCGAGCTGGGCGTAGACGTACATCGTCAGGCCGGAGCAGTCGAACCCGGAGGGCGTCGAGCCGCCCCACACGTACGGGACGCCGAGGAACCGCTCCGCGATCGCGACCGCCTGGCCGCCGATCGAGCCGGCCGGGGGAGCGAAGACGGGCACACCTGCGAGCGAGGCCTGACCGGCCCTGATCTGGCCGAGGCCGAGGACGGTCAGCGGCAAAGCCGCGCGGCTCGTCGTCGGCGCGGCCGCGCGGGCCATCCCGATCAGGAGCTGCGTCCCGGGCGCGAGGCCGAGCGACGGATCTGAGACGTACAGGCGCAGCGCCACGAGGCCCGAGCCGTTGCGCCCCGGCGAGACCGCCTCCTGGAGCGCGACGATATAGCTCCCGCCGTGGAGCGGCACGAGCGTGTTCGGCCCGACCTCGTAGGCCTTCCCGTCGACGACGAGCCCCTGCACCTGCGCGCCGGCGAGGCCGCGGGCCGGGACGACGAGACGGTCGACCGAGACACGACCGCTGAACATCGTCACGCCCTTGAGGACGACGCGATCGGGATACGCGCGCGCGGAGCCGATGCGCAGCACCGAGCCGTCCGCCGGATACAGGAACGATCCGTTCCCGGCCTCGCCGATCAGCGTCCCGTCGGGCGAATGCACCTCCGCCAGAGCGAGCGACCCGGCGTGCGCGGCAGGCGCCAGCGAGAGGAAGAGGACGGCAATCCCTGCGACTCGGCGAAGCATCGCGGCAAGTCTACTCACGCCCTCTGAACAGCGCTACGGCGCACGGGAGCTCGGGGACCGGCTACACCTACCTCGGCTGAGGAGTCCGGCGCGCCTCAGGGGAGCGGCCTGCATGCGGATGAGAGGACTTGAACCTCCACGAGCCGAAGCCCACACGGACCTGAACCGTGCGCGTCTACCAATTCCGCCACATCCGCGAGAGGGAGAGTGTAGCGGCGCGCTGCGCGTACCATTCCCGTCCTGACGCGGGGTCTGATCGTTGCGGCCGGCTCGCTTGCGGCCACCGTCCTCCTGGCCGGAGCGGCCCCCGCTCGGACCCTCCCGCCCCCGACCGTAGAGCTCGTCGTGACGTTGGCGCAGCCGCCGCTCGCGCACGCGTTCGCCTTCGCGGCGCTCGGATCGCGTCACACCCGTCTCGACGTCCGCGCGCTCTCGAGCCGCACCTACCTGCGCACGCTCGCCTCGGCGCAGCGCGCGCTGCAGGCGCGGATCGAGCGGACTGTGCCCGGGGCCGGCGTCCGCTGGCGCTACTCGGTCGTCCTCGACGGGCTGGCGGTCGTCGTTCCCCGCTCGGAGGCCGCGCGCCTCGCGTCGATCCCCGGGGTCGCCCGCGTCTGGCCGAGCGTTCGCTATCACGCGCTGCTCGACCGCACGCCCCAGCTGATCGGAGCGACGGCGCTGTGGGGCCCGGGCCTCTCGAGCGCGGGGAACGGGATCAAGATCGGAGTCATCGACGACGGGATCGACCAGTCGCATCCGTTCTTCAGCCCCGTCGGATTCTCGTATCCCGCAGGCTTCCCGAAGGGTCAGACCGGCTTCACGACGCCGAAGGTGATCGTCGCGCGCGCCTTCGCGCCGCCCTCGCCGGCCTATCGCTACGCAACGCGGCCGTTCGATCCCAGGGAGTCGGATCACGCCACCCACGTCGCGGGCATCGCGGCCGGTGACAACGACACGCGCGCGCTCGGCGCCCGCATCTCCGGCGTCGCGCCGAAGGCCTACCTCGGGAACTACAAGGCGCTCACGACCCCGACCCCCGACTTCGGGCTGGACGGAAACTCGCCCGAGATCGCCGCGGCGGTCGAGGCCGCCGTGCGGGACGGGATGGACGTGATCAACCTCTCGCTCGGAGAGCCGGAGATCGAGCCTCGCCGCGATGTCGTCGTCCAGGCGCTCGACGCGGCGGCGGAGGCGGGCGTCGTGCCGGTGGTCGCGGCCGGAAACGACTTCCAGGACTTCGGCCACGGCTCGATCGGATCTCCCGGAAACGCCGAGCAAGCGATCACCGTCGCCGCCTCGACGGGAGGGCACGGAGACGAGGACGTCGACCGGATCGCAGCCTTCTCCTCCGCCGGCCCGACCCCGTACTCCCTGCTCTCGAAGCCCGACGTGACCGCGCCGGGCACGCGTGTGCTTTCCTCGGTGCCGGCGCGGGAGGGCCTCTACACCGAGTTCAGCGGCACGAGCATGGCCAGCCCGCACGTTGCCGGCGCGGCCGCAATCCTGCGCGAGCGCCATCCGGCCTGGACGGTGGAGCAGGTGAAGTCGGCGCTCGAGTCGACCGGCGCGCCGGTGCGGACCGCGAGCGGCGGCGAGGTGCAATCGTCCCGCGAGGGCGGGGGGCGGATCGACCTCCCGCGCGCCGACCGGCCGCTGATCTTCGCGTCGCCGACGGGACTTTCGTTCGGGCTGCTGCAGGCGGGACGAGAAGTCACGCGCTCGGTGACGCTGGCCGACGCGGGCGGCGGCGCGGGCGCCTGGGCCGTCAGCGCGGTCCTCCAGGGGGGCCAAGGCGGAGACGTGACGGCGCCGTCCACGGTGAGCGTTCCCGGAGAGCTGCGCGTCACCGCCGGCTCGCGCACGCCCGGCGATCGCGAGCTGACGGGCTTCGTCGTGCTACGGCGCGGGACCGACGTGCGCCGGATCCCGTTCTGGGCGCGCGTCGAGCAGCCGCGGCTCGGCCTCGACCGGCGCCGCCCTCTCCCCCGGCCCGGGACGTACGCCGGGACGACGGTCGGCGCGGCGTCCCGTGTCGCCTCGTATCGCTACCCCGACCTCGCCCCGACGACCTTCGGCCTGCCGGCTCGACTCGCGGGGCCGGAGGAGGTCTTCACGGTGCGGATCGAAGGCCGTCCGGCGAACGTCGGGGTCGCCATCGTCGGTCGCGGGCCCGGTGTCCGCGTGGAGCCGAGGATCGTCCGTGCGCACGACGAGAACCGGCTAGCCGGCTACACGAGCCTGCCGCTCGACCTGAACCCGTACCGCTCCTCCTACGGCGACCGCCGCCTCGTCGCGGGCGTTGTCCTCCCGGCCGACGAGACCTACGACGTCGTCTTCGACTCCCCGGCGAGCTCTCGCCGGGGCCGATTCCGCTTCCGGCTCTGGATCGGCGACACGACCCCACCCGCGGTCCGGATCGTCTCCACCGTCGCCCGGAGGCTCGCGCTGGCCGTTACCGACCCAGGCGCGGGCGTCGATCCCGCTTCGCTCCGCGCCTCGTTCGACGGCCGAGGGCGCGCCGTGCGGTTCGCCGGGGGCGTCGCACGTGTGTCGCTCGCCGGTCTCCGTCGCGGCCGGCACGAGCTCCTGTTCCGGGCCGCGGACTACCAGGAGACGAAGAACATGGAGGACGTCGGGCCGGTGCTGCCGAACACACGCGTCCTGCGGGCGCGCGTCATCGTGCCTTAGTGGTCTAGCTCTTGCGGTCGCGCTCCTCGATCGTGGGGAGCCGGTCGAGGTCTCGCTCCACGCTCGCGGCGAACTCCTCCGTCTCCGAGCGCAGGAGCTTCAACCCCGCCTTCCGCCTCGCCCGCTCGCGGTGGCGCCGCGCCTCGCCGCCGTAGCGGGAGGAAAACCGCGGCCACTCCGCACCGATTGCAGCCGCCGCGGCGCAGGCGAGCAGGGCGATCATCAGCCAGCTCACGCGGTCATTCTAGCGACGGGAAACCGCGCTCCGGCCCTACCAGTCGCCGTCGGGGCTCGGCGGCGACGCTAGGACGAGCCCGAGCAGAGATGACGGATCATGGCCGCGCTCAGAGATGACGGATCATGGCCGCGCTGGTACGCCGATACGATTGAAAGGTGAAGGAGCTGCTTCCGGAGCTCGAGCGCTGGCGCGGCCGCGGCGACCGGATCGCGCTGGCGCGCGTCGTCGCCACGCGCCGCTCGGCGCCCCGCCCCGTCGGGTCGAAGCTGCTCGTCTCGGAGCGCGGCGAGCTCGCCGGATCGGTGTCCGGCGGCTGCGTCGAGAACGAGGTCTACGAGTCGGCGCGCGAGATCCTGGCCGGCGGGCCGGGGCGGCTGCTTACCTATGGAATCTCGGACGACCTGGCGCTCAGCGTGGGACTGCCCTGCGGCGGAGAGATCGACGTCTGGGTCGACGAGCCGGACCCGGAGCTTCTCCTGCGCCTCGAGGAGATCGTTCGGAGCGACGGTCGCGCGGTCGTGCTCGTCGACCTCGCAGACGGGGGCGAGCGCCTCGTCCTGGACGGCGAGGAAGAGCGCGCCGACGAGCTGATCCGCAGCGGCCGGAGCAGGGCGGTGGAGCTCGACGGGCGCCGTGTCTTCGCCGACGTCTTCGGACCGCCGCCGCGGCTGCTCGTCTACGGGGCGGTCGACACCGCCGAGGCTCTGTGCGCGGCGGCGAAGAGCGTCGGCTGGCGGACGATCGTGGCGGACGCGCGCGGCCGGTTCGCAACCCGTGAGCGGCTGCCGAGCGCCGACGAGGTCCTCGTCGCCTGGCCCGAGGACGCCCTCGCCGAGGTGCGTCCCGACCATGCGACGGCGATCGTCGTCCTCACGCACGACGACAAGTTCGATCTTCCGTTGCTACGAGGCGCGCTGGCGAGCGACGCCTTCTATATCGGCGCGCTCGGCTCGCGCCGCAACCAGGAGCGCCGGCGCGAGCGCCTGCTCGAGGCGGGCGTGAGCGAAGAGGCGCTCGACCGCGTCTCAGGACCCGCCGGTCTCGACATCGGCGCGCACACGCCGGCCGAGACGGCCCTGTCGATCCTGGCGGAGCTGCTGGCGCTCCGCGCGGGCCGCGACGGAGGTCGATTGAAGGAATCCTCCGGACGTATCCACGCAGAGGTCTCCTAGCCTCGGGGGAGCGCAAAGCGGAGCGCGGCCGGGAGCTGGGAGCGCCAGAAGTGGCCGCGCTTCGCCCGTGGCAGGACCCAGAGCTCATGGTCGACCCCGAGCCTCGTGAGCTCGTCGGCGTACTCGTACGTCCACCGCGCGTTGACGCTGCCGTGGCTGCCGCCGGTGGAGAGGAAGAAGCGTGTGTGCTGTCGCTTCAGGCCCGGCGCCTCCCGGCGCACGAGCAACCGTGGATCGTGCGCGTCGAGCACACGCCGCGTTGCGTGCAGAAACGGTCCGTCGCGGAAGGGCATGAAGTAGCCGCCCCAGGACTCCAGCGTCCCGAACATGCCCGGATGGCGCAGGCCGATGTCGACCGCGCCGTAGCCGCCAGCGGAGAGGCCCGCGAGGACGCGTCCGCTCGTGGAGGGATCGACGGCGAGATGCGAGTCGGTCCAGGGTACGACGTCGGAGACCACGTAGTCCTCCCAGACGCCGGCCCACTCGTCGTCCTCGGTCTTCGTGATCGGGCCGCCGGGCGGCATCACGCCGACGAACGGGCGAATCGCGCCGGCGGCGATCAGCTCGTCGGCGACCTTCGCGAGGCGCAGCCCATGGACGAAAGACGACGGCGAGCCCCAGAAGCCGTGCAGGAAGTAGACGACGGGATAGGCGCCGGTCGGGTCGTATCCCGGCGGGAGATAGATCGCCGCGTCGCGGCTGTCCGCGACGAAGCGGTCCGGGATGCGCCCGTACCAGATCGTCCCTCCGTCCGGGCCGCGCCGGGCAAGTCGAAACGACGGCGGCAGGACGCTCGGTCCCGCCGCGCCGGCCGCGGGAACGGCGACCACGAGGGCGGCAACGACGACTGCGAGCGTGCGGCGCATGCCCGAAGTAAGACGGCTCGCGCGGCCGCACGATGTTGTCGTCGGGTTAAGGGTTCGGTAGCCCGCGCCGCTCGTCGCCGGAGAAGATCTTCATCGGCAGCTCCGTGAGCGGCTCGCCACCGTCCGCGCCGACGCGCCAGGTGTCCTGCATGTAGAGACACGCGCGTCCGTCCTCCGAGATCGCATGCGGGTGCATCGAGAGGATCATGTTCTCGCGCAGCTCGGTGTCGACGCCCTCGCCGATCTTCGGGAACTCGATCATCGTCATCCCGATCGAGTGGCCCGTGACGTGGCCGAGCTCGTAGCCGCGCTCGGCGAAGCCCTTCGAGACGGCGCGGTGGACGTCGTGGGCCGTTGCGCCGTCGCGCATCGTCGCCCGCGCCGTCTCGTAGTACTCGTCGTAGGCGTCGAGCATCCGCCGCGTCTCCACGCTGGGCTCGGCGCCGACCGCGCGCGACACCTCGACCCAGTGACCTCCGGGCCCAGCGACCTCCAGCGACGGGAGGACGAGGTCGGTCGGGCCGACCGGCCGCTCGCCCGCGATCCTGAACTCCGGCAGCGCCGAGCCGCCCTCGCCGACGAGCACCATGTCCATCGTCAGGCGGCCGCAGCCCTGCTCGACGAAGTAGCGCTCGCACGGCGCGAGCAGCTCCCGCTCGGTGCGGCCCGGCTCGAACCCGTCCAGGAAGATCCAGAAGCCCTCGGTGTTGATCCGGACCGAGTCGCGGACCGACTCGAGCTCCGCCTCGCTCTTCACGGCCCGTGCGAGGTCGAGCTCGACGTCGAACGGAACGAGCTCCGCCTTCCCCTCGAGGGCGCGGAAGTCGCGCACGGTCATGACGTAGTCCAGGCCGTAGACGCCGACGCGCTTGCCCCGGACGCGGTCGGCGAGCCACTCGCCGGGGCGGTCGACGAAGACCTGCTCGTCGATCCAGGTCGCCCCGTGCTCGCCGACGTAGCGCGCCTCGGACGGAAAGACGATCGCCGGCTCGCCCTCGCGCGGGAGGAAGACGTAGGCGTAGCGGTGGACGATGACGAAGCCGGACACGTACCTCACAGCTCCCTCGAAGCCCGTGTACTCGGAGCCCGCGACGACCACGGCGTCGATTCCGCCGGCGTCCATCGCCTCGCGGACACGGGTGTAACGCCGCTCGATCTCCTCCGGACTCACCGCTGCCACGATTCCTCCAACCCTTTCACGAGCGCCCAGATCGCCGCGTTCAGCGGCGTCGGGACGCCATGCTCCTCGCCGAAGCGGACGATTCCGCCGTTCAGGAAGTCGACCTCCGTCTCGCGTCGGGCCTCGACGTCCTGGAGCATCGACGCCTTGTGGTCGAAGGCGACCTCCGGCTTCGCGGCGTGGTCGATCAGCTCCTCGGGATCGGCGTCGAGCTCGACCCCCTGTGCCGACGCAACGGCCCGGCCTTCGTCGACGAGCTCGCTGATCATCCGGCGGAGCTGCGGGTCTGCACAGGCACGACCGTGCGTGAGCCCCGTCAGTGCGCCGACCGGGTTCGTGGCCGCGTTGAAGATCACCTTGCGCCACTGGGCGCCCTGCGCGTCGGCGAGCGCCTCGGTCGGCATCCCGCCGCGCGTGCAGGCATCGGCGAGGCGCTCGACTTCCTCCCACGGGGCGGGGCGTGGCTCGAAGGGCCCGATCGTCGTATTCCCTTTCACGTCCCACCGGACCTGGCCGGGCTCGAGCATGCGGCCGGCCGGAAAGGTCGTCCCGCGGATCACGCGCTCGACGTGGCGCGCGACGATCTCCTCGCAGCCCAGGCCGTTCTGGACGGAGCACACCGAGCCGCCGGCGAATGCGTGGGCCGTCGCGACCATGGCCGAATCGGTGTGCATGGCCTTCGTCGCGACGATGCCGAACTCGCACGGCGGCAGCTCCGCCGCATTGCTCGTCGCCCGTACGCGCCCGACCACCTCCTCCGCGCCCGAGAGCCGCAGCCCGTCCCGGTTGATCGCGGCGACATGCTGGCGCGCGAGATCGTACGCCCAGACCTCGACGTCCTCCAGTTGCGCGAGCTTGGCCGCGAAGAGCGAGCCGATCGCGCCACAGCCGACGACGCAGACTCTCATGCCCGGAGCTCGATGTGGACGCTCACGGATGCACGATCTCCTCGTACGCGCCGGACACGTCCGGGGTCTGACCCCGGCCATGGGCGTAACGGCCATGGAGCGCGCGGACCGACCGGCCTCGACACCGAGAGCTGAAGCGGCTCGTCAACGCCCCACCGAAGCCCGCCATGTCTCGCGCGGCCACGTCCGGGGTCTGACCCCGGGCGTGGCCGAATCGGACAGGCGCGCCGTCACGGGTACGAGTCCTCCTTGGCCTTGACGAGCCGGTAGAGCGCGGTGTGCAGCGGCGCCTCCACCCCGTGGCCCCTGGCCTCCCGGACGAGCGCGCCGGTGATCAGGTCGATCTCCGTCGGCCGGTGCGCCTCGACGTCCTCGAGCATCGACGGATAATGGGC
This sequence comes from Gaiellales bacterium, assembly GCA_038253005.1. Lineage (GTDB taxonomy): Bacteria > Actinomycetota > Thermoleophilia > Gaiellales > Gaiellaceae > 3-1-20CM-4-69-9. The sequence continues at coordinate 13,519 of JBBSHO010000033.1, forward strand.
GCTCCCGCGCTGCGTCGCGAGCACGTTCATCTCCCACGGGTCGCCGTACAGCTCCACGCCCGCAGCCGCAGCGATTCGCTTGCCCTCGTCGACGAGCCCGTGGACGAGGTGACCGAGATCGGAGTCGCGCTCTTCCGCGGCGAAGTGGCGGTCGTGCGGGAGGCCCGTCAGCGCGGCGACGGCGTTGACCGTGGCGTTGAAGATCAGCTTCGACCACTGCGCGGGCCGGAGATCGGAAAGCGCCTCCGCCTTCAGGCCCGAGTCGACGAGGAGGGCCGCGATCTCCTGCACGCGCTCGAGGGGAGTCGCGCCGTAGGGACCGAGCCACGTCGCCGTGTCGAGGATGTACTCGACGTGCGTGTCGGAGTGCTTCGTCCCGCTCATGAACGTCACGCCGGAGACGAGCGGCCAGTCGCCGTGGCGGCGGACGATCTCCTCCGCGCCGAGTCCGTTCTGGACGGTCATCATCGTCGCGCTCGGGAATCGGCCCTGGAGCGCGGCGGCGGCAGGCTCGAGCCCGGTCGCCTTCGTCGCGACGATCCCGAGGTCGAAGTCGGGCAGTTCGTCCGGGTCGGAGGTCGCGGTCACGCGCACGGTCAGCTCGTGCTTACCGGAGACGCGCAGCCCTTGGTCGCTCAGCGCCCGCGCGTGCTCTGGGCGGCGGGTGAGGACGAGCGTCTCGACGCGCGGGGCGAGATGGGCGGCGTAGAGGCTGCCGATCGCGCCGGCGCCGATCACGCAAACGCGCCGGATCACGAGAACTTCGCGCGCAGATAGCCCAGGTACGGGCCGGGATCGATCGGCCCGCCGGTGATGCGGATCGCAAGCTCCTGGGGGGTGAACTTCCGTCCGTGGCGGTAGATCCGCTCCCGCAACCACTCCCGCAGCGGCGCGAAGTCCGCGCGCGCGAACTGCTCGTCGAGGTCGGCGAGCTCGGCGCGCGCGACCTCCCAGAACTGGACGGAGAGCACGTTGCCGAGCGAGTAGGTCGGAAAGTAGCCGAAGAGTCCGGCCGCCCAGTGCATGTCCTGCAGGGCGCCCCGCGCGTCGTCGGGCACGGTCACGCCGAGGTACTCCTGCATCTTCGCGTTCCAGGCCTCCGGCACGTCCCGAACAGGCAGCGTCCCGGCCAAGAGCTCCTGCTCGAGCTCGAAGCGCAGGATCACGTGGAGGTTGTAGGTCACCTCGTCTGCGTCGACCCGGACAAGGCCCGGCCGGATGCGGTTCACCGCGCGCACGAAGTCGGCTTCTCTCACGCTGCCGAGCTGGTCGGAGAAGAGCTCCTGCAGGTGCGGATAGAAGAAGCGCCAGAAGGAGCGGCTCAGCCCGACGAGGTTCTCCCAGGTGCGGCTCTGCGACTCGTGGATCGCGCTCGACGCGCCGTGACCGAGCGGCGTCCGGCCGAGCGCGGGGTCGACGCCCCACTCGTAGACGCCGTGGCCGAACTCGTGCATCGTCGAGAAGAGCGAGTGGAGGTTCTCCTCGCGGTAGCTCGTCGTCAGGCGGACGTCGCCGACGCCGGGGTTCGACGCGAACGGATGCGTCGTGGGGTCGAGCCGCCAGCCGGCGTCCTCGTAGCCGAAAGCGGCCAGCACGCGCCGCGAGGCCTCGCGCTGGGCGTCGATCGGGAACCGCGCCGAGAGGAAGGAGTCGTCGACCCGCTCGTCGCGCGCCCGCTCGATCAGCGGCGCAAGGCCGTTCTTCACCTCGTCGAAGATCCGGCGCAGCTCGGCCGAGGTCATCCCCGGCTCGTAGTCTTCGAGCAGCACGTCGTAGGGCTCAGCGGCCGGCGGGAAGCACTCGACGTAGCGCCGGCGCAGGTCGAGCTGCCGCTCGAGGAACGGCGCGAAGATCGAGAAGTCCGAGCGGGCCTTCGCCTCGTCCCAGGCAGCGAGCGCATGACCGTTCTCGCGCCGTAGCTCGCCTGCCAGCTGCGGCGAGACATGACGCTCTCGCTCCCAGTCGCGGCGCGTGACGCGGATCAGGCTGGCCTCGTCGGAGCCGGGATCCAGGCTCTGCTCGTACGGCCGCAACCGTTCCAGGAGCTCACCGACCTCGTCCGAGATCAGGAGCTCGTGCGCCAG
>JBBSHO010000034.1:0-15003 GCA_038253005.1 Gaiellales bacterium
CCTGGGTCTGGACGACTCGATCCGGGCTCGACAACACGCAGCTCTTCGACCTGATGCGCACCTCCGCACGAGACATCGGGCCGCCCGGAGTGGACAACGCGTCCGGATACGGTCTGCTGAACGTCCCGCGCGCACTCACACAGCCGGCCCTCGCCCCCGATCCGACCGAGCCGAACGACGACATCGTGCAGGTCAAACCGGACGGCCTCTTCGGCGTGGCGCAGCCCGCGCTCACGCGTCCGAACAGGCTCACAGCCACCCTGCGCGCCCGGGTCGACCGGGTTGAGGATCCGCGCGACATCTACCGGATCTACGTCCCCGCCCGACGGACGCTGCGGGTCTCCGCGAGCGGCCCGGTCGCGCTCACGCTCCTCCGCGGCTCCGCGCAGTCCCTCTCGACGAAACCGCTCGCCTCCGGGCGGCGCTCGCTTGCCTACCGCAACGGGGGCCGTGCCACGAGCGCCTACGTCGAGGTTCGTCCGGCGCGCGGCGGCATCGTCCAGTACGGGCTCGCCGTCACGGCCGCTCGACGGTAGCGGCCGACCACTCCGCCTCCAGTGCCGCGGGGCGCACGTCCGGCTTCCGCACCCGCACGCGCGCGCGCTCGACCGCGAAGCGCTCCGTGATCGCGCCGGCCACGTCTGCGGCGAGCGCCTCCAGCAACCGGAACCGCCGCGCCTCGGAGCGCTCCCGCACGAGCGCGGCCACCGCCTCGTAGTCGACCGCGTCCTCCAGCCGATCCGAGAGCGCGCCGTCGGAGACCTCGAGGCGAAGGTCGTAGAGGAATGTCTGGCCCCGCTCCCGCTCCTCGTCGGTCACGCCGTGGCGGCCGAAGACTTCCAGGCCCTGGACCTCGACGACGATCACGACGCGACCGCTACGGCGACGGTCAGCGCCTCGACGTGCTCACGGACGTCATGGACGCGGAGGATCGTCGCCCCCCGCTCGTAGGCGGCGACCGCGGCCGCGACGCTCGCGGCGAGCGGCCCGGTCGTCGCGGCCGGATCGCCGAGCACGCGTCCCAGGGAGCTCTTGCGCGAGAGGCCGACCAGCACCGGCCGGCCGAGCGCGAGCAGGACGTCGAGTCGGCGCACCAGCGCGAAGTTCTGCTCCACGGTCTTGCCGAAGCCGATTCCCGGATCGAGGCAGATCCGCTCCTCCGCGACGCCGGCGTCGACCGCGAAGCGAAGCCGCTGCTCGAGGAACGCCGCCACCTCGGACGCGACGTCGCCGTAGCGCGGATCGACCTGCATCGTTCGCGGCTCGCCGCGCATGTGCATCATGCAGAGGTACGCTCCGCTGCCCGCCACGACCTCGGCGAGCGCCGGGTCGCCGCGCAGGGCCGTCACGTCGTTGACCAGCTCGGCGCCGAGCTCGAGCGCCTGTCGGGCGACTTCCGCCTTGGCCGTGTCGATCGAGAGCGGCGCCCCGTGGAGGCCCTCGAGCACCGGGATGACGCGGCGCAGCTCCTCGTCGAGCGAGACGCTTTCCGAGCCGGGCCGGGTGGACTCGCCGCCGACATCCACGATCGCGGCGCCCTCGTCGATCATCCGCCGACCGGCTGCGATCGCCGCGGCAGGCTGCAGGTGGACGCCGCCGTCCGAGAAGGAGTCCGGCGTCACGTTCACGATCCCCATCACAGACGGGCTCGGGAACCGCTCCTCGGCTGGCGGCCGCACGCCGGACAGGGTAACGGCGGCGGCGGCCGGGGTCAGACCCCGGACACGGCCCGTGCCTGGCCGCGCGGGCACCCGAAGAACAGGATGAAGACCGGCGGCAGGCCTCGAGGCCGCCGCCAATCTCGAACGATCAGCCCTTCGCGCCCTCGGGCGGCGGAGGCTGCATCGTCGCGCCGGGGAGCGGGAACGGGCGCGGCTTCGGCTGTGGCTGGCGCTTCTTCTCGTCCGCGGGCAGCGGAGCCGGCTCGGGCTCGGGCTCCGGGAAGACGTCCTCCTCGGAGTCGCCCGCGAGCAGGCGCTCGAACTGATCCTTGTCGATCGTCTCGCGCTCGATCAGGATCATCGAGAGCCGGTGCAACTGATCGAGGTGCTCGTTGAGCACGCGCGTGGCCGTCTCGTGCGCCTCCTCGATCACGCGGCGAATCTCGTCGTCGATCTCGCGTGCGATCTCCTCGGAGTAGTCGGGCTCGTTCCCCATCTCGCGGCCGAGGAACGGCATGTCCTGATTGCGACCGAGTACGCGCGGGCCGAGCTTCTCGCTCATCCCGTAGCGCATGATCATCTGCTTCGCGACCGACGTGACCTTCTCGAGGTCGTTCGCGGCGCCCGTCGTGACCTCGTTGAAGATGATCTCCTCCGCCGCGCGGCCGCCGAGGGTCATGGCGAGGTTGGCCATCAGGTTCGCCTTCGTGGTCAGATAGCGGTCCTCGCGCGGGAGGGAGATCGTGTAGCCGAGCGCCTGCCCGCGGCCGATGATCGAGATCTTGTGGACGTCGGACTCCTGGTCGAGATAGCGCCCGACGAGCGCGTGCCCGAGCTCGTGGTAGGCGGTGATCTTCCGCTCCTCCTCCGAGAAGAGGCGCGTCTTCTTTTCGGGGCCCGCGATCACGCGCATGATCCCTTCCTCGAGCTCGTCCTGCTGGATCGTCTTCTTGCCGCGGCGCGCAGCGAGCAGCGCGGCCTCGTTCACGAGGTTCGCGAGGTCGGCGCCGGTGAAGCCGGGCGTGCCCGCGGCGAGCGCGTCGAGGTCGATCTCGGATGCGAGCGGCTTGCCCTTCGAGTGCACCTCGAGGATCTTCTTGCGACCGTTCCGGTCGGGCCGGTCGACGACGATCTGGCGGTCGAAGCGCCCGGGGCGGAGCAGCGCGGGATCGAGGATGTCGGGCCGGTTCGTCGCCGCGATCAGGATGATGTTGTCCTTCGTCTCGAAGCCGTCCATCTCGACGAGCAACTGGTTCAGCGTCTGCTCGCGCTCGTCGTGGCCGCCGCCGAGACCCGCGCCGCGATGGCGGCCGACCGCGTCGATCTCGTCCATGAAGATGATGCACGGCGAGGCCTGCTTGGCCTGCTCGAAGAGGTCGCGCACCCTCGAGGCCCCGACGCCGACGAACATCTCGACGAAGTCGGAGCCGGAGATGGAGAAGAACGGAACGCCCGCCTCGCCGGCGACAGCGCGCGCGAGCAGCGTCTTGCCGGTGCCGGGGGGCCCGTAGAGGAGCACGCCCTTCGGGATCCGCGCGCCGAGCGCCTGGAACTTCTTCGGGTCCTCGAGGAACTCCTTGATCTCCTGGAGCTCCTCCACCGCCTCCTCGACGCCGGCCACGTCCTTGAAGCCGATCTTGGGGGAGTCGGGAGTCATCCGCTTCGCGCGCGACTTGCCGAAGCTCATCACCTTCGAGCCGCCGCCCTGCACCTGGTTCATCAGGAAGATCCAGAACCCGATCAGCAGGATGAAGGGCAGGAACGAGCCGATCAGCGACGTCCAGGAGAAGCCGCCTGTGGCCTTCGAGTCGAACTTGACGTTCTTCGCCTCGAGCTGCTTCTCGAACTGCGCCTCGGCTTGATCGCTCGCGTAGTGGACGTAGATCTTCGGCTGGCCGTTCGTCTGGATCACCTCGAACCGGCGCTTGTTCGGGTCGATCACGACCTTCTCGATCGAGCTCGGCTGGGTCTGCACCTGCTTGACGACGTCGGAGGTCGTCAGATGCAGCGACTTCTGGCCGTGGCTCCCCAGCGTCTGCAGCGCGAGCCAGATCAGCGCCGCGATGATGACGAGCGGGAAGAGCGCGCTACGGAAGAACCGGTTCACGAGGCCTCGTTTCCAGGGTAGCAGCCTGTCTAGGGGCTACCTCTCCCCCTTCTGCGCACGGTACGCGCCGTCGGGCGCGAAGTCTGGATCGAGTACGCCGACGTACGGAAGATTCCTGTATCGCTCGGCGAAGTCGAGCCCGTAGCCGATCACGAACCGGTTCGGGATCTCGAACCCGACGTAGCGGACGGGCACGTCCATCTCCCGGCGGTCCTGCTTCGTCAGCAGCGCGCAGACCTCGAGCGAGGCCGGCTCGCGCGACTCGAGGTTCCTGAGCAGATACGAGAGCGTGAGGCCGGAGTCGATGATGTCCTCGACGACGAGGACGTGCCGGTGCTCGATGTTGATGTCGAGGTCCTTGAGGATGCGGACGACGCCGGAGGAGTCGGTGGCCGCCCCGTAGCTCGAGATCGCCATGAAGTCGACCTCGCACGGAACGGTCAGCCGGCGCATCAGGTCGGCCATGAAGAAGACCGCGCCCTTGAGGACTCCGATCAGGAGCAGATCGCGGCCCGCGTAGTCGGCGGAGACCTCGTCGCCGAGCTCTGCGACCCGGTTGCGGAGCGCATCCTCCTCGATCAGGACCTCGGAGACCGCGCGCTCGAGCTCAGTCTGGGACACGCTCTGCCCTCACGCCCTCCGCCTCGACGATCCCAGGCACGGCCACGATCCCGTCGCCGCGCACGACGAGCGGCCATGCGTCGCGCTGGGAGCGAGGGATCTTGGCGTCGACGAACACGTCCTGGATCTTCTTCGTTCGCCCGGCGAGCCGATCGCCGGCACGCCAGGCTCGTACCTTAAGGCCTGGGAGCTCCGCCTCGATCGTCCACGCGCCCCAGCGGACAGGGCCGTCGAGCGCGACCGGCGTGCGCTCGAGCCAGACCTGGTCGTACTCCCGGACGGCGGTGAGCCCGCGCCCGAGGTCGGCGCGCATCGAGCCCGCCGGCGCGGCGAGCAGCCGACCGAGGGCCGGGGGCAGGGTCTCGAGCGAAGCAAGCGTCAGCAGATTCGCACGCGCGTTCGCGTCGAGCCGCTCGAGCAACGGCAGGATCTCGTTCCGGATCAGTCCGCGCTTCGTCTCGTCGTTCGAGCGGTCGATGCGAAACGGCAGGCCCTCGGCGCGGCAGTACTCCTCGGTCTGCTCGCGCCAGAGATCGAGCAAGGGGCGGACGACGCCGTCGGCGCGCTCGCGCTCGATCCGCCCCGGCGCGCCGCGGGAGACGATGCGGAAGAGGACCGTCTCGACCTGGTCGGTGGCGGTGTGGCCCGTGGCGCGGAGGCGATCCGTGGCGAACGAGTAGCGGATCCGCCGCAGTTCCTCCTCGGTGCGGCCCCTACACCCGTCGACCACCTCGGCGGCGAGCGCTTCTCTGCAAAGGCGCGCGTCCTCGTCGGATTCGCCGCCGCGCAGACCGTGATCGACGTGCAGCGCCGAGACGCGATAGCCGAGCTCCCGCAGCACGTGCCACAGACAGGTCGAGTCCGCGCCGCCCGAGACGAGGCAGAGAACGTCCCCGCCCGAGGGGATCAGCCCGTACTCCCGGATTCGAGCCTCGACGCAGCGCCGCAGCGCCTCGGTGTCCATCCGGGAAGTGTGACTAGAGCAGCGGGCCGACGTCGCAGCCGTGCTTCAGCAGGCCCGGCTGGGCCTGGGAGAGCACGTCGTGCGCGAAGTTGGCGAGGCCGTAAGCGCGGTAGATGTAGTGCCCCGAGTCGCGATGACGGGCGTCTGCCTGGATCGCCTTGCTGTATTCCACGAACATCGCCGTCAGGATCGCGCGGGTCTTGGCCAGCGACGGGTCGCTCGGCTCGGTGCTCCGGAAGCTGACGGAGGCGGTGCGCGTCGCGTCGAGCACGTCCTTCGCCTTCGCGTTGCCCTTCAGGTAGTCCTCGGACCAGGCGCCGAGCGAGGCCATGTTCAGCTGCGCAGTGTTGATGAACTGCCGGTCGGTCGCGGAGCATGTATGGGCAACCCGAGACGCGCTATGGCCCGACGCCGAGATGGCGAGGGCCGCCGCAAGCCCCGCTGCCGCAGTGAGGCAGGCCTTCCGCACGCTCCTCCATCGCCCCCCACGGAGGGATGCTGCATCACTCGTTCGGGGCTTTTCGGCGGCGCGTCGGCATCCAGCCCGGCGGCCGGGCGGACTCCGTCGGCGGCGGCCCGTGCTCGACCCAGTGCCGGCTCGCGTAGGCGGCGAGCTCCTGCAGCGCCCAGCGGGCCACCCAGGCCGCGGCCGCGAGCCGAAGGAGGCGATACGCGCTCACCAGGACGGGCTCGTGCACCACGCGTCGATCACCGCGAGCGCACGCTCGAGCTCGGGCGCGCCGAGCCGGTACGGGGCCGCGTAGGCCACCTGGTCGAGCACCGGCGCCGGCGCGTGCGTCTCCAGGGCGTCGAGCACGTAGCGGACGGGGAGGCCGTGCAGGACGGCGAGGATCGTGCGCTCGGGCCGGGCCGCGAGCACGCGGAAACCCTCGATGTAGCGCCGGGCGGCGCCGACTCGGCTCTCCCCGCCACCCTCCGGAAAGGCGTCGGGCCCGCTCGCGTGGGCCCACGCGCGGTAGTCGTCGAAGCTGCGTCCCTCGAAGGAGCCCACGCCGATCTCGCCCAGCTCCGCGACGACGACGAACGGGATGTCGCGCCCGGCGAGCGCCAGCTCCGCGGTCTCGCGCGTGCGCGCGAACTCCGTCACCACGCACAGATCGACCTGCTCAGCCCGCAACTCCTCCCCGAGCCGTCGAGCCTGCTCCCGCCCGAGCTCCGTCAGGGGGACAGCCACCGCGGGGTCGCCGTTGCATCGCCCCGCCACGCTGTAGTCGCTCTCGCCGTGGCGGGCGAGAATCAGGCGCTCCACCGAGGCGCTACCCGCGCAGCGTGTCGGTGCGCACGAAGAACCGCTCGGCGCTCCGGGCGATCCAGAAGCAGGCGAGCGCGAGCGGAAGCTCGCACACGCCCGCGGAGATCCCGGCGATCGTGAGCTCCCGGCCCGGCTTTGCCGTCAGGAGGTCGAACCAGGCGTCGGTAAGGAGCAGCGTGGCCGTCGCCGCGGCGACCCCCTCGATCCAGAACGAGCGCTTGACCGCGGCGACGCCGACGAGGATCAGCAACACCGCGAGCGCCGAGTCGAAGCCGACCCAGGCAAGTCGCCAGTGCCGCGCCTGCTCGCTCGTCGGCAGCGAGTAGGTGAGCCAGATCACCCAGGGAAGGAGCAGCACGCCCAGGCCCACGAAGACGGGCGCCACCCATCGCGAGGCGAAGACGCCCATCGTCGACTCGGACTCGATCCGCTCTGCCATCGTCTGCCCCCAAGAGCTTACGCACACGTACGGGTCAAAAGATCAGCGACCGGTACGAGCCGCGGCGCTCCATCCCGACGGCCTCGTAGATCCGGATCGCGGGGCCGTTCTCCGGGCGGACGAACAGGCACACGCTCGGTGCCTGTTGCAACAGCAGGCGCAGGAGGTCGCGAAGGGCGCGCTGGGCGTTGCCGCGGCCGCGGACCTCCGGGTCGACCCAAACCTGCTGGAGCTGGACCGCGGCGGGCGTCCACGCCGAGGCCTCGGCCTTGAACAGGATCGTCCGCCCGTCCGTCCAGAGCCACGAGCGTCCCTCCTCGATCTGGGCCCGCGTCCGCCAGCGAAAGCCTTCCGGATCGCGCGCGAGCGGATCGATGCCGAGCTCCTCCTCGTGAGCGGCCGCGCAGGCCGGGACGAGCAGCTCGTAGTCCTCGGGCGTCGCCGGACGGAGACCCGTACTCCCCGGCGTCGGCGGTTCCTCGAGCGCGAACACGGGCTGACCGGGCCGATCGTCGCGCGGCTCGCCCATCCCGGAGCGCGCGGCCTCCCAGAGCTCGTCGACCGCCCGCTCGTCCCCGATGATCATCCGTGCCCGCGCGCGCGAGGTCGCGGGCGCGAAGCGGCCGCAGTCCCGCCCCGAAGGAACGACGTTCGCGCCGACGTGGCAGAGCGCGTTCAGCCGCTCCGACTCGGCGAAAGCGCTGAACCGCCCGAGCTCGCGACGGGCCACGTCCTCGAGGAAGACCCGCTCGACCGGATCCTCGGCGCAGAACGCGAGCACCTGCTCGAGGCTCGGCTCGATCGGGTCGTCCACGGAACCTCACTCTACGGCGCATAGCGCATAGGGTTCGCCGCGATGCCGATCCACGTCCGAGCCGACCCCGGCCAGTACGCCGAGGCCTGCCTGCTCCCCGGCGATCCCCTGCGCGCGAAGTACATCGCCGAGACCTATCTCGACAACCCTGTGCAGCGGAATTCCGAGCGCGGGATGCTCGGCTACACCGGCGAGTGGAGGGGGAAGCCGGTCTCCGTGCAGGCGAGCGGGATGGGATGCCCGTCGGCTGCGATCGTGGTCGAGGAGCTCGTCCAGCTCGGCGTCAAGCGGCTGATGCGCGTGGGCACCTGCGGAGGACTGCAGCCTGCGCACCGGCTCGGCGACCTGATCGTGGCGCTGACGGCGATCCCGCAGGACCGCACCGTCGACACGTACGTGCGCGAGCCGCACTGCCCGACCGCCGACTGGGAGCTCGTCCACGGCGCCGTCCACGCGGCCAAGGAGCTCGGCCAGGCGATGCACGTCGGCCCGATCGTCTCGAGCGACGTCTTCTACAACCCGGACGGCGGACAGTACGAGCGCTGGTCGAAGCGCGGCGTGCTCGCGGTCGAGATGGAGGCGGCGATCCTGTTCACGCTCGGGGCCCTGCGCGGCGTCCAGGCCGGGTGCTTGCTGACCGTCTCCGACATCGTTGTCGAGGGCGAGTTCACGCGGATCTCCGACGCTGATCTGCAGGCGGCGGTCGACCGGATGACGCGCGTCGGGCTCGCGGCCGTCACCGCCGACGCGAAACACTGACCCGGACCGTCTTCCTCGTCAACCCGGCGTCGGCGAACGGCTCGACGCGGAGGAAGTGGCCTGAGATCGCGCACCGCGCGTCGCTCGCGGGACTCCACGGCGAGGCGCTGATCAGCGAGCGGCCGGGGCAGATCGCCGAGCACGCGGCCCGCGCGGCGGCGGACGGCGCGGAGCTCCTGGTCGTCGTCGGCGGAGACGGGACGATCAACGAGGCTGTGAACGGGATCCTCTCGGCGGACCGTCTTCCAGAGCTGGCCGTGATCCCGCACGGCACGGGGATGGACTTCGTCCGCACCCACGGGATCCCGGCGGAGGTCGACGGCTCGATCCGCGTCGCCCTCGACGGGACGGCGCGGACGATCGACGCCGGTCGCGTCCACTACCTCGACCGGGAGGGGCGGCAGCGCGAGCGCTGGTTCGCGAACGTCGGCAGCGTCGGGATGAGCGGCGCCGTGGCCCAGCGCGCGAACTCGACCTCGAAGGCGCTCGGCGGCCGGGTCAGCTTCCTCTACGCGCTCGTGCGCGTCTTCGCGAGCTGGAGGAACACGGAGGTGACCGTCGAGCTCGACGACGCGGTCCGCCGTGGCCCGATGCACGACGTGATCGTCGCGAACGGCCAGTTCCACGGCGGCGCGATGTGGCTCGCCCCGGGCGCGCGACCGGACGACGGGCTCTTCGACGTACTCCTGATCGGCGACGTCACCAAGGCCGACTTCGTCCGCACGCTGCCGAAGATCTACCGGGGAACGCACCTCTCGCACCCGAAGACGGAGCTCCTGCGCAGCCGCGTCGTGCGCGTGGACGCCCGCGTGCCGCTCCCGATCGAGACCGACGGGGAGCAGCTCGGGACGACGCCCGCGCGCTTCGAGCTCGTGCCGGGGGCTTTGCGAGTGCGGGCGCCGGGGTAGTCAGCCGCCCGGCTTGCGCGGCCGGGAGCGCGCTGTCGTCCCGGCGCCCCGCTTGGCGGCGCCGGTCGACTTCCGGGCGGTTGACGCCGATCGCTTCGCAGTCGTGGACGCGACCTTGCGCGTCGAGGAGGCGCCCTTCCCCTCCAGCTTGTCGAGCCGCCGCTCGACCCTGTCGAGCCGCCTCGCGATCGCGGTCATGCCGCGCATCTGCTTCTGCATGTCGTCCATCCGCTCGCGCATCCCGTTCATCGCGCCGAGCAGTCGATCCGCGCCGGGTGCGCCGCTGACGCGCTGGATCGCCTCCTCGCCCGCGTCCGCGAGCCGTTCCACCAGGTTCCTCTGCCGTGAACGAGCCATCGCACCTTCCTCCTCCGTCGCCGTCTGCGTGGTTCTACCTTGGCCGTACCGTCGGCTAACCCTTCCGGACCTTCCAGGTCAGGCGGTAGCAGCCGCGCGTATTCGACGCGGGGCAGGTCGAGCCGTCGAGGCTCGAGTTCGTCACGTGCAGGCCGACCGAGCCGGGCGCAACCAGGTAGCCGGGCCTGTCGTCGCCGACCGGGTTCCCGAACTCACCGGAACGGGGACACGGGTAGACCGCGTTGCCGGGGTCGTCGAAGGTCGGACGGCCGAAATCGCATTCGCGCGTGAAGGTGAACAGGCGCCAGCGTTTCCCGGGCGGGACATAGAGGTCGACGTGGTAGCGGAGTCGGACCCGCTGGCCGTCGTGGACGCGGAGGACGAGCGGCCGGAGCTGCGCCCAGATCCCGGCCACGTCGGCGTAGAAGGCCCACTCGCCCGGGGCGGTCGCGATCTGGCTCAGCTGCGTCGTCTCGCCGGCGAACGGACAGGTCGGCTGGGTCGACGGGCACGATGGGTCCATGGCGCGCCGGACGAGCAGCCGATCGAGGGACACACCTAGGTGCAGCGGACGGAGCCGCACGGGCGTCGGCGTCCACCCGAGGAAGATCTCGTAGGCGAGCATGATCGGCCTCCCGCGGGTGGAGCTGACGGCGAGCGCCACGTGCGCCTCGCCGCCCGCGATCCGCACCTCGGGTATCGGCGCGCCGGGTGTCGCGGCGACCTTGACGAGCCGCACGCGCAGCGTCGCGCCGGATGCGTGCGAGGCCGGCGGGCTGAGCGCGAACGTGCGCACCGTCGAGCCGTCGAAGACGCGCTCCTCGTTCGGAAGGCAGGCATGGAACGCGGCCCGGTCGCCCTTCGTCCGATGCGCGCAGTCGGCCTCCACGCCGGCGGGCGTCTTCGCGTTCGAATACCAGAGGTCGCCCTCCGACTCGCCGCTCGGGCTGCGCGGCGAGAATCTCCGCTCGACCCAGAGCGCGCGCAGCGGGTGGAACTCCGTCTTCGAGCCGCCGCTCTGGAAGTGCTCGCAGTCCCAGACCCACGAGCCGAGCGCCTGGACTCGGTCGCCCTGCTCCGGCCAGACCGCGGACGGAAGTCCGAGCTCCTCACGCTCCATGTGCAGCCGGGCGAGCTCCTCCTCGTCGCCGTTGAAGTTCCCTGTGCGCGCCGCCGCGTCACCGGACAGGACGAAGGAGAAGGCCGGGTCGGGCAGCACGTTCACGTTGAAGTCGTAAGCGTCGTGCGTGAACGGGTCGTCGACGCCGGTCGGGTGCGCCGCCAAGGGCGACTCGCCGCCCGCCCGCACCCGCCCCTCGACCCACTGCGGCGCGGGAGGAGGATCCGAGGCGCTCGTCCGCCGGTCGTAGACGTACGCCCAGTTCGGCTGCTCCTTCTGGATGACGGCGATCCGCTCGGAGCCGCAGCCGTCGAGCGCCGCCTGCGCGGGGTCGGGCCGCGTCTCGGCCTGAACGAGCACCGCTCCCGCCGACGCGACGAGCGCGGCCGCGAGGAGCAGCGCACGCGTCACTGGTGGATCAGAACCGGCGTTCCGGCAAGCGTGGCCGCGAAGAAGCGCTTCAGCGTCGCGTTCGGCAGCCGGATGCAGCCGTTCGAGACGGAACGGCCGATCGACCACGGCTCGTCGGTGCCGTGAATGGCGATCGGACCGCCCTGCGTCCAACCCGTCAGGACGTCGGAGAAGGCGGAGATCCCGATCGCGCCTGGGCCGAAGGGACCGTGTAGATCGGCCGGAATCAGGCGCTGGTTCACGTAGTAGCGGCCGGTCGGGGTGGGCGTCGCGGGGGCTCCGACAGCGGCGGTTGCGCGCAGGACCGGCTTCCCGTCCCGGAAGAGCGTGACCCGGCGCTCGGAGACGTCGACGACGATCCGCGTCCGAACCGTCCGGACGTCGACCGCGCCCGCCGCGACCCAGCCGGTGCGACCGTTCGGGCGCATCGGCAGCTGGACGCGGTATCCGGTCGGGTCGCACGTTCCGTCGACGCGCTCCGCGAGCACGGAGAAGATCGTCGGCACGCCGTTCTGATTCAGCCTGCCGAAGCGCATGAAGGGCCTGCCGCGCGGCCTGCTCGTGACCGACGCGCTCGAGCGCACGATCGCGGCGTACGCGAGACCGGGCGACCCGAGCGATCGAACGGATCCCGCAGCGCAACCCCGGGCGGGCGAAGCCACGACGTTCCGGCTCTTTCCCGACACGCGAGCGCCGCAGGCCGTGAGACCGAAGAGAGCGAGGAGGCAGAGGAATGCGGCCGCACGCACCCGCTCAGGGTAGCGAGCAGGACGACGAGTGAAGATTTCGTGTCGATTTGCCGACAACTTCGGTGACGACCGAACGTCCAACTACGGTGAGGACAATGAACGTCAAGCACATCCACAAGCACACGGCGGTCACGACCCACGCGATCCGCCAGCGGAGCGGCGTGCCCTACGAGGTGGAGCGGAGAGTCTGCGCGGATTGCAGACGGCTCCTCGACGAGAAGCCGCTCAAGCGCGCGGCCGCCTAAAGACTCCGCTGCGCTCGTCTCCACCGCCCTAGAGTCCCGCGCGTGGAGGGATTCCACTTCTCGACCGACCTCGTCGTGCGCTTCTCCGAGACCGACGCGCAAGGGATCGCGCACAACTCGGCCTACCTCGTCTGGTTCGAGATCGCCCGCGTGGCCTACCTGGCCGAGTTCGCTGGCGGCTACCCCGCGTTGCGGGCGACGGGGATCGAGGCGCTCGTGCTCGAGTCCCACATCCGCTATCGCGCACCCACGCGGTTCGACGACCGCCTGAGGATCCACACCCGCTGCGGCGACGTGCGCGGCGCACGCTTTCGCTTCGACTACGCGCTGGTGCGGGGCGACGAGCTCGTTGCCGACGGCTCGACCTCGCACGCCTGCGTCGACGCCGCAACGTTCCGGCCGAGCCGTGTGCCGTCCTGGCTGTCGGAGGCGATCGCTACGGCAGAGGCGTCGTCGTCGTAGCCGACGTCGTCGTCGTGGGCGTCTTCTTCACGGGCGGCTGCTTCGACGTCGACGCGGGCTTGGGCTGGGGCTTCGGCTTCGTCCCGACGCGGACGAGCTCGGGCTCGGCGCGGTAGGAGGAGTAGAACGTGGACTCGTACAGCAACTTTCCGCCGGGCGAGTAGACCTTGCGGAGGACGCTCGTCGACCGCGAGGGACCGCCGGGGTCGTCCACGACCTTCTCCCCGACGGTCAGGCTCGAATCGGACGTCTGCTCGACCGGCGGAGGGCCGGTCTCGACGAGTGGCGACAGCTCGCTCACGACGCGACGGTGCACAGGTGTCCCGTAGAGAGCGACGGTGAGCGAAGAGGAGCCGACGAACGTGCGCACGAGCAGCCAGCGGCCGGTGTTGTTGACGAACTTCAGGTCGACGTCCGGGTAGTTGACCGTCGCGTCGCGTCCCTGTGGATAGTGGCTGATGTAGAGGGCGTGGTTCGTTCGCGCCGTGATCGGAAGGCCCGCCTCGTACGCGGCGTTGAAGACGGTCGTCGAGACCTGGCAGACGCCGCCGCCAAGGCCGGTGGTCACCTCGCCGTTGATGATCACCGGCGCCTCGACGAAGCCCTTCGCGGCGCTGCGGTCGCCGGTTGCCTGGTTGAACGAGAACTCCGCGCCCGGCGCGATCAGATGGCGGTCGAGGAGATGGGCGACGAGCTGGACGTTGTGGATTCGGCCCGCCTCTCCTCCGTAGAAGGTCTCGTAGGCCTTGACGAGACCCGTGATTCCCATCGCGCGGGCGTCAGCGGCGCTTCTCCGCGCCGCAGTCCGCTCGACCACGAGCTCGGCGGCGCGCGGGGCGGGCGAGGTGACGAGCGCGGCGCCGAGCACGACTTCGGCGCTGCGCGGAACGTCCAGAGAGAGACCTGGACGGTCCGGCGTAACCCGAACGCCGTTCGAGGTGATCGCCCAGTCCGCGTCGACCGGCGCACGGTCGACCCTGCGGCCGAGCGCGGCGAAGTACCTGGTCGCCCCGGGACCGCCGATGCGCAGCTCGCGCCGGCCGTCGGCGGGCAGCAGGAGAAGGTGCGCGAGGCGGGCCGGACGGACGCGCCAGCGAGTCGAGCCGAGCGTCACGCGGATCGGGGCCGAGAGCGCCGTTCGGACCTCGGCCTGGGCGACGGTCAGGTCGCTCGGCGTGATGGTCGGGGCGTCCAGTCGCACGGGTAAGCCGACCGACTGACGGGAGAGCGCCGCGAGCGCCCGGACGATCGTCGCGGCGGCCGCCTTCCGGTCGAGGACTCGGCCGGTCTCGCCCGGAACGATCTCCGGTGTCAGGCCGTGGAGGACGAGGGCCGCCTCGTGGTGCGGCGTGTCGACAGCGGCCGCGATCCTGTTCAGCTCGTACCCGAGCCCGGCATCGTAGACCTGCGTCGGCGGCGCGACCTCGGCTCCGAAGAAGCGCATGTCGAGTCGGCGAAAGCCCCGGAACGGGCCGAACCCGCCGCCCTGCCTCCGCACGGAGTCGACCGCGGCGCGCCAGTCGGCGCGGATCCCGAGCTCCTTCGGGGTCATCCGCCAGGTGCGCTCGCCGATGCGAAAGGAGACCGGATCGCCGGCCACCGCGGCCGCGCGCCGTTCGAGGAGCGAGGTGGCCGCCCCAGGGGTCATCCCCCCGACGTCGAGCCCGGCGATCCGGACGCCCATCGCGAGCCGGGTCGGCGAGCCCGCGAACGCCAGCCCGAGCACGATCCCCGTCAGCGCGAGACACGTGAGGACGATCGCCGTCCGGCGCCGGAGCAGGCTTCGCTGCGCCCGCGTCCGGCGACGGCGCGAGCGGTCCACGACAGGGGAACGCCGGGTAGGCAAGGCGACGAAGTGTATCGGGCGGTCCTGTCGCCTCAGGTGGCGACGGTGGTTACCGTGGGCGCTCCGTCAGGCCCCCGCTCAGCCGCGTTCACCGTTTGTGGGTAGGACGACTAGTCGCGTGGCATGAGCAGCTCGCGCGCGATCACAAGCCGCTGGATCTGGGAGGTGCCTTCGTAGATCTGGAAGAGCTTGGCGTCCCGCATCAGCTTCTCGACCGGGTACTCCTTCATGTAGCCATAGCCGCCGAAGACCTGGACGGCGTCGGTC
>JBBSHO010000035.1:0-13845 GCA_038253005.1 Gaiellales bacterium
CTCGCCGGGAAGCTCGCGCGAATACGGCGCGTCCTCATCCGTGTAGACCGGCTTGAGCTCGATGCCGGAGTCGGTCTCGCGCCTGTCGGTCGTGCTCACCCGCCGAAGGCTAGACGCTCGTGACGAGCTGGACCATCGCGGCGACGGCGTCGCCGCGCAGCCGTTCCCGACGGACGAGCGATCGCCAGGTCTCGAAGGCCAGCGCGTGGCCAACGGCGGCGCGAACAGCCTTCCGGCGGGGCAGTCCGGCGGAGAGCGCGTCCGCGAGCTGCGCCATCTCGTCGACGAGCACGCCCCGTACGTCGATAGGCACTGCGTCCATGTCGCGGACAAACAGGGCGAGCGCCGTCTCGACGCGCTCGTACCACTGGCAGACCGCGGAGAGCGCAGCACGCAGCCGGCGCTCCGGGTCGGCCTCCGCAAACCACGGCGCCGGGTCGGGAAACGGATTCATCGCCGCCCAGTGGGCTGAGCAGGCGCCGAACAGGGTCGCGTCGTCCGGGAAGTGGGCGTAGACCGTACAGGTCGTAGCGATCGGCGCACCCGTTCCGCTCGCGGCGCCGCTGGAGGTCGCGGCGGTCGTCTGACGATGTCGTCGGGCGCCGCGTCGTGGCGACGCCGACTTGCGTCGAGGCGCGGGAGATCGGACCTCCACTCGCCGATGCTCGGCTCCCGCAGCGAGCCAGCGTACGCTCTCGATCGTGAAGGTCACGGTCAAGCTCTTCGCGGGCCTGCGCGAGCGCGCGGGCTGGGGCGCGAGCGAGCTGGAGCTCCCCGACGGGGCCAGGCTAGAGGATGTCTGGTCAGAGCTCGATCTCGGCGAGCAGCCGCGCGGGATCCACTACGCCCTCAACAAAGGCTACGCCAACCGAAGCACGGCGCTCTCCGACGGCGACGAGGTAGCGCTGATTCCCCCGGTCTCGGGCGGCGACTTCCGCCTCAGCAATGAGCCGCTCTCGCTCGACGCGGTGATTGCGGAGGTCGCCGACGAGCGCGCGGGAGCGATCGCGACCTTCACCGGCACGACGCGGATCGAGTCGCGCGGGCGAACCGTGCAGTTCCTCGACTACGAGGCCTACGCGGGGATGGCCGAGGACGTGATGGCGCAGATCGTCGCCCGGCTCGGCGAGCGGTACGAGCTTTGCGCAGTCGCGATCCACCACCGCGTCGGCAGGGTCGGGATCGGCGAGCCGAGCGTCGTGATCGCCGTCTCCGCGCCGCACCGGGCCGATGCGCTCGCCGCCTGCAAGGAGGCGATCGACACGCTCAAGGAGACCGTCCCGCTCTGGAAGAAGGAGGTCTACGAAGGGGGCGAGGAATGGATCGGGCGCGGCTCGTGACCCCGCCGCGCAGGTACAACTAGCCCGTGGAGGTTCGCGACTACGACCCGATTCAGCCGCGGGGGACCGACTGGCGCGGGATCCTGCAGAAGATCTGGGCGCCGATCGCGGCGCTGATCGGGCTCGCGCTCAAGTTCGGATTCGTCCTCTTCAAGTTCTTCGGGATCTTCATCTCCGTCGGCGCCTACGCGCTGATCTGGGGCTGGAGGTTCGCGGTCGGGCTCGTGGCGCTGCTCGCGGCCCACGAGATGGGGCACTTCGTCGAGGCGCGCCGGCAAGGGCTCGAGGTCTCGCTGCCCCGGTTCATCCCGTTTCTCGGCGCGTTCGTCCTGATCAAGAACTCGCCGGCCAATCCCTGGCGAAACGCGCTCGTCGCTCTCGCGGGGCCGGCGGTCGGAGGCGTCGCGGCGGCTGCATTCTGGGTGGCCGGCGCGGCGACAGGCTCGGGCCTCTTGCACGCCCTCGCCTACGCCGGCTTCCTGCTCAACCTCTTCAACCTGATCCCCGTCGGGATCCTCGATGGTGGCTCGATCTGGCGCTCGATCCACCTCGCGCGTCGGGTGCCCGCCTGGACGCAGGAGGTCGCGGTCGAGGCGCCGTACTCGACGATCCCCGGCGGCGGCCGCAGCAAGGCGTACGAGATCGGCGCGCTCTATCTCGGGCTGATCGTGCTGCTCGTCCTCGGGATGGTCGCGACGCACGTCCCGCAGCACCGCCTGTGATGGAAGACCGCCGGATCCTCTCCAGCGAGGCCGAGGCGGCCGACCTCCACGACGACGTCGCCAGGATCGCCGAAGAATTCGAGGACGGCTTCGAGGCCGTGGACCGGATCGACCGGCCGGCGGTCACGCTCTTCGGCTCGGCGCGCGTGCGCGAGGGAAGCGGTCCGTACGAACAGGCCCGGGCGGTCGCAAGAGGGTTCGCCGAGCAGGGCTGGGCGGTCGTCACCGGCGGTGGGCCGGGTGTGATGGAGGCCGGTAACCGCGGCGCGAAGGAGGCCGGCGGGCTCTCGGTCGGCTTCAACATCGAGCTCCCGCACGAGCAGCACGAGAATCCCTACCTGGACATCTCGCTCACCTTCCGGCACTTCTACGCGCGCAAGACGATGTTCGTGAAAGCGGCCGAGGGTTTCGTGGTCTTCCCGGGCGGCTTCGGCACGGTCGACGAGCTGTTCGAGGCGCTGACGCTGATCCAGACCGGGAAGGTGCTGCACTTCCCCGTCGTCCTCTTCGATTCCGCCTACTGGGACGAGCTGCTCGAGTGGATGCGGCGCGAGCTGCTGGCCGAGGGGATGATCTCGCCGGACGACGTCGAGCTGCTGCACGTGACCGACGACGCGGACGAGGCGGTCCGGCTCGTGCTCGACTGTTACGAGCGACGGTGCGCGCAGATGCCCGCGGAGCCGATGAAGGCCGACGCGCAGTAGCCTCTCGTTCGATGGAGCTGCGCGACCTGCCGTCGGTCGATGAGCTGGCGCGGGCGGTCGACGATCCGCTCGCCGTCGAGGCCGCGCGGTCCGTGCTCTCGCGCGCGCGTGAAGAGATCCGCGACGGGTCGGATCCGGGCGACCTCCCGGCGCGGCTGGCGAGCGAGCTCGACGAGGCGAGGCGGCCCGCGCTGCGACGACTCGTCAACGCGACCGGCGTGATCGCGCACACGAACCTCGGCCGCGCGCCGCTCGCAGAGGCTGCGCTCGCCCGCGTGGCCGAGGTCGGGCGCCGGTATTCCAACCTCGAGTACGACCTCTCGGCGGGCGGGCGCGGCTCGCGTCAGGATCACGTCGCGCCGATCCTCAGCCGGCTGACCGGCGCAGAGGCGGGTCTCGTCGTGAACAACAACGCGGCCGCGGTCATGCTGGCGCTCGCGGCGCTCGCGGAAGGACGCGAGGTGCTCGCCTCGCGCGGCGAGCTGATCGAGATCGGCGACGGGTTCCGCATCCCCGAGGTTCTCGCCCGCTCGGGCGCGCGCCTGGTCGAGGTCGGGACGACCAACCGCACCCGCGCAGCCGACTACGAGGCGGCCGTCGGGCCGGAGACGGCGCTGCTGCTGCGCGTCCACCAGTCCAACTTCCGCGTCGTCGGGTTCACCGAGCAGCCGCGCGTGGACGAGCTCGCCGCGGTGGCGCGCCGCCACGACCTACCCCTCGTGGACGACCTCGGCTCCGGCTCCCTCGTCCCGAGTAACAGCCTGTTACTCGGCGAGGAACCGACCGCGCGCGAGGGCCTCGCCGCCGGGGCCGACCTCGTGTGCTTCTCCGGCGACAAGCTCCTCGGCGGCCCGCAGGCGGGAATCGTCGTCGGACGCGCCGACCTCGTGGAACGGCTGCGCCGCCATCCGCTCCAGCGGGCGCTTCGAGCCGACAAGCTGACGCTCGCGGCGCTCGAGGGCACGCTCGCGCTCTACCTCGACCCGCGGCGGGCGGCGCGGGAGATCCCCGTCCTGCGCATGCTCGGCGAACCGCTCGAGGCCGTCCGCGCCCGCGCCGAGCGACTCGCACGACTCGTGGGCGGAGAGGTCGAGGAGACGGTTGCCCGAGCCGGCGGAGGCGCTCTTCCCCTCGCCGAGCTGGCGAGCTTCGCATGCGCGGTCGAGGAGGGGCTCGCCGCCCGGCTCCGAGCCGCCGATCCGCCCGTGATCGCGCTCGTCCGTGACGGCCGGACGCTGCTCGACTGCCGGACCCTGACCGACGGCGAGGTCGACGAGACGGCCGCGGCGATCGCGCGATGTCGCTGACGCTCGGAACCGCAGGCCACATCGACCACGGGAAGACCTGGCTCGTCCGGGCGCTGACCGGGAAGGACACCGACCGACTGCCCGAGGAGCAGGCGCGCGGGATCTCGATCGACCTCGGCTATGCGCCGCTCGAGCTGCCGGACGGGCAACGGCTGTCCGTGATCGACGTGCCCGGACACGAGCGCTTCGTCCGGACGATGGTCGCCGGCGCGACCGGGATCGATCTCTTCCTGCTCGTCGTCGACGCCGCCGAGGGCGCCCGACCGCAGACCCACGAGCACATCGCGATCCTGCGGCTGCTCGGAGTCGAGCACGGGGTGGTGGCGGTGACGAAGATCGACGCGGTCGACGAGGAGACGCTCGAGCTCGCCGTCGAGGAGGCGCGCGAGCTCGTGTCCGGAGCCGCTGTCGTACCCGTGAGCGCGAAGACTGGCGCCGGGCTGGACGAGCTCCGCACCGCCCTCGCCGACGTCGCCCGCGGCGCAAGACACAGGGAAGGTTCTGGCGGAACGCGCTTGTACGTCGACCGGGTCTTCTCGCTCCACGGGGTCGGGACCGTGGTCACCGGGACGCTCTGGGCCGGTCGGGTAACCGCGGGGGACGCTCTTCGGGCCGAGCCCGCCGGAACGGCCGTGCGGGTCCGGAGCGTCCAGGTGCACGACCGGCCCGTGCAGTTCGCCGAGCCCGGGCAACGAGTTGCGGTCGCTCTGCCGGGCGTGGAGCGGCGGGACCTCCGTCGCGGCGACGCGCTCGTCGAGCCGGGCGCCTACCCGGTCAGCTATCGCCTCGACGTCGAGCTCGACGAGCTCGCCCCGATCCCGCCGCGCGTCCTCGTCCACCACGGCGCCGCCGCGACGCTCGCCCGGGTCGTACGGGTCGGGCGCTTCGCGCAGCTTCGGCTCGCCGATCCCGTCGTCGCCGCCCGCGGCGACCGCGTCGTCCTCCGCGCCGGTACGACGGTCGGGGGCGGTCGCGTCCTCGATCCCGCACCCCCACGACACGCCGATCCCGCGCGCTTCGAGCAGCTTGCGCGGGGAGAGGTGCACGTGCACGCTCCCGTTCGCGCCGACGACGGTGAGTGGCGCTTCTCGGACGGGTGGCTGGCCGGGCTTCGCGCCGAGCTCCTCCAGCGCCTCGACAAGGCCGATCCGCTCGATCCGGGAATCGCCGCCCCCCGAGAGCCGTGGGCCGCGACGGTCCTGCCTCTCCTCGGCCTCGAGCGCCGAGGCGCGAAGCTCTACCGGCCGGGCGCGCTCGGCTCGCTCGGGGCACGCGAGGCCGAGGCCGCCGAGCTGGAATCCCGGCTCGGCCCCGAGCCGGTGCGGGTGGAGGATCGAAAGCTCGGCCGCTTCCTGGAGCGCCAGGGGCGCCTGGTGCTCGTCGGCGACGGCTACGCCGTCTCCTCGCAGGCGTACGGCCAGGCGCGCGAGGCGCTGCTCGCGGAGTGCGAGACCGCCGGCCGGATCACGCTCGCGCGCTTTCGCGACGTGCTCGGAGTCTCCCGCCGCACCGCCCAGCTGCTGCTCGAGCGCTTCGACGCCGACGGGCTCACCCGCCGCATCGGAGACGAGCGCGTGCTCAGGCGGGCAGCGGCGCGGGGCTGAGCCTGATCTGAAAGCGGCAGGCGTCGTCGCCCCGGCGCATGCACGTCGTCTCCTCGATCGCCGTCCGCTCGCCGAACGCCCGCGCCGTCCCCTCGGCGAGTCCGCGCAGGAGCACGCAGAGCCTGCGCGGCGAGGTGTAGACGATCTCCACGCCGTCTTCCCCCAGCTCGCTCACGGCTAGCTGCGGCGGTCTCGCATTCGGGATCGTCGCGCGCACGAGCTCGTGGATGCGGGCCTCGACGGTGAGCAGGAACTCGCGCGCTCCCGGCGCGATCGCGAAGAAGGCGGGATAGAGCCGTGTGAACGTCATGGCCGCGGTGAAGACGCCGAACGCGTGGGTCAGGTCGTCGACCGAGAGCCCCGTCTCGGAGGCGGCGCGCTCGATCAGGCTCCCCAGGCGCTCGTCGTCGTAGGAGTCGCTGAGCAGGTAGAACGGCTCGCCTTCGAACAGGCGATGCGCGGTCTCGGCGCCGTGCTCGGCGGTCAGGTAGTCCCGTAGGCTTGTGAAGATGACCCCGTGCATCTCCGGCTTATGATGGCTGGTCATGAGCGAAAAGGACAGCGCGCAGGCCCTGCGCGCGACGATCGACAGCTACAACGACGCCTGGAACCGGCAAGACGTCGACACGATCGTCTCCATGCACGCTTCCGACATGGTCTTCGAGAATCACACCGCCGGCGAGCGCGTCGAGGGCGAGGCGGTGCACGGGCACATCGCGGGCATCTTCCGCGACTGGCCCGGCTTGCGCTTCACCGGCCGACGGCTGTACGTCCGCGAGGGGCTCGTCGTCAGCGAGTGGACGGCGCACGCCGAGCGGAACGGCAAGGAGCTCGAGTGGGACGGGGTGGACGTTTTCCCGATCGAGAACGGCCTGATCAAGCGCAAGGACGTGTACTCGAACTCGTTCCAGATCGCCGCGCGACTCGACTCGTCCGAGGGATAGCGCCGAGCGCCGAGCGGGTCCACGCTGCGTCCGGCGTATCACCTGCGGAAAGGCGGCGCGACGAATGACTGCGGAACTCCTCAAGCGCAAGCTGCGCGGATTCCCGACCGGGAATCTCAGCGTGCGCGTGCTCGGCTAGCCGACGCTCAGACTGAAGATGTCCGGCCGGTGGTAATGACCGGCCGGATCGAAGCGCTGGCGCTCCTCGCGCAGGCGGGCCGGGTCGAGCTCGGCGTAGAGGACTCCCTCCTCGTCGTAGAGCGGACCCGCCAGGTAGCTCCCGTCCGGCGCCAGGATCGCCGAGCCGCCGCGCCCGATCACGTCGGCGCCCTCCAGCAGGCTCCGCAGCGGAAAGTCGTCCGGATAGGACGAGGCGCGCTGGAAGTGCGACGGCGCCACCACGAAGCAGCGTGACTCCCGCGCGAGATGGACGAGCGTCGCCTGCCACAGGTCCCCGTCGTCGGCGGTCGAGGCGATGTAGATCTCGAGGCCCGACTCGTAGAGCGCGAACCGCGCGAGCGGCATGTAGTTCTCCCAGCAGATCAACCCGCCGATCCGGCCGAGCTCGGTCTCGACCGCCCGCAGGCCGCCGCCGTCGCCCTGGCCCCAGACGAGCCGCTCGTGGTTTGTCGGCACGAGCTTGCGGTGGTGGAGCGCGAGCGTCCCGTCCGGCGCATGGAAGAGGAGCGAGTTGTAGATCGTCCCGTTCCGGGAGCGGTCGACCTCGTTGACGCCGGTGACGAGCCAGACGCCGTGCTCGCGCGCGATCTCGCCCAACCGGTCGGCGTCGGGGCCCGGGACGGAGACGCTCTGGTCCGACAGGAGCGCGTACGCGGCCTTCGCATCCGGGTTGGCCCAGCCCGCGAAGGCCTTGGCCCAGACGGACGACGGGTAGGCGGGGACGAACGTCTCGGGAAAGACGACGAGCCCGGCGCCCTCACCGGCGGCCGCCGCGGTCAGGCGCGCCAGCTTGTCGATCGTGGCCGCACGGTCGAGGATCACCGGCTCGGCCTGGACGCACGCGACTTTGACCGGCCCGTTCACGCTTCGAGCTTACGCCTGCCCAGCGAGGCGACGAAGTCGTCCTCGGCCTCGTAGTCGAACCGGAGATACCTCGCACCCTCCGGGAGCGCCTCGCGCCAGTCCCGGCTGCGCGTCGACGCCAACAGCCATTCGACCTGGCGTGGAAGGAACTCCTCCCACGTCGTCGCCGGCCTGTAGTCGAGCTCGCGCGCCGCCTTCTCCATGTCCAGCAGCAGCGGTTTCGGCGCCGACCACGGCGTCTGGCCGATTGCGCCGCGACCTGCCGGGTCACGCAAGAGGATCTCGGTCCACGCGTGGCCGACGGTGTCGACGATCCGGCGTGAGATCTCGAGCACGGTGGGCGGGTCGGGGTCGCCGCAGTTGAAGATCCGCGTCGCCGGCCGCTCGGCCGCCAGCCGGACGAGCTCGCCGATGTTCTCCGCCGCGGTGGTGTGGAAAAGACCCTCGCCTCGGCTCGAGAGCACCACGTGCGGCCGCCGGTCGAGCGCGCGCTTGACGAAGAACCACTCCCGCGCCATCCGGTCGCCGCGGCCATAGATCGCGCACGGCCGGACGACCGTCGCGGGCACTCGCTCGTTCTCGATCAGCGCGAGCTCGAGGGCGCGCTTCTTCGTCGAGTAGGTCGCCTCGCCTGGCTCGACGGTGAGGTGCGTCTCGGGGATCGGGACCGGGAGGTCGGGGAACTCGTCGGGGCTCTGCGCCTCGTCGAGGGTAAGGCCCGCCTCGTCCGCGTACACGGATGCGCTCGAGACCGCGACGAGGGCGCCGACGTCGAGCCCGAGCAGCTGCTCGGCGTGACAGAGCTCGAACGGAATGACGTCCACGAGAACGTCCGCGCCGTTCGCGACTGCGAGCGCGCCATCCTGCTCGCGATCGAGGGTCGTCGCGTTCACGCTCTCGAGCTCGTCCGACAGGGGTGCCTCGCCGCGACTCCCGACCGTCACGTCCCAGCCGGTGTCCCGGAGCCGCCGCGCGATCGCGCGCCCGACGTTGCCCGTGCCGCCGAGGACGAACGCGAGTTTAGCCACTCTGGGACGCTCTCCCGAACCCGCCGCCGCCGGGCGTCTCGATCCGGACGACGTCGCCGGCCTCGAGAGAGCGCGTCGCCTTCGCCGGAAGCGGCTCGCCGTTCAGCAGGTTCCGGCCCCGCACGCCCGGCTTACCGCCGCGCTCTCCGCCCGGCGCGTGGCGGCGCCGCTCGGCGATCACGGAAAGCCGGCACGGCTCGAGCGCGCGCAGCTCGCGAACGACCCCGTCGCCCCCGCCGTGAAGCCCGTCCCCGCCCGAGCCGAGCCGCAGCCCGTACCGCTCCACGCGAATGGGATAGCCGAGCTCGAGCGCCTCCACGGGCGTCGAGAGCGTATTCGACATCGCCACGTGCACGCCGCTCGGCCCGTCGGCGTCCGGACACGCGCCCTGCCCGCCGCCGATCGTCTCGTAGTAGGTGAAGCGGTCGTTCCCGAGCGTCAGGTTGTTCATCGTCCCCTGGCCCTGTGCCGGCACGTCGATCGCGCAGCCGAACGCGCGCATGACGACGTCCACGATCCGGGAGGAGGTCTCGACGTTCCCCGCCGCGACGGCGGCCGGCGGGCGCGCGTTGACAAGGCAGCCCTCCGGCGCGCGGACGGTCACGGGCGCGAAGGCCCCGCCCGAGGCGGGCACGTCCGGATCGACCAGCGCGCGGACGACGAAGAAGCACGCCGAGCGCGCGACCGCCAGCGGGCAGTTCAGGTTGCCGCCGTGCTGGGGCGCGGTGCCCGCGAAGTCGACCTCGATCTCCTCGCCCGCGATCGTGACGGCGGCGCGCAGCTCGAGGTCGCTCTCGATTGCCTCGAGCACGTCGGAGGCCTCGTAGCGGCCGTCCGGAAGGAGCGCGATCCCGGCCCGAATCCGCCGCTCCGAGTAGGCGTACAGCTCGTCCATCGCGGACACGACCTGGGCCCGTCCGCGCCTGGCGCAGAGCTCGTCGATCCGCCGCTCGGCGAGCACGTGCGCCGCGAGCTGGGCCCGGAGGTCGCCGCGGCGCTCGGCAGGATTCCGCATCTGCGCGACGAGACCTTCCACCACGCGGCCGTCCAGGCGTGTCGGCGGGATCACGACGCCTTCCTCCGCCAGCGTGCGCGAGTCGGCCGGCATCGAGCCGGGCTCGATCCCGCCGACATCGGCGTGGTGCGCGCGGGTGACGGCGAAGCCGACCGCGGTGCGCGAGACGAGCGTGATGTCCGGCAGGTGCGTGCCGCCGGTGTACGGGTCGTTCAGGACGAAGACGTCCTCCCGGGCGGGATCGTGCCGCAGCACCGCGGCCACCGCGTCGGGCATCGCGCCCAAATGGACTGGGATGTGCTCGGCCTGGGCGATCATCCGGCCACGCTCGTCGAAGAGGGCCGTCGAGCAGTCGCGCCGTTCCTTGATGTTGGCCGAGAAGGCCGAGCGAACGAGCGCCGCGCCCATCTCCTCCGCCACCGACCGGAGCAGGCTGCCGAGAACTTGGAGCTGAATCGTCACAGTCGCGTCACGGTCCACGTGGCGCCTTCCCTAGTCCCCACCCACCCTTGGGGAATCCAGAGCGTCGCGCCCGCGAGCTCGACGCGTGCGGGGCCGCGGGCGACCTGGCGCTCGCCGCCCGGAAGGCGGAGCTCCGGCCCCGGCCGCACGTCCGCGGTCCGAACGGCGACGAGCTCGATCTCCCGGTCGAGCTCCGCGAAGCCGTACAGCTCCTCGTGCGCGAGGTGGAACGCGGCTGCGAGCTCGCCGCCGAGGGGCACCGTCAGCTCGAACGACTGGCCCGCGTAGCGGAGATCGGCGTCGCCCTCGGCGGGGAGGTCAGCCGCCTCGGCGAGCGGGACGAGGTAGGAGCGCACGGCGTCACGCCGCTCGTCGCTCGCGACGAGCCCGAGCGCGGAGAGCACACCGGCGGTCTCGGGGATCAGCACCGTCCGCATCCCCAGCTCCTCGGCGAGCTCGCAGGCGTGCAACGGACCAGCGCCCCCGAAGGCGACGAGCGCGAAGTGCGCGGGATCGTGCCCACGCTCCACCGAGACGACGCGAAGCGCGCCCAGCATCTCGGCGTTCACGACCTGCACGACCGCGGCCGGGTCGATCCCGTCGAGCGCGCGCTCGGCCGCGCCACGATCGAGGCCGACCCCGCCGGCCAGATTCTCAGGGAGGCGGCCGAGCAGGAGGTTCGCGTCGGTCACCGTCGCCTGCGTTCCGCCGCGCCCGTAGCAGGCCGGCCCGGGATCGGCGCCCGCGCTCTGCGGCCCGACGTGCAGCGCTCCGCCGGTGTCCCGCCAGACGAGCGACCCACCGCCGGCGCCGACCGTGTGCAGGTCGACGGTCGGAAGGCGGATCGGCAGGCCTCCGACCGCTCGCTCGCTCGACCGCTCGGCCCGACCGCCCGCGATCAGGCACACGTCGGTGGAGGTGCCGCCCATGTCGAACGCGATCGCGTCCTCGACGCCGGCGAGCGCGGCGATCCGCGCGGCCCCGACAACCCCCGCCGCGGGGCCGGAGACGAGGATCGTCGCAGGATGCGCCGCCGCCTCGGCAGGCGTGGCCACACCGCCCGAGGAGCGCATCACGAGCGGCTCCGGGAGCCCCTCCTCGACACATCGCTCGACGAGCGCGGCCAGGTACCGACCTGCCAGGGGACCGAGGTAGGCGTCCGCGACCGTCGTGGATGCGCGCTCGTACTCGCGGAACTCCGGCGCCAGCTCGTGCGACGCGACAACGTGAATCCCGGGCAGGCGCGCGCGTAGCTCCTCCGCGACGGCCTGCTCGTGCGACGGATCGCTGTAGGCGTGCAGCAGGCAGACCGCGACCGCCTCGGCGTCCACCTCCGGCAGCGACTTCAGCTCGAGGGGCTCGACAACACCTTCGGGGGCGATCCGCTCCCGCACGCCGTGGCAGCGCTCGAGCGGGACGAGCGGCTCGGGATGCGCGACACACGGCCTGTACAGATGCGCGCGCGTCTGGCGGCGGAGGTGGAGGAGGTGCTCGAAGCCGGCCGTGGTGACGAAGGCGGTGCGCGCGCCCTTGCGCTCGAGCAGCGCGTTCGTCGCGACCGTCGTTCCGTGCGCGAAGCGCTCGACGTCCACGGCGTCGACCGCACGTGCAGCCGCGACGACCGACTCTTCCTGGCGCGCCGCGGTCAGGACCTTCGCCGTCCGGAGCTCGTCACCATCCAGGAGCACCGCGTCGGTGAACGTCCCGCCGACGTCGATGCCGAGGATCGCCACGGCGCGAATCTACTGTCCGGCGGACGGAGCCGTCCCGGTCGGAGCTCGCGTCTCGCCGCGACGCATAGCTAGGCTCCGGAGCGGAGCGGCCGGGCCCGGTGGCCCAGCCGGTCTTCAAAACCGGTGAGGTCTGGCAGCCCCAGGCTGGGTAGGTTCGACTCCTGCGCCGCTCCGCTCACTGCTTTCTCCTGCACACTGCGCACTTCGCCGAACGTAGCACGTTGCATTACTACGCAGTCGAATCTCGGGATAAGACAGGCGCGCTCCCTCACTCCCACTCCCGCAACAGTTTTCCCGCGATCTCCAACTCGTAGGTCTTGCGTCCGAGCGTCCGCTCCAGCTCGGCGATCTTCCGGCGCAGCTCGCGCTCGCCCGAGCGCTCCTCTTTGCCGGCAAGCATCGTCCTGCCGCCCTCAAACAGCTTGTCGCGCCAGCCGTAGTAGAGCGTCTCCGAGATCCCATGCTCCCGGCACACCTCTCTGGCGCTGCGGTCGCCGCGCAGCCCCGCCGCCACGATCTCGAGCTTCTGCTGCGCCGTCCACTTCCGGTACTTCCCTTGCTCGCTCAACCCGGTCTCCTTGTCGGTCGAGCGGCCAGTCTCCGAGTCGCGCCGGACAGCCTCGTCGGGGCTACGCCCCTCCTCGCCTGTCCCGCAAAGCTAAAGACTCATAGCGTCAACGCCGGAACGGGGAGCAGGCCAGTCGCGACCTCCGAGGATCTCGTCGGCAGAGACTTCAACCGCAACGCGCCCAACCAGCTCCGGCTGACCGACATCACCGAGCACCCAACACGTGAAGGGAAGGTCTACTGCTGCGTCGTGCTCGACGCCCATTCCCGCCGTGTCGTCGGCTGGTCGATCGACACACAGCAACTGTCCTCCTTGGTGACGAATGCGCTTGCGATGGCGATCGGCAACCGCACACCGCCAGCCGGAACAGTGATCCACAGCGATCACGGAAGCCAGTTCACTTCCTGGACGCGTCCGCCACGCGGGTCTCGTCCCGTCGATGGGTACCGTCGGCGACGCCTTCGACAACGCCGTAATCGAGTCGTTCTAGGCGCTGCTTCAGACCGAACTGCTCAACCGCAAGAAATGGAAGACACGGATCGAGCTCAGCACGGCGTTGTTCGAGTAACGAGATCTTCCACAACCGCAACCGCCGCCACAGCTCACTGGGGATGCTGCCACCAATTGAATATGAAACGGTCAACAACCAAACAGCAAACGCCGCCTGACTCTCACACAGCGAGTTCAGCAAACAGGGGCCAGATCATCGCGCCGTCACCGATTCACCGCCGCCGCGCCATGGTAGCCACGGCTAAGTTGAATTGACGAAACGAGGCGTTCGAGGTCGGTCTTATCCGCCGCGGCGGCGCGTCGTCCGATTCGCGCGACGGCCCAGTAATTCGTGCGTCCGATCCGGAAGAACAATTCTTTCTGAACGCCGACGGGTCGCACGGGCGCTGGATTGTGCGCCACTTTGCGGAACTCCGACAGTCGGATCATCGGGAGAACCAGGACCGGAGCCCTAAGGCCGGTTTCGGTAGGCGTCGCGTACAGCTCGAACTCAATGTCGCGCTCAGGATTTGGCGATGCGATTGATCCGAAGTGAAGATCGGGAGCAAGTCGGTAGTCCGCGAGCGCAAGCCCTCGCAGCGGCCTTCCGCGGATCGATCCGACGAAATAGCCATGATCGAAGCGCTTCGAAAAGGAGACGGTCAGGCCGTCAATACGCGCAATGCGCGCCGATGAGTGGTGACTACAGGCCGTGGCAACAGCAGTGATCGCTGCGACGGTCACAAGAGACCAACTCCGCGCTGCGTGAGGATTAGTGAGCGTCACTGACCTCCCCAGCTGGCTTCATGATTTTTGCCGATGATCTGGCCTCCGAGCCCGGGGCGAACCCAGAAGGTGCTTGCGGCAGCGCGGGGAGCTATGCCC
>JBBSHO010000036.1:0-13387 GCA_038253005.1 Gaiellales bacterium
ACGGCAGCTCGAACGAACGCCGAGCAGCGTTAGCTGGCTGGCTCGACTACTACAATCGCCGACGACCACACGGCAGCCTCGGCCACCAAGCCCCGATCAGCCGACTCGCGACGGTCATGAACAACGTCCCTGGGTCTTACAGCTAGGCGGCGACCGGATCGGCGACGAGAGCCGCGAGCCGGCGGACGCCTTCGCGGATCTCGTCGGGTGAGACGAAGCTGTACGCGAGGCGCGCCGCGTGCTCGCCGCCGCATCCCGGCGGGAAGAAGTCGGCGCCTTTGACGAACGTGACGCCCGCCTTGGTCGCCCGCGCCAGCAGGTCGTCCGCGCCGACGCCGTCGGGAAGGTCGAGCCAGAGGAAGTAGCCGCCTTCCGGATGGCTCCAGCGTGCGCGGGGAAGCTCGCCGGCCAGTGCCTCCAGCATCGCGTCGCGGCGGGCGCCGAGCAGGCCGCGGACGCGCTCGAGGTTCGGGCCGAGCCGGCCACGATCGAGAAACTCGAACACGGTCGCCTGCGAGAGCAGCACCGGCGTGATGTACGTGGAGAGGGCGATCGCCTCGAGCTCCTGCTCCAGGCTCGTCGGCAGCACGAAGTAGCCGACCCGCAGGCCGGGCGCGATCGTCTTCGAGAAGGACGACGAGTAGGCGACGCGCTCCCCTCCGTCCAGCTCGAAGAGGCTCGGGGGCGGCTCGCCCTCGAAGCGGACGAGGCCGTACGGGTCGTCCTCCAGGACGAGCAGGTCGTGCTCCTGCGCGAGCTCGACCAGCCGCCGGCGCCGGTCGGTCGAGAGGGTGCGTCCGCTTGGATTCTGGAAGGTCGGAATCGTATAGAGGAAGGCCGGTTTCGGCCCCGACCGAAGCTCACGCTCGAGCGCATCGGGATCGAGGCCCTCGGCGTCGGTCGGCACGGTGGCGATCTCGGCGCCCCGGGCGGCGAGGATCTTCAGCGGCCGGTCGTAGGTCGGCGCCTCGACGAGCACCCGGCTGCGCCCGACGTGCTGCGCGAGGAAGACGAAGCCCTGCAGGGATCCGTTCGTGACGAGCACGCGTCCCGGGTCGACGCCGTGACGGGCCCCGATCCATTCTCGCAGCGGTCCGTAACCGGCGGCGGCCCCGTAGGAGAGGATCGTCCGCCCGTCGCGCTCGACCGCCGCGCGCGCACATTCGGCGAGCTCCTCGACCGGCAGGCACTCGGGCGCCGGAACCCCGCGCGCGAACGAGATCGGATCCATCACGACCGAGTGTAGAAGGGCGGTCCGCCGGAGCGGCTAGCGCATGCGTTCGGCCACGAGCTGCGCGA
Source organism: Gaiellales bacterium (assembly GCA_038253005.1). Classification (GTDB taxonomy): domain Bacteria; phylum Actinomycetota; class Thermoleophilia; order Gaiellales; family Gaiellaceae; genus 3-1-20CM-4-69-9. Next base: position 1,300 of record JBBSHO010000036.1, read on the forward strand.
CCTCGGTCGGCGTCCTCCCGACCTGGATCCCGACCGCCTCGAGCGCCTGCTTCTTCGCCTCGGCGGTTCCGGACGAGCCGGAGATGATCGCTCCCGCGTGGCCCATCGTCTTTCCGGGCGGCGCCGAGAAGCCGGCGATGTACGCGAGCACCGGCTTCGAGAGGCGCTCCTGCACGAACCGCGCCGCCTTCTCCTCCTCGTCGCCGCCGATCTCGCCGACGAGGACGATCAACTCGGTCTCCGGATCGGCCTCGAACTTCCCGAGCATGTCGATGAAGGACGAGCCCACGACGGGATCGCCGCCGATGCCGACGATCGTCGAGTTGCCGAGGCCGAGTTGGGTGAGCTCGTGGCCGATCTGATAGGTCAACGTCCCCGAGCGGGAGACGAGGCCGATCGAGCCCTCGCTGAAGATCTCCGCCGGGATGATCCCGACGTTCGCCTTCGCCGGAGAGAGCGCGCCCGGGCAGTTGGGCCCGATCATCGTCACGCCCTTCGGCCGGATGTAGGTGTAGATGCGGAGCAACTCGTGCGCGGGGATGTGCTCGGAGATGCAGATCACGACGCCGAGGCCGGCGTCGACCGCTTCGTAGATCGCGTCGGGCGCGAACCGCGCGGGGACGAAGATCAGCGTCGTGTTCGCGCCGACCTCCTCGACCGCCTCGGCGACCGTGTTGAAGACCGGGATCCCCTCGACGTCCTGGCCGCCCTTTCCCGGCGTGACGCCGGCGACGACGTTCGTGCCGTAGTTCCGGTTCCGCAGGCCGTGGAAGCGGCCCTCGCTCCCGGTCAGGCCCTGGACGACGAGCCGCGTCTCCTTGTCGACGACGATCGCCACGAGCTAGCGCTGGCTCTTCCTGGCCTTGATCAGGACCGACGGGAGCCCGAGCTGGCCGTCCTCGATCCGATCGGCGAGGAGCTCCCGAACCCGGGCGGCGTCCTCCTCGGGAGTCTTGACGCGGGCGAGCCAATCGTCGACAGAGAGCTTCCGCTCGAACCGCTCGACGCGCTCGACCTCGAAGCCGGCCTCCGTGACGAACCCCGTCCACTCGTCCTCCGAATAGCAGCGCACGTGCGTCGAGTCGCGCAGGCGCTCGGCCTGCTCGGCCTCGTCGCTCACGCGCAGGTTGTCCTCGATCGCGAGCAGGCGCTGGCTGACGCGGGCCATCTCGCTGATCGCCGCGCGGATGTCTGCGAAGTGGTGCGGGGCGATCCGGCACGCGACGACGTCGAAGCTGCCGTCGTCGAACGGCAGCTCCTCGGCCCGGGCCACTACGTCCGGGTGCATGCCGGGCGCAGGGTCGACGGTCACGACCTCGCAGCCGGCCTCGCGCAGCCGGCGCGCGACGTGGCCGCCCCCGGTCGCGACGTCGAGCGCCTTGACGCCCTCGCCCGGCTCGCACATCTCCACGAGCAGATCGAGGTCGGGGCCTGCGCGATGCGTCGGGCTCTCGCGGAACGCCTTGGCTCGCTCGGTCCACGGGTCACTCATCGCGCGAGCTCGACCGCCTTCTGCGCCGCTTCCAGCATCGTCGGCTCGACGTGCAAATTCGGGGGCGCCGCCTCGGCCAGGATCCTGCGGCCCTCCTCCGCGTTGGTGCCGTCGAGGCGGACGACGATCGGCAGCTCGATCTTCATCTGCGCGACCGCGGCGAGGATCCCCCGCGCCACCTCGTCGCAGCGCGTGATCCCGCCGAAGATGTTGAACAAGACGGACCTGACCTGGTCGTCGCTCGTGATCACTTCGAGCGCGTCGACCACGCCCTGCGCGTCGCCGCCGCCGCCGAGGTCGCAGAAGTTCGCAGGCCGTCCGCCGGCGACGACGACGACGTCCACCGTGGACATGCTGAGCCCCGCCCCGTTGCCGAGAATCCCGACCTCCCCGTCCAGCTTCACGTAGGTCACGCCCTTCTCTCGAGCGAGCGCCTCCTGCGGGTCGGCCGCCTCGACATCGCGCATCGCGGCGATCTCCGGATGGCGGAAGAGCGCGCTGTCGTCGACGGTGAACTTGGAGTCGAGCGCCTTGACCTCGCCCTCGGGCGTGACGATCAGCGGGTTGACCTCGCACAGCATCGCGTCGGACTCGACGAAGCAACGGTAGAGCTTCTCCACGATCGCGAGGATCTGCTTCTGCTCACCCGGGTCGTCGATGCGCGCTCCGTAGATCAGGCGGCGCCCCTGGTACGGCTGGAAGCCCTCGAGCGCGTCGACGTGAAGCATGGAGAGCGCGTCCGGCGTCTCCTCGGCGACCTGCTCGATCTCGACGCCGCCCTCCTTCGTCAGCATGAAGAGCGGTTTCTTCGTGCCGCGGTCGAAGGTGACGGAGAGGTAGTACTCCTTCGCGATCTCGGAGGCCTGCTCGACCCAGAGCTTGCGAACGACGTGGCCGTTGATGTCCAGGCCGAAAATGTCGCGGGCCTTCCGCTCGGCGTCGTCGGCGCCTTCGGCGAGCTTCACACCGCCGGCCTTGCCGCGCCCTCCGGTCAGCACCTGTGCCTTGACGACGACCGTGCCGCCGAGCTCCTCGGCTGCCGCGCGCGCTTCCTCGGGCGTCGTCGCGAGGCGCCCGTCGGAGACGGGGATGCCGAAGCGGCGAAAGAGCTCCTTGCCCTGGTACTCGTAGAGGTCCATCGGCCGCGGGACTCTATCCGGCGCCAGGCGCGCGACGGCTCACACCCGCGGCCGAGACGCACGACGCCGGCCACCCCCCACCCTCCCAGGGGATCGGGCGAGGGCTGCGCTGGCAACGGTACCGCGAAAGATGTGACGCGTCTGCGCCGATTTCGTGCCGGAAGTCAGTCGGCCGTGATAACGCAGATGACCTGCCCGGTCGTGACAGGGTGGCCCGGCGCCACCGACAGCTCGGCCACCCGGCCGGCTCGATGCGCGTGAACCTCGTTCTCCATCTTCATCGCCTCGACGATGCAGAGCACCTGGCCCGCCGCCACCTGGTCGCCCTCGGCGACCTCGACCGCCAGGACAGTCCCCTGCATCGGGCTGACCACCCCGTCCTCGCCGCCCCCCGCACCGGGGCCGGTTCGCGACCGCTCGCGCCGCCTGCGCGCCAGCTCGGCGTAGGGCGGCTCCGGCCGCAGCAGGCGCACCTCGAAGCGGCGTCCATCCACCTCGACCGACCGGGCGACCTCGCTCACGCTTCGCGGGACCGCGCCGTCGAGGCCCACGATCGCCCCGTTGTCGAGCTCGTTCGCCCGCGCCGCGATCAGCTCGGACTCGACGAGCCCGAAGCATGTTCCCCCCTCGATGAAGCACGGGTGCGTGAGCAGCGCCTTGTGGAAGCCGATCAGGGTCTTGACGCCGTCGATCGCGAACTCGTCCAGCGCGCGCAGCATCCGGCGGCGCGCGTGCTCGCGGTCGACGCCGAGGACGCAGAGCTTGGCGATCATCGGGTCGTAGAGCGGGGAGATCTCGCTGCCCGCGACGACGCCAGAATCGACGCGCACGCCCGGTCCCGCGGGCTCCTGGTAGCGGGCGATCGTCCCGGGCGCCGGGAGAAAGCCGCTCGACACGTCCTCCGCATTGATCCGACACTCGAGCGCGTGGCCCGCGAAACGAACGTCCTCTTGCCGCACCGACAGCGGCTCGCCTGCCGCGATCCGCACCTGCTCGGCGACGAGATCGAGCCCGGTGACGAGCTCGGTGATCGTGTGCTCGACCTGGATGCGCGTGTTCATCTCGAGGAAGAAGTACTCGCCGTCACGCGAGAGGAGCCCTTCGATCGTCCCCGCGCTGCGATAGCCGACCGCGCGGGCGGCCTCGATCGCAATCGCGCCGATCCGCTCGCGCAACTCCTCGTCCACAGCCGGCGACGGCGTCTCCTCGATCAGCTTCTGGTGCCGCCGCTGGATCGTGCAGTCGCGCTCGCCGAGGTGGATCACGTTCCCGTGCGCGTCCGCGAGCACCTGCACCTCGACGTGGCGGGGATCCTCGAGGTAGCGCTCGACGTACACGGCCGGGTCGGAGAAATACGCCTCCCCTTCACGCCGGGCCGACTCGAACGCGCGCTCGGCCTCGCCGGCGCGGCGCACGACCTTGAGCCCCTTGCCCCCGCCACCCGCGGACGCCTTGATCGCGACCGGCCAGCCGAGCTCGTCGCCGAGCCTGCGCACGCGGTCGGCCGACTCGACCGGCTCGGTCACCCCGGGAATGATCGGCACCCCCGCCGCCCGCATCCGGTCGCGCGCCTCGATCTTCGAGCCCATCGCCTCGATCGCCTCGGGCGGCGGGCCGATCCAGACGAGCCCGCGCTCCTCGCACGCGCGCGCGAAGCCCGCCTTCTCCGCCAGGAACCCGTAGCCGGGATGAATCGCCTCGGCGCCTGCCTGCACCGCGGCCTCGAGGATGCGCTCCTGATGGAGGTAGCTGTCGGAGGGCGCACCGGTCCCGATCAGGTACGCCTCGTCCGCGAAGGACACGTGCAGCGCGGAGCGGTCCGCCTCGGAGTAGACGGCGACCGTCCCGATGCCGAGCTCGCGCAGCGTCCGGAAGACCCGGATCGCGATCTCGCCCCGGTTCGCGACGAGCACCTTGGAGAAGAGCGCCACCGACGCCTATTCTCCCGGTCGATGGGCTTCGCCGACCAACTCACCGTCGCGCGGGCGCTCGCGGTTCCGCCCGTGGTCGTTCTCTACGCCTGGAGTTTCGCGGGGCACGACTACTGGGCGACCGCGCTCTTCGCCGTCGCGATGGCGACGGACTGGTTCGACGGGAGGATCGCACGCAGGCGCGGACGGACCTCCCCGCTCGGCTCGCTGCTCGACCCGGTGGCGGACAAGATCCTCGTCCTCGCCGTGCTGGTGATGCTCGTCGGCGGGGACATCTTCCCCGCCTGGATGGTGGCGGCGATCGTCGTCCGTGAGCTCCTCGTCTCCGGCCTGCGGCTCGCGGCGCTCGAGCGGGGCATCGTCCTGCACGCGCGCGATCTCGGAAAGCTGAAGACGTGGTCGCAGGCGATCGCAGCGGCGCTCGGCGGGTTCGCGGCTGCGGGCGCATGGCGCCAGGACGTCGCCTGGTGGGCGCTGCTCGTCGCGGTGATCCTGACCTGGGTCTCGGGCCTCGACTACGCCCGCGCCGCGCCGCGGCTCTGGCGCGGCGGAGCCGTCGCCTGATCCTCCTCTCGTCGTAGACCTGCACACCGCCACGGCGAGAGCTCGTCCGGCTCGTCGCGGTCGAGCTCGAGCGCGGCGAGGATCGCCGCACGCTCGGGGTCGCTCGGCTCCGGGGTGATCTCGACGTCCACGCCTTGCAGCCTAAAGAGATCGCCGAGAGCGCCGATACGAACGGTGTGCGGCGCCGCCTTCCCCTGCTCTTTGCTCTCGCCTGCCTGCTACTCGCACCGGCCGGATCGGCCAAGGTCGGCCCTTCGTGGGCGCAGTCACAGATCAAGGCGGTCGTCTCGGCCGGCCTGATGGGCAAGAACGTCGCGACCTTCCACCCGGACGATCCGCTCACCCGCGACGTGCTGGAGAGCCTCGTCGGCGGCCTGACGCACCAGTCGCTCGCGACGAGCTACGCCAAGACCCCGGTCACGATGGCCGGGCTCGATGCGCGCCTCGTCTCCGGTCTCGGCCTCAGCGACGCAGCGGCGCTCTTCGGTCAGGCCGCGAGAAAAGCCGGGCTCGCCCCGCCTTCGCGCTTCGGCGCCGAGGCGGTCGCGCGACTGCTCGGGCTGCGCACGAACCATCCGGCCGCTCAGGACGAGCTCGAGCTGCTGCCGAACGAGACCGCGACCCGGGCCGAGACCGCCTATTCGGCGGCGCAAATCCTGAGATTCGGCGGCTGGGAGACGCAGAACGCTCGCGCCCTCGCCGGGTCATTCGTCCTACCGACCTTCACTCCCTGGCAGCGGCGCATCCTCTCGACCGCGGTGAGCTTCGTCGGCTACCCCTACGTCTGGGGCGGCGAGAGCGAGCTGCCGGAGTCGCCGTTCGGTCATCAGGCTCACGGCGGGTTCGACTGCCCGGCTTCGTCTGGCGCGTCTACAAGCTCCAGGCCTATCCGAACGAGCGGACACTCGCCGGCGTGCTCCGAGGGCGAACGACCTTCGAGCTGAGTGGCGAGGTACCGGCGTCGAGACGGATCCCGTTCGCGAAGCTCCAGCCCGCCGACCTGATCTTCTTCGGCGCCCACGGCCCGAAGTCGAAGCCGGTCGAGGTCGACCACATGGGCATCTACGTCGGCAACGGCTGGTTCATCCACTCGTCCGGGTACGGCGTCGCGCTCGCCACGCTTTCCGGCTGGTACGGGGATCGCTTCGCGTGGGCCCGCCGGCCGCTCGCGGAGGCCGGCCTCGATTCGGCTTCGTAGGTTCGTAGGCGAATCCCCCGATGGGGTGATACCCGCCGTTACGCGATGCGAGAGAATCGCCCGGTCTGGCGTCCTTCTCGTGGAGGTTCTCGATGTTGCAGTGGAAGCCCCGTCTGATCGCTCTCGTGGCCGTCCTCCTGCTGGTTGCGGCACTGACCGGACAGTTCACGTGGGACTCGGTCCAGCTCACCTGGTAGTTCGCTGAGGTGAGCGCTCAGGCGGTTATGCCTCGCCGGCTCGCCGCTCTGATCGTCCCGGTGTGCCTCGCGGGCCTCGGCGTCCTGGCCGCCGCGGCGTACAGCTTCGCCAGCTCCGCGCACAGCAGCCACCAGCTGATCGGACTGGTCGCCCTGACGGCTGCGGCGACCCTGGCCGAGCGGTTCCCCGTCCCGATCAACGCGGAGAGCGGCGGCGGGGTCGTTTCCCTGACGTTCGTCTTCGCGGTCGCGGCGATCGTCCTCTTCGGCTGGGCGGCTGGTGCGCTGCTCCTGCTCGTCGCCACGGCGACGATCCAGCTCGCCGAGCACCGGCCGCTGACGCGGATCTCGTTCAACGTGGCTGTCCTTGCGCTCGTCGCCCTGTCCGCGGGAGCGCTGATCTCGCCGCTGCACGGCGGCGGTGTCGGCGCGCTGCTGGCCCGTGTCGTCGTCGCAGCCGCCGCCGACTACTGGGTCAACCTGATCCTGATCTCCGCCGCGATCGCGATCTCGACCGGCCAGCGGTACTTCGGTCTGATCCGGAGCAATGTGCGCGCGACGATCGTGCCGTTCGCGTTCATGGCCTCCGCCGCGCTGATGCTCGTCGTCCTCTGGGAGCGCTCTCCCGTGCTCTCGACGGCGCTCGTCGGCCCGCTGCTCGCGATCTCGCTGTATCAGCGCTCGACGCACCGGGCGCTCCGTGCGATGCGGCTGGCGCTGACCGACCCGCTGACCGGCCTCGGCAACCACCGTCATTTCCACGAGCGGCTGCAGCGGGAGCTGATGAACGCCGAGGAGCAGGGCACGCCCCTGACGCTCTGCTTCGTGGATATCGACGACTTCAAGCGGATCAACGACCGCTTCGGCCACCCCTCGGGCGACCGCGTGCTGTCGCAGGTCGCTGGCCGGCTGCGCCAGGGCGGCGAGGCGTTCAGGCTCGGCGGCGACGAGTTCGCGCTCCTGCTCGTCGACCACGACGAGCCGGATGCGCTGACCGCCGCGAGCTCGATCGTCGACCGGATCGGCGCCCTCGACTTCGATCACATCGGCGGGGTGACCGTGAGCGCCGGGCTTGCGACCTTCCCCGTGCAGGGCGCCGGTCGCGACGAGCTGATCCGCCTCGCCGACAGCGCGCTCTACTGGGCCAAGGAGCACGGCAAGAACCGCGTCCGCCTGTATCGCCCGGACGTCGTCGAGCTCGCCGAGCTGAAGCGGCTCGCCGCCGGGCCCGACCAGGCCGCACGTTACCGCGCCGCCGCGTCGCTCGCGAAGGCTGTCGACGCGCGCGACACCTACACGGGCAGCCACTCCGAGCGAGTCAGCGAGCTCGCCGCGAAGGTCGCCGCCCGGCTCGGCCTCGACCAGGAACAGGTCGAGCGGACGCGGCTCGCCGGGAGCCTCCACGACCTCGGCGAGCTGGCGATCCCGGAGGAGATCCTCCGCAAGCCCGGCGAGCTGACCGACTCCGAGCGCCTCGTGCTCGAGCGCCACCCGCAGATCGGCTTCCGGATGCTCGACAGCCTCGGCGTCGAGCTCGTCGCCGACGTCGTGCTCCACCACCACGAGCGGTGGGACGGCGCGGGCTACCCCGACGGTCTGCGCGCGGACGCGATCCCGCTCGGCGCGCGGATCATCTTCGTCTGCGACGCCTACGACGCGATGACCTCCGACCGGGTCTACCGCCCGCGACGTTCCTCCGAGGACGCGCTCTCCGAGCTCACGCGCTGCGCCGCGACGCAGTTCGATCAGGGCATCGTCGCCGCCTTCGCCGAGGAGCTCGCCGAGACCGAGCCTGCTGCCGCCCGGCCCGGGGCTCGCGAGCCCGCGCTCGCCTCCTAGTCTCTACAGAGGAATGTTCCCGTGCTTGCGGCGCGGTCGCGGCTCCTGCTTGGAGAGCGCCGTCTCCAGCGCGTCGATCAGCACCGGCCGGGTACGGCTCGGCTCGATCACGTCGTCCACGTAACCGCGCTCCGCGGCGCTGTAGGGGTTCGCGAAGCGCTCGCGGTAGTCCTCGATCAGCTCGGCGCGGCGATCCTCCGCGTCGGCTGCGGCTTCGAGCTCTTTGCGGAAGATGATGTTCACCGCCCCCTCCGGGCCCATCACGGCGACCTCGGCGGTCGGCCAGGCGACGTTGAAGTCCGCCCGGATGTGCTTCGAGCTCATGACGTCGTAGGCGCCGCCGTAGGCCTTGCGCGTGATCACCGTCAGCTTCGGCACCGTGGCCTCCGCGTAGGCGTACAGGAGCTTGGCGCCGTGGCGAATGATCCCGCCCCACTCCTGCGTCGTCCCCGGGAGGAAGCCCGGCACGTCCACGAAGGTGACGAGCGGGATGTTGAACGCGTCACAGAAGCGGACGAAGCGGGCGGCCTTGACCGAGGAGTCGATGTCGAGGACGCCGGCGAGCGAGCGCGGCTGGTTCCCGACGACGCCGACCGGATGGCCGCCGAGGCGCGCCAGGCCACAGACGACGTTCTCCGCCCACAGCTCGTGCACCTCCAGGAAGTCGCCGTCGTCCACCACGCGCCGGATCACCTCGTGCATGTCGTACGGCTTGTTCGGGTTGTCCGGAATCAGCGTGTCGAGGTCGGGCTCCTCCCGGTCGCGCGGATCGGACGGCTCGGCGAACGGCGGCGGGTCGAGGTTGTTCTGCGGAAGGAAGCTGAGCAGGTAGCGAGCGTCCTCGAGGCAGGCCTTCTCGTCGGGGGAGACGAAGTGCGCGACCCCCGACTTGGCCGCGTGCGTGGTCGCGCCGCCGAGCTCCTCGAAGGTCACCTCCTCCCCGGTCACGGTCTTCACGACGTCGGGGCCGGTGATGAACATGTACGAGCTGCCCTCGACCATGAAGACGAAGTCCGTGATCGCCGGCGAGTAGACGGCGCCGCCCGCGCACGGGCCCATCACGAGGCTGATCTGCGGGACGACGCCCGAGGTCTGCACGTTACGCCAGAAGATCTCCGCGTAGCCCGCGAGCGAGACGACGCCCTCCTGGATCCGCGCTCCGCCCGAGTCGTTGATCCCGATCACTGGGCACCCGTACTTCAGGGACATGTCCATGACTTTGCAGATCTTCTCGGCGAAGACCTCGCTCAGCGAGCCGCCGAAGACGGTGAAGTCTTGCGAGAAGACGAAGACCTTGCGCCCGAAGATCGTTCCGTAGCCCGTGACGACGGCGTCGCCGTAGGGCCGCCGCTCGAGCATCCCGAAGTTGGCCTCGCGGTGGCGGACGTAGCGGTCGAGCTCGACGAAGGAGCCCGGATCGAGCAGCTCGACGAGCCGCTCGCGCGCCAGGAGCTTCCCCTGCTGTCGCTGCCGCTCGACGGCCTTGTCCGTGCCCGCGTGCTCGGCCTCCCGGCGAAGCTCCTGGAGCTGCCGGAGCTTGGCCTCGGTGGAGTTCTCGTCGGTCGTCGCCATCGGCGTGGAGCCTAGTATGGCCGTATGTCCGTCGACCGCTCCACGGTCTGGCCCTACCGGGACGGGGAGCCGGGTGAGTTCGTCTACCAGCGCTACGGCCATCCGACCGGAGTCGAGGCGGAGCGGCAGCTCGGCGAGCTCGACGGCGGCCACGCGCTGCTCTTTCCCTCCGGAGCCGGCGCGACGACCGCGCTCGTGCTCGCGCTCCTCTCGCCGGGCGACACGATCGCGCTCGCCGAGGGCGCCTACTTCGGCACCGGAATCACCTTCGGCCAGCTCGAGCGCTGGGGCCTGCGGGTCGTCGAGTTCGACCAGACGGGCGCGCCGCCCGAGGGCGTGCAGCTCGTCTGGCTCGAGGCCCCGTCGAATCCGTTCCTGACGATGCCCGATCTCGAGGCCGCGGTCGCGCACCCCGCGCGCGTGGTCGTGGACGCCACCGTCGCCACGCCGATCCACCTGCGGCCGCTCGAGCACGGCGCCGACTTCGTGCTGCACAGCGCGACCAAGTACCTCGCCGGCCACCACGACGCCCTGCTCGGCGCGGTCGTGTGCGCGCGCAGCGAGGACGCCGAGCGGCTGAAGGAGCTCCGCACCCGCACCGGGATCGTCGCCTCGCCCGACCCGTGCTGGCTGCTCCTGCGCGGATTGAAGACCCTGGAGCTGCGCGTCCGGCGCCAGAGCGAGAGTGCGGCCGAGCTCGCCCGCCGGCTGGCGGCGCACCCGGCGGTCGGACAGGTGCGCCACCCGGGGATCGGAGGGCTGCTCTCCTTCGACGTCGCCGACGCCGGCGAGGCCCGTGCGCTCGAGACCTCGCTGGAGACGATCGAGAACGCCACGAGCCTCGGGGGCACGAGCTCCACGCTCGAGAGCCGACATCGTTGGGAGGGCGACCGCGTCCCGCCCGGGCTCCTGCGCCTCAGCGTCGGCGTCGAGCCCGTCGACGAGCTCTGGGCCGATCTGGAGCAGGCGCTCGCGCGGGCCGCGCGGCCTTGATCCGGATCTCCTGCGTCTTTCGCGCGCGCGAGTAAGATTTTGCGCTTCGAGGACGAACAGAGTTCTCCAAGCCGGCAGACGCGTCGCCCAAACGGTCCACCGGCGGACCCCATTCCCTCGCACAAGGAGTCGTTGTGGCTGTCGGACAGGACACGCAGACCGAGAAGAGATCGTCCACGGGCCGGAATCGGCCGGGCGCGCGCCCATCGAACGGCCGGGGCTCGGCCAACGGAACCGTCGAAGTCAGGCAGGAAGACCTGCAGGCGCTGGTGGGCGCGCTCCGTGCCGCGAGGGACGGCGAGCCGGGTGTACGGCTGCCGGCCCGCAAGGGCGGGGTCATGGGCGACATCGCAACGGCGTTCAACCAGCTCGCGGAGAAGCGCGCGGGACTGACCGACGAGCTCACACGGGTGAGGCGGATCGTCGGCAGCGAGGGCCGGATGAACGAGCGGGCGCAGCTCAAGGGGGCCAAGGGTTCGTGGGCGGCGAGCGTCGAGTCGGTCAACGGGATGATCGACGACCTCGTGCGGCCGACGAACGAGGTCTCCCGCGTGCTCGGGGCGGTCGCCGACGGCGACCTCTCGCAGAAGATGTCCCTCAGGATCGAGGGCCGCCCCCTGAAGGGCGAGTTCCTCCGGATCGGCAAGACCGTGAACGCGATGGTCGACCAGCTGAGCTCGTTCGCGGACGAGGTCACGCGTGTGGCCCGCGAGGTCGGCACCGAGGGGATCCTCGGCGGCCAGGCCCGGGTCAAGGGCGTCTCGGGGATCTGGCGCGATCTGACCGACAACGTCAACTTCATGGCTTCGAACCTGACGAGCCAGGTGCGAAACATCGCCGAGGTGACGACAGCGGTCGCGAACGGCGACCTCTCGCGCAAGATCACCGCCGACGCGAAGGGCGAGGTGCTCGAGCTCAAGAACACGATCAACACGATGGTCGACCAGCTCTCGTCCTTCGCGGACGAGGTCACGCGCGTCGCGCGCGAGGTCGGCACCGAAGGACGCCTCGGCGGCCAGGCCCAGGTCAAGGGCGTCAGCGGCACCTGGAAGGACCTGACCGACAACGTCAACTTCATGGCCACGAACCTGACGACGCAGGTGCGCGGGATCGCCCGGGTCGTGACGGCCGTCGCGGACGGGAACCTGAACCAGAAGTTCACG
>JBBSHO010000037.1:0-13238 GCA_038253005.1 Gaiellales bacterium
CGAACGCAGGAACGCCCCGCTGGAGGTGCGCCTCGACCTCCACGAGCCGCGGCTCGAGGCCGACGAGAGCGTGCGTGACCGAGCGCGCGAGCATGCGTGCGACGCTAGCCGCGAACAGCGCACACGTCTGTGACGAGGGAGCGACGAAACCGTGATACTTCTTCCCATGCGGCCCTGGAAGAAGCTCGGCGACGGAGTTCCGCCCGGCGTCGAGGAGGTCTTGCTCGAGGTTCCGGGGGAGGCCGTGGAGGACGGTGAGACTCCAGCGGAGGCGGCCGCACGCGAATCGCTGGAGGAGACCGGGTACGTCGGCGGGCTGGTCTCCGCGGGATCGATGATCGACTGCGCCTACTCGACCCGCGTCCGCCGCGTGTTCGCAGCCCACGACGCGCGGAAGACCGCCGACCCCGACCCAGGCGCCGGCGAGGCGACGGAGGTCGAGCTCGTGCCACTCGGGGGTCTCACCGACGTCGGGCCGGAGTACCTTGCCCTCGATACGCTTGGACTGCTCTAGGGGGACGCGGGCCACGAGGACGTCCCCGAGCGCGCCCAGCCGTGTGCAGGCCTCGGGTAGCTCGCGCTCGAGCACGACCGGGTCGTCGCGAGCCGTCTCGACGCCGCTCAGGAGCGCGTTGAACGCCGCCGGCTCGCCCGCGGTCGCGTCGAGGCCACTCTTCAGCGCCTGTACGGCCGTTGTCCCGAGCGCGCGGTTCTACGCTACTCCTCTTCCCAACCCGCCCCGTACGATGTCCTCGGGCTCGGAAGGGAGATCCAGCTCGACGGCGCCTGGGGGTCGAGGTCGCGGCGGCGGGCCGGGCGGCGCGAGTCTAGAACGCGTTCGGGAGCCGCTCCAGCCTTCCGTCCCGGACAGCGACCACCTCGAAGGACAGATCCAGCTCGGCCGCATCCGGATGGGCGGCGAGCCAGCTCTCCGCCGCATGTCGCAGCCGCCGCTGCTTCTCCGGGCCGACCATCTCCAGCGGATCGCCGTAGCGGTCGTGCCGTTTCTCCTTCACCTCGCAGAACACGAGCTTGCGGCCGCGTCGCGCGATCACGTCGAGCTCGTTGCCGCCGGCCCAGACGTTCGCACCGAGAATGCGGTAGCCGCGCAGGCGGTACCAGCGCACGGCGCGCCGCTCGCCCTCGTTCACGCCTCCAGGCTAGCTCGCGACGGCCGCGGCGACTGTGTCGAGAGCGTGCCGATGATCCTGGACTGGTAGCAGAGCGCCTGGAACGAGCGGCGGTGGATCTCCGACGGGCCTCGCTCGCGCACGACCGCGGAGTGGCCGGGGGTGATGTAACCGACGTGCGAGGAGAATCCGTAGTGCGGAAAGAGCGCGTCCATCCGCCGCATCAGCCGGTCGCGCGTCACCTTGGCGACGATCGAGGCGGCCGCGATCGCCGCGCTCTTCTCATCCCCGTCCACGACCGCTCGGTGCTCGGGAGCGGTCGGGCCGAGTCGGAAGCCGTCCACGAGGCACGCCTCCGCGGGCGGCGTCAGCGCGTGCAGGATCGAGCGCATCGCCGCGAGATTCGAGCGATGAAGGCCCGTGCGGTCGATCGCCCCGTGCGGGATGACGCGCACCTCGACGCGCTCGGCGCAGTGCATGACGGCGCGAAAGAGCTGCTCCCGACGGTCGGCCGTGCACTGCTTCGAGTCGTTCAGGAATCCGAGCGGCCGGACGCGATGGTCGCGCAGGCATTCGTAGTCGAGCAGCACTCCCGCGACGACGAGCGGGCCCGCGAGCGACCCGCGTCCCGCCTCGTCCGTGCCCGCGACGAACCGGGCGCCGAGCTTCCGATCGAAGCGGAGGAGCTTCTGGCCGATGCGGCGCGCCACCGGGCGAGGATAGCGCCGGCGGCGGAGGCTAGCTCTCGGCGGCCGGCTCGGCCTGCTCGGCCTCCGGCGGCTCGACCGGGGCGTCTTGCACGACCTCGGGCGCTGGAGCCGCCTTCCCGGAACGTGCGTCCTGGCGCAGCTCGCGAACGCGAGCCTTCTTTCCAACCTTGCCGCGCAGGTAATACAGCTTGGCGCGGTTCACATCGCCGATCGCGCCGACCTCGATCTGGTCGATCTTTGGCGAATGCAGGGGAAACGTCCGCTCAACGCCCACACCGAAGGACTGCTTGCGGACGGTGAACGTCTCGCGCGAGCCCGCGCCCTGGCGCTTGAGCACGATGCCCTCGAAGACCTGGATCCGCTGGCGCTGGCCCTCGATCACCTTGAAGTGGACGCGCACCGTATCCCCGGCCTTGAATCGGGGAATATCGCGCAGCTGAGCGCGCTCGAGGCTGTCGATCACGTTGCTCATAGCGAGGAGGCCCGAAGGCCGACGCGGAATCGTAGCGGAACTACTCTCCCTGGAGCTCCGAGATCCGGGTCGGAAGCTCGAACGTTCCGTCCTCGCCGGGAGGAAAATCGACGACCTCGAGAACGGCGTCGAGGTTGAGGTCGCCGTAGACATGCGGAAAGCGCGGGCCGTCGTCGCTCCAGCCCTCGTAGCGGACGTCCGCGACGACGCGTTCCTCGTCGATGCAGAGCAGGACGAGATCCCGCTGTCCGGCCACGCCGGCGTTCGCGACCCGGGCCGTCTGCTCGGGCCTCGAGCAGTGCATGAAGCCCTCGTCGACGAGCGACGCCGCCGCGTAGCTCCCCTCTGCCACCCCCGCGTCCCAGGCGTCTCGGGTCGTCGCGTGCAGGATCAGCGCCGTCAGCGGAACGAGATCCGGCTCGGAGGCCAGTACGTCGCGAAGACCTCGCCGATCAGGTTCTTGCGCGGGACGAGCCCCCAGACGCGCGAGTCGCAGGACGAGGCACGGTTGTCGCCCATCATCAGGTACTCGTCGTTCGGAATCCGGGAAAGCGTTCCCCGCGGCTGGATGTCCCGCATCGCCAGCGTCTGGGCGTCCCGCCGGTCCGGCTTGATGTACGGCTCGCTCAGCTTGCGCCCGTCGATCGAGACATAGCCGCTCCTCTCCGTCCAGACCTCGCCCGGGAGGCCGATCAAGCGCTTGACGAACGTCCCTCCGGCGCCGCACTTGACCTTTGCGAGCGGCGGGGTGTGGAAGACGACGATCTCGCCGCGCTTCGGGTCGCGGAAGTGGTAGACGAATCGGTTGGCGAGCACACGGTCGGACGTGTGCGACTCGCAGCCCTGGCCCGGCGCCGCGCAATGGAGCGTCGGCTCCATCGACGAGGACGGAATCCGGTACGGGTTCACGACCCAGGCCTTGATCGCGAGCACGATCGCGACCGCTCCGACGATCGTGACCACCCAGTCGATCGCGACCCGCCAGCCGTGTGGGAGATTCGGCAGGAGACGGTCGATCGGGTTCCGCGAGCGGCGGCGCCCGGCGGTCGGAATCCTTCCGTTCCGAGCGTCGTAACGCGCACGCTGCTCGGGATCGCTCAGTACGTCGTAGGCGTCGCGAAGCTCGCGTCCGCCCCCGTCCGACCAGCCCCGGACGAGGCTGCTGCGCCGGTAGGCGGCCTCGATCTCCTGCGGTGTGGCGTCGGCGCCGACGCCGAGGGTCGTGTAGTGGTCGCTCACAGGACGCTCCGTCGCCGGCTCTGATCCCGGCGCCACTCGTCGATGCGGCCGTGGTCGCCCGAGAGGAGCACCTCCGGGACGCCCCAGCCGCGGAACTCCGGTGGACGCGTGTAGTGCGGGTACTCGAGCCCGCCCTCGAGCTCGGCCGAGAAGCTCTCCAGCGAGCCCGACTCCTCCCTGATCGCACCCGGAAGCCGGCGCGCGATCGCGTCCACGAGCACCATCGCCGGGAGCTCGCCGCCGGAGAGGACGTACGGGCCGATCGAGATCGCGTCGGCGGCGAGGTGCCCGACGACCCGCTCGTCGAAGCCCTCGAACCGCGCGGAGAGGAGCGTCAGCCGCTCCTCCGCCGCGAGCTCCTCCACGACCTTCTGCGTCAGCTGGCGGCCCTGCGGGCTCAGGGCGATCACGCGGTGCTCCGGCACGCCGCCGTAGGCAGCGTCGAGCGCCGCAGCGACGACGTCCACGCGCAGCACCATCCCCGCCCCGCCGCCGTATGGCTCGTCGTCGACCTGGGCGGCTCGGAGTGGCGTCGTATCGCGGTAGGAGAAGAGGCGCAGATCGAGCTCCGTGCCGAGGACGGTCGCCACGGGCCGCTGCTCGGTGAGCCAGCCGAACGCGTGCGGAAGCAGAGTGAAGACGTCGAGCTGCACCGGGCGACCCAGGTTACCCAGGGGGCGCGAATCCAGCCGAGACAAGGATCCGGCCGCCGTCGAGGTCGATCTCGCGCACGCAGGACTCGACGAGCGGCAGCGCGAGGCCGCTGTCGAGCTCGAGCACGTCGTTCGCGACGCCGGGCTCGACCTCCGAGACCGTGCCGAGCGCCCGACCTCCCTCCTCCTGCACGGCGAGGCCGACGAGCTGGAAGACGTAGAAGGAGTCCTCCTCGGGCGGCGGCAACGCATTGCGGGCGACCTCGAGCACGGCGCCGCGCTGGACGCGCCGGTCGAGGCGGATCACGGGACGGCCGCTCGCCTGCTTCGAGGTGACGACCACCGCCGGCTCGCCGCCGGCGAGGAGCTCCGCCCCGACGGCGAAGCGCTCCTCGGACTCGCTCGGCTGCTCGACGAAGAAGGATCCGTCGAGCCCGTGCGGCCGGCCGACCCGGCCGACCGAGACGGTCTCAGCCACGGGCGATGCTCTCGAAGTACTCGGTCGCCTCCTGCGGCGAGACGGTCGCGATCTCCTCGGGATAGCCCGTCGCACGGATTCGCGCGGCCGCCGACTCGGCGTCGTACTCGGTGCGTCGCAACTCGACGTCCGGGCCGAGGAGGACCCAGTACGCCCCGGGCTGCGCTTCGTACGGCATCCCGACGCTCCCCGCGTTGACCAGTCGCGTCCCGTCGGCGCGCCGGTCGTACTGGACGTGCGTATGGCCGCAGACGACGAGTCGCTCCACGACACCGGCGAGCATCTCGCGCAGACGCGGCTCAGGCGTGATCGAGGTCACGATCTCTTCGTCGCTGCGCGGCGTCGCGTGGCAGAAGAGGACCGTGCCGAGCACGTCGACGTCCAGGATCTCCCGCAGAGGCAGACCGGCCGCCCACGCGATCTCCTCCTCGGAGAGGCGCGAGCGGATCCACTCGAGGAGCCCGGGCGGCGGGCCTCCGACCCGCGGCGCGGGACGGCGCTCGGCGAGCTCGCGCTCGGCGTTGCCGCGGATGAAGCGGACGCTGCCGCCGAGCCCGCGCAGGAGCGCCGTCGTCTCGGCCGGCATCGGCCCGGCCGCGAAGTCGCCGCCGACGAGGATCAGGTCGGCGCCGGTCGCGTCCACGTCGGCGAGCGTCGCCTCCAGCGCCGGCAGGTGACCGTGGACGTCGTAGAGCGCCGCGACGGGCAGAGCCTTACTCCACGATCTCGAGCATCACGCGGCGGCGCTCCCGGGCCGCGCTCGCGCGTACGACCGTGCGCAGAGCGCGCACGATGCGCCCCTGCCGGCCGATCACCTTGCCGAGGTCCGCCTGCGCGACGTGGAGCCGCAGGACGAGAGCGTCGTCCTCCTCGGCCTCCTCGACGCGCACGGCGTCCGGCTCGTCGACGAGCTGACGCGCCAGATACTCGAGCAGCTCGGCTACGCGATCTCCTTGACCTCGAGCAGCTTGCGGACTGCGTCGGAGGGCTGCGCGCCCTTGCCGAGCCAGTCCTTCACCTTGTCCTCGTCGAGCTCGATCGTCGACGGATCGTGCTGCGGGTTGTAGCGCCCGACGATCTCGATGAACTTGCCGTCGCGCGGCGAGCGCGAGTCGGCCACGACGACGCGATAGATCGGGTTCTTCTTCGACCCGACCCGCGTCAACCTCATACGTACAGCCATCTCACCTCCGGCTCTTCGATCGTTTCTTCTTCTTGTTGGATTTCGTCGTTCCACGGCGGGTCGACGTCTGCGCCGGGCTCGCGGCGGCGCCGCCGTTCGCGAGCTGGGCGAGGTCCGGCAGCTTGCCCTTTCCCATCGCCTTCGTCAGCTTCTCCATCTGCTTGCGCGCCTCGAGCAGGCTGTTGACCTCCTGGACGGTCGTGCCCGAGCCGCCCGCGATCCGCAGGCGCCGCCGGCCGTCGATCACGTGCGGGACGGCCCGCTCCTGCGGCGTCATCGAGAGGATGATCCCCTCGACCCGGCCCAGCTGCCGCTCGTCGACCTGGTCGAGGCCCTCGAATCGCTTGCCCAGGCCTGGGATCAGCTTGACGATTCCCTGGATCGGGCCCATCCGGCGGAGCATCTTGTAGCTCTCGAGGAAGTCGTCGAAGCTGAACTGGCCCTTCAGCATCCGGGCCTCCAGCTCCTTCTGCTCGTCCTCCTCGACCGCAGCTTCCGCCCGCTCGATCAGCGAGAGGACGTCGCCCATGCCGAGGATCCGCGAGGCCATCCGGTCGGGGTGGAAGTACTCGAGCTGGTCGAGCTTCTCGCCGACGGAGATGAGCTTGATCGGCCGCCCGGTGACCGCCTTCACGGACAGGGCCGCGCCGCCGCGGGCGTCACCGTCGAGCTTCGTCAGCACGACGCCGTCGAATGCGATCCGCTCCTGGAAGGACTGCGCGACGTTGACGGCCTCCTGGCCGGTCATCGCATCGAGCACGAGCAGGACGTTCGTCGGACGCGCCGCGTCGCGGATGGCCGCGAGCTCCTCCATCAGCGGCTCGTCGACGTGCAGGCGGCCGGCGGTGTCGAGGATCACGATGTCCGCGCCGTCGGCGGCGAGGCGCTCGAGCCCGTTTCGCACCACGCTCACCGGGTCGGACGTGTCCTCTCGGTAGACCGGAATCTGGATCTGGCGGCCGAGCTGCTCGAGCTGGTCGATCGCGGCCGGCCGCTGGAGGTCGGCGGCGACGAGCCCCGGCCTCTTCCCCTCCTTGCGGAGGAGGAGCGCGAGCTTGGCGGCGGCGGTCGTCTTGCCCGAGCCCTGGAGGCCTGCGAGCAGGATCACCGTCGGCGGACGGCCGGCGAAGGCGAGCTTCGAGTCGCCGGATCCCATCAGCGAGGTGAGCTCCTCGGAGACGATCTTCACCACGTGCTGGCCGGGAGTCAGGCTCTTCAGGACGTCCTGGCCGAGCGCCCGCTCGCGCACCTGCGCGACGAATTCCCTGACCACCCGGAAGTTGACGTCGGCCTCGAGCAGGGCGAGCCGGATCTCCCGCATCGCGCGGGAGATCGCCTCCTCGTCGAGGCGCCCGCGACCACGCAGGTCGCCGAGGGCGCTCTGAAGCCTGTCCGAAAGGGCGTCGAACACGGCCTCGAAGGGTACCGGCCTCGAGATGGCGACGAAGCGAACGCGCGGCTGGCGGGGGTTCAAGGCCTTCGTCGAGCTCTGGAGGGATCTGCTCGAGCGCACGAACCTGCTCACCTGGGCGAGCGCGATCGCGTTCCAGGTGCTCGTCGCGCTCGTCCCGCTGACGCTGCTCGGTCTCGGGATCCTCGGCGCGCTCGGCGAGCGGAAGGTCTGGGAGAAGCAGCTCTCCCCGGGGATCGAGAAGCGTCTCGCTCACCCGGTCTTCACGGCCGTGAACTACGCAGCGGAGAAGATCCTCACCCACGCCACGCCCGGCCTGCTCGTCTTCGCCCTGCTGCTCGCGATCTGGGAGATCTCCGGATCCGTTCGCGCGATCATGGGCGCGCTGAACCGGATCTACGACACGAACGAGGACCGTTCGACCAAGCGGCGCTTCGCCGTCTCGTTCGCGCTCGCAATCGGGATCGGCGGCTGCCTGCTCGGCGCCGTGCTCGCGGTCACGCTGGCGAAGAGGGTGGGCGGGCCCTTGCACGTGCCGATCAGCATCGGCCGCTGGCTCGTCGCCCTCGCCCTGATGTCGATCGCGATCGCCCTGCTCGTGCGCATCGCTCCCGCCAAGGTGCGCTCGAAGGGCTGGGTCAGCCTCGGGAGCGCGTTCATCGTCGTCGCCTGGATCGTCGCCTCGCTGATCTTCCGCTGGTACGTGACGTCGATCGCCTCCTTCCGCTCGACGTGGGGGACGGCCGTCGCGGTGCTCGCGCTGACCGGCTACCTGTACACCTCTGCGATCGTCTTCCTGGTCGGAGCGCAGGCCGACGAGCTGATCCGCAAGGACCAGACCGCTGGTGAAAAGGGGATGCTCGCCCGCGTGCGCGCCGCGCTCGGCTAGGCTCCGTCCTACACTCAGGACGTGGCCATAGCGCGCAAGACGGTCACCGTCCTCTTTGCGGACGTAGCCGACTCGACCGGTCTCGGGGAGCGGCTCGACCCCGAGTCTCTCCGGCGCGTGCTGAGCAGCTACTTCGAGGCGTCGCGCCGCGTGCTCGAGCGCCACGGCGGCACGGTCGAGAAGTTCATCGGCGACGCGGTGATGGCGGTCTTCGGCGTCCCGCAGTTGCACGAGGACGACGCGGCCCGAGCGGTGCGGGCGGCCGCCGAGCTGCAAGAGGAGCTGGCGGAGCTGAACGCCGAGCTCGAGCGCGAGTGCGGCGTCCGGCTCGCCCTTCGCGTCGGTGTGAACACCGGGGAGGTCGTGGCCGCGGGAGACCCGGTCGAGGGACATGCACTCGTGACCGGCGACGCGGTCAATGTCGCCAAGCGACTCGAGCAGGCCGCGGCCGCGGGCGAGGTGCTCGTCGGCGGATCGACTGAACGGCTGGCACGAGCCTCCGCGCGCTTCGAGCCGGCCGGCACGATCGACGCTCGCGGGAAATCGGCGCCGGTGACCGCCTTCCGGCTGCTCGGGACGGACCGCGCGGCGCCTGCCGTCGAGCGCCGTCTCGACACACCGTTCGTCGGACGCGAGCCCGACCTCGATCACCTGCGCCGTGCCTACCGGCGCGCGGTCTCCGAGCGCGTCTGCCACCTGTTCACGCTGCTCGGTCCCGCCGGGATCGGCAAGTCCCGTCTCGCCTGCGAGCTGTTCGACGACGTGGCGGAGGAGGCCGTCGTCGTGACGGGCCGATGCCTCCCGTACGGCGACGGGATCACCTTCTGGCCGCTCACGGACATGATCCGGGAGCTCGGTGGCGAGGAGGGAATCCGCGAGCTGGTCGACGGCCTCGACGACGGCGAGCTCATCGTCCAGCGGCTGGCGGTCGTCTCGGGCCACGAAGCCGTCGGGAGCCAGGAGACGTTCTGGGCGGTCCGACGCCTGTGCGAGGCCGTTGCGGGCCGCCGCCCACTCGTCCTCTGCTTCGAAGACGTCCACTGGGCCGAGCCGACCTTCCTCGACCTGATCGAGTACCTGGCCGGCTGGATTCGCGACGCCCCCATCCTACTGCTCTGTCTCGCGCGTCCCGAGTTCCTCGACGAGCGGCCGTCCTGGCTCGCCGGGCAAGAGAACGCAGCCTCGCTGACCCTGGCGCCGCTGTCGGTCGCCGAGTCGGAGGAGCTGCTCGAGGCGCTCGGCGCAGGCGGCGACGAGGGAGCGCGGATCGCCTCCGCGGCCGAGGGGAACCCGCTGTACGCGGAGCAGATGGCGGCGATGCTCGCCGAGGGCGGCTACGCGGAGGGGATGTTCGCCATGCCGCCGACGATCCAGGCGCTGCTCGCGGCGCGGCTCGATCGCCTGACGCCGGGGAAGCGCGCTGTGATCGAGCGGGCGGCCGTCGCAGGCAAGGAGTTCTGGCGGGCGGCCGTCGCCGATCTGACGCCGCCGGCCGAGCGCGGCTCGGTCGGTGCCAGTCTGATGTCCCTCGTCCGCAAGGATCTCGTCCGGCCCGACCGCTCGGCCGCGCTGCCCGACGACGCGTTCCGCTTCGGCCACGTCCTGATCCGCGACGCCGCCTACGCCGGAATCCCGAAGGAGACGCGCGCCGAGCTGCACGAGCGCTTCGCCGCCTGGCTCGAGCAGACCTCGGGGGAGCGGGCGGCCGAGCTCGGGGAGATCGTCGGCTATCACCTCGAGCAGGCCTACCGCTACCGCGAGCAGCTCGGGCCGCTGGACGACCAGGCGCGGGCGATCGCCCGCCGTGCGGGAGACCTCCTCGGGCGGGCGGGCCGGCGCGCGTTCACGCGCGACGACGTCCCCGCGGCCGTGAACCTCCTCGACCGGGCCGTCTCGCTCGCGACCGACCAGGGCCCCGCGGCGATCGAGCTACGCCGCGAGCTGAGCATGGCGTTGTGGTCGATCGGAGAGCTCGCCCGCGCCGAGGCGCTGCTCGAGGGTGTGATCGCCGCGGCCGCCGCGGCCGGCGAGCGGCGGCTCGAGTGGCTGTCTCTCCTCGAGCGAAGCGGCCGGAGGAACGTTACCGATCCGCTCGAGACTGCGGACGACCAGCTCCGAGTCGCCGAGGAGGCGATCCGCGTCTTCGACGAGCTGGAGGACGATCTCGGGCGCGCCCGCGCCTGGCGGCAGATCTCGATCGCGCACCAGACACGCGGCCGGCTCGGCGCCGCGGCGGAGGCGAGCGAGCAAGCGCTCCTCTACGCGCGCCGGGCCGGCGACAGCCGCGAGGAGTCGAGAAGCGCCGACCGTCTCTGCACGTGCCTCTACTACGGGCCGGCCCCGGCGCCGGAGGGGATCCGCGTGTGCAAGAGGCTGCTGGACGGCGCCGGGTCGAGCGCGCTCCTCGAGGCGAACGTGCTCGCCTCGCTCGCCGGGCTCGAGGCGATGCAGGCGTGCTTTGCCGACGCGCGCGAGCACGCGGCGCGGGCGGAGTCGATCTACGGCGAGCTCGGGCAGCGCCTGGCCGAAGCCGGTCTTCGCCAGATCGTCGCGGGAATCGAGCTCCTCGCAGGGGAGCCGTTGGCCGCCGAGCGTGCGCTGCGGCCCGCCTTCGAGCTGCTGGCGGACGTTGGCGCCGGCCGCTACACGGCGATACTCCTCGCCGAGACCCTCTACGCTCAGGGGCGCTACGACGAGGCGGCCGTGCTGGCGGCCGAGCACGCGCCGGCGCTCTCGGTGCACGACGCCGCGCCTCAGGCGGTCGCGCGCGGCCTCCAGGCGAGGCTCGCGGCCCGCGGCGGCGGCCCCGGCGCGCTCGAGCTCGCGGACTCGGCGGTCGAGCTGGCGGAGCGCACCGATTTCCTCAACCTCCAGGGCGACGCGCACGCGAGCCGAGCCGAGGTGCTGCGGCTCCTCGACCGGCACGAGGATGCGGCCTCCGAGCTACGGCTTTCGATCGAGCTCTACGAGCGGAAGGGGAACAGTGCGGCGACTCAGCTCGCAGCGGCGCTTCTGCCACAGGCCGCACCGCGTTAGGCTCCCGCGACCACGAAGAAAGGAGCATCACATGGCCGAGCCGGGCGGAGTCTCCGGGAGTGCGAGGAAGGACGAGGTCACCAAGGGCCACCACGAGGGTTTGGGACAAAGCGCTCGACGACGCCCTGCGGCGCGCGAGCGACGGCTTCTCGCCCGGGACGCACGAGGTTCGGATCGAGTTTCGTGCGGAGATGACGGTGAAGAATCCCGGTGGGATCGACATCTACAGGGTGACGGTCAATCCGGCCTAGCTGGAGGAGGAACATGGCACAGGTAGCGAAAGTCGTCACGATCATCGGGTCGTCCCCGGAGAGCTTCGCCAAGGCGGCCGAAGCCGCGGTCCAGGAGGCGGCGAAGACGCTGCGCGGGATCACCGGGGCGGACGTCGTCTCGATGAGCGCCGAGGTCGAGGGCGATCGGATCACGGAGTACCGGACGACCGTGAACATCGCGTTCGCGATCGAGCGCGGGGGGTCTGGCGGCTAGCGCTACACGGCGAGCAGCGCGCGCGCGAAGTCGCGTGCGTCGAACGGGCGGAGATCCTCAAGGGCCTCCCCCACGCCGATCAGCTTGACCGCGAGGCCGAGCTCGTACGCGATCGCGACCGCGATGCCGCCCTTGGCGCTGCCGTCCAGCTTCGTCAGCGCGACCCCGGTCACTCCGACCGTCTCGCCGAACAGGCGCGCCTGCTGGAGGCCGTTCTGGCCCGTGGTCGCGTCCACGACGAGCAGCGTCTCGTGCGGCGCGCCCTCGAGCTTCCCGGCGATCACCCGGCGGACCTTGGCCAGCTCCTCCATCAGGTTCGCCTGCGTGTGGAGCCGGCCGGCCGTGTCGACGATCACGACGTCTCGGCCGTCGCGGGTCGCGGCCTCGATCGCGTCGTAGGCGACCGAGGCCGGATCGGCGCCGCGCTCGGCCCCGACGAACGCCGCCCCGGAGCGGTCGGCCCAGATCTCGAGCTGCTCCTCCGCCGCCGCACGGAAGGTGTCGGCGGCGCCCAGGACGACCGAGTGCCCGTGCTGGCGGAGGCGCTCGGCCAGCTTCCCGATCGTGGTCGTCTTCCCCGTCCCGTTCACGCCCACGACGAGGAGGACGCTCGGCTGCGCGCTGACATCGAGCGTCGGCGGCGGACCTAGAAGCTCGGCGATCTCGTCGGCGAGCGCGACGTTCAGGTCGGTGAGCTCCTGCCGAGCCTCGAGCCGCCGGACGAGCTCGGCGGTCGCGCGGACGCCGACGTCGGCCTGGATCAGCGCCTCCTCGAGGCGCTCCCACGCGAGCTCGTCACCGGGATCGAACGCCACAGAAGCGAGCTCCTCGGTGAACGCGCGACGAGACTTCGAGAGCGAGTCGCGCAGCCGCGAGAAAAGCCTGCCGCGCTGTTCTTCCGGCTCCGCGCGCGCGTCCTCTTCGCCGAGGAGCTCTGACCAAGATCGGGCCACCGGCCCCAACTCTGCACAAGGCTCGAAGTTCGTGCGGACGCAGTCGCACGAACGGCGAGCGAGCTCACGCGGGCGGGTATCTCGCTCACTACGCGACAGCAGCGGTGTCGCGTGGCAATCTCCGCGACACGATCTGCGAGACGCCGTCGCCGCCCATGGTCACGCCGTAGAGAATGTCGGCGGCCTCCATCGTCCGCTTCTGGTGCGTGATCACGATGAACTGGGCGCTGTCGGAGTAGCGGCGCAGGAGCTCGACGAAGCGCCCGATATTGGCGTCGTCGAGCGCGGCCTCGACCTCGTCGAGGAGATAGAACGGGCACGGGCGCGCGAGGAAGAGCGCGAAGACGAACGAGATCGCGCCGAGCGCCTTCTCGCCGCCCGAGAGGAGCGAGAGCCGTGTGACCTTCTTACCGGCCGGACGCAGCTCGACCTCGATCCCGGGCTGGTCGCCCTCCTCCCCGGGCTCGGTCAAGACGAGCCGCCCCTCGCCACCGGGGAAGAGCGTCGCGGCGACCTCGGCGAAGTGCCCCTGGACCGCGGCGAACGTCTCCTCGAAGCGGCGCGTAACCGTCTCGGCCAGGTCGTCGCGCAGCGTCGC
>JBBSHO010000038.1:0-12750 GCA_038253005.1 Gaiellales bacterium
ACGTTCTGGGCGAAGACGTCGATCCCCGTGTCCTTCAGCAGGCGCACGGCCTCGGCGAGCGAGGAGAACGGCGGGCAGACGACCGCCTCGATCCCGGAGACGTCCGAGAGCCGGGCCTGGAGCGCCGCCGCGAAGGAGACCGTCTCCTCCTGGCCCTTGAACATCTTCCAGTTGCCGGCGATCACCATGTCACGCCTCCGGGATCGCCGCGACGCCCGGGAGCTCCTTGCCCTCCAGAAGCTCCAGTGACGCGCCGCCGCCCGTTGACACCCACGAGACGCAGTCTTCCAGGCCCAGCGCGGTGACGGCCCGCGCGGAGTCGGCGCCGCCGACGACCGAGTGTGCATCCGCCGAGGCGACCGCCTCCGCCACGGCCTTCGTCCCCTCGGCGAAGCGCGGCCACTCGAAGACGCCCATCGGGCCGTTCCAGAAGATCGTCCGCGCGCCGGAAAGATGCCCGGCGAATGCGCCGCGCGTCTCGGGCCCGATGTCGAGCCCGAGCCAGCCGTCCGGCACCTCGCCGTACGCTGTGACCCTCGTCTCCGCATCCCGTTCGAACCCTGCCGCGGCGACGACGTCGGAAGGGAGCACGACCTCGAACGACAGGGGGTTCTCGTCCCGGATCTGCTCCGCCATCTTCCCGCCCACGAGCACGGTGTCCGCGCGCCCGCCGAGCCGCTCGAGCACGGCGAGCTTGTCCTCCACCTTGGCGCCGCCGGAGACGAGCACGAACGGACGCTCGACCTCCCCGAGCAGCTTCCCGAGCTCTGCGAGCTCGCGCTCCAGCAGGAGCCCCGCGTACGCGGGCAGCAGCTCCGTGATCGCGACGGTCGACGCGTGCGCTCGATGCACCGAGCCGAACGCATCCTGGACGAAGACGTCCTGACCCTCGGCGAGCTCCTGCGCGAAGCCCCTGTCGTTCGTCGCCTCGCCCGCGTTGAAGCGCGTGTTCTCCAGCACGCGGATGCGCCCGTCCGGCAGCAGCTCTCGGAGCCGCTCCTCGACGGGCTTGATCGAGAGCTCCCGGTCCTCCCCTTCAGGCCGGCCGAGGTGGAAGCACACGGTCACCCGAGCGGCGCCGTTCTCCAGCAGCCACCGCAGCGTCGGCGCCGCGGCCCGGATCCGCGTGTCGTCGGCGACCTTCCCGTCCTCGAGCGGCACGTTCAGGTCGGAGCGCACGAGCACGCGCTTCCCCTCGACGTCTGCGTCGCGGACCGAGCGCGGACGCCTCGGCACTACGCCAGCTTGTCGACGAGATCGACGAGCCGGCACGAATATCCCCATTCGTTGTCGTACCAGCCGAACACCTTCACCTGGCTTCCGCTCGCCATCGTCAGCAAGCTGTCGAAGGTGCAGGAGTAGGGCGAATGAATGACGTCCGTGGAGACCAGCGGCTCCTCGGTGTAGCGAAGGTATGGCTGGAGCGGATCGGAGTCGGCGGCCGCGCGGTAGGCGTCGTTGACCTCCTCCACGGTCACGTCCTCGCCGAGACGGCAGACGAGGTCGGTGATCGAGCCCGTCGCCACGGGCGCCCGCACCGAGATGCCGTCGACCTTCCCCTCCAGCTCGGGCAGCACGAGCCCGATCGCGCGCGCGGCGCCGGTGGAGGTCGGGATCAGATTGATCGCGGCGGCGCGGGCGCGGCGGAGGTCCTCGTGGGGGAGATCGATGACCTGCTGGTCGTTCGTGTAGGCGTGGATCGTCGTCATGAACCCCTGCTCGATCGTGAATGCGTCGTGGAGTACCTTCGCGAGCGGCGCGACGCAGTTCGTCGTGCAGGAGGCGTTCGAGACGATCGTGTGCTTGTCGGGGTCGTAGGCGTCGTCGTTCACCCCGAGCACGATCGTCACGTCGGGATCCGTGGCCGGAGCCGAGATGACCACGCGCTTCGCACCCGCGTCGAGGTGCTTCCGGGCGCCTTCGCGCTTCGTGAAGAAGCCGGTCGACTCCACGACGAGATCGACCCCCAGGTCCGCCCACGGCAGGCCGGCGGGATCGCGCTCGGACAGCACCTGGAGCTCCGAGCCCGCTGCCTTGATCACGCCGTCGCCCACCTCGACCTCTCCGTCGAGCCGACCGAGGACCGAGTCGTGCGCCAGCAGGTAGCCCATCGTCTCCGCGTCGCCGAGATCGTTGATCGCGACGATCTCGAATCCCGGGTCGCGCTCCAGGTGCGCACGGAAGAAGTTGCGCCCGATGCGCCCGAATCCGTTGATGCCTACCCGTGTCTTCGCCATGGGTCGAGTCTAATGACCCTTTCGTCCGCCAGCCGCAGATGTCGGAACCGGGCGACGAGCCTGTTTCATCAGCCGGCCGCAACGATCGGAGCTCAGCGGCGGGCCGCCAAGGCGTCGCGTGCGGCGCCGACCCTGAGAGGCGTGCGGGCTCCGCCGGGGCGCCGTTTCACCCTCCGGCTAGCCGCGGAGCGGCGGGCCGCCAAGGCGTCGCACGCGACGCCGACCCTGAGAGGCGTGCGGGCTCCGCCGGCGCGCCGTTCACCCTCCGGCTCGCCGCGGAGCGGCGGGCCGGAGGGGAAGGTCCGAGGACGACCTCCCCCTCCGGTTGAACCACGCTCAGGACCGTGGCGTCGGACGGGGTCTGAATCCGGCGCCGGACGAGCACGGACCCGCCACGGTCTGAGTATGACTGAAGCACCCGGCAGACGACAACTACTGCGAAAAGTTAGTGCTCGGCGAGCTGTTGGAGCTTCCTCAGTCGCCGGTGCGCGGCAGTCTTCGTCGCCGGCGGGCGGCACTTGAACGCGAGCTCCCGGAGGGAGAGTGTCGGGTGGACGATGCGAAGATCGGCGATCTCCTGTAGCGCCGCCGGCAGCTTTCGGAGCTCCCCAGAGAGAAGGAGCCGCTCGACGGCCTGGACCTGGGCGTGCGCGGCGCGGCTCGAGCGGACGAGGTTGGCGTGGTCGGCATTGGCGAGCCGGTTCGCGCGCGAGCGGGTGGAGCCCATCACCGCGCGCTCCTCGAGCGCGAGCACCGCGTCGCTCGCGCCCACGGCCGCGAGGATGTCGGCGATCGGCTCTACGCCTTTGGCGTAGGCGATCGCGTGCCGGCCCCGGTCGTGGACCGCGAGGTGTGCTCCCTCCTGCGCCGCCAGCGTCGCAAGGAAGGCGGCTCCCTCGGCTCCGGCGCTGCGTATCTCGAGATGTGGAGATCTGGGCCCACTGAGCGACCCGCTGCCGAGGAGAGCGCCGCGCAGGTAGGCGGCGCGGCAACACGCGCGCGCGACGACACGACGCGGCGGCCGCTCGAGCGGCGCGAGCCGGCTCGTCAGGACACCCGCCCGGTACATCACCTGGAGGGCATGGGCATCGCCCGCGACGTGCAGCCGGTACCGCGTGGCCTGCTGGAACGCACGCTGCCGGTAGGTGCGGATCTCGGAGGCCACGCCGAACGCACGCAGGAGGCTGAAGGCGCGGCGCGCGACGGCCGAACTGGCCAGGTCGAGGTGCAGGGAGACCTCCCCGCGCCCGCGCAAGTGCACGCTGCCGGCCGCGTGGAACAACCCGGACAGCTCCCCGAGCCAATCGCAGTCGCTGCGCGGAGCAATCGCCGCGAGCTCGCTGCGCAGATCCTCAGAGAGCGACACCTTCGAGCTCCAGGAGGCGCCGCTTGTAGCCGGGGCCGAGGCTCCCGAACGAGCCGAGCGCGGCGGAGCCGACGACACGGTGGCACGGGAGGACGAGCGGGTAGCGGTTGCGCGCGCAGAAGCTTCCGGCCGCCCGCTGCGCCCCCGGATAGCCGGCGATCCGCGCGAGATCCGAGTAGGAGACGACCTCTCCGTATGGGACGCCGCGGAGCGCGCCGGCGACGTCGGTCTGGAAGGCCGTCCACCCCTCGGTCTCGAGCTCGACATCGTCGAACAACACGGTCTCGCCCGCGAAGTACGCGGTGACCCGCGCCGCGAGCGAAGCCAGATCTGATTCGGGGACGCGACGGGGACGGCCGGGGCGAGGGAGCTCGTGCCAGACGAGCCGGCTCCCCTCCAGCCACAGCTCCCCGACGCCCCACCCCTCGGCTGCGTAGGCGACGCGCGTCACGGACACGCCCCGAAATCTACAATCGCCTCGATGTCCGCCCCCGGCCTCTTCCGTCCGCCCGATCCGGTCAACGAGCCGGTCAAGAGCTACGCCCCCGGCTCGCCGGAGCGCGAGGAGCTGAAGGACACCCTGCACCGGATGCAGGGCGAGCGGATCGAGATCCCGCTGGTGATCGGCGGGAAGGACCTCCGCACCGGCGAGACCTTCGAGTCGGTCATGCCCCACCGGAAGGGCCACGTTCTCGCCACCGTCCACAAGGGCGGCGCCGACCACGTCCAGCAGGCGGTCGACGCGGCACGCGAGGCCTGGCACGACTGGTCGCGCGCATCCTGGGAGGATCGGGCCGCCGTCTTCCTCCGCGCCTCCGAGCTGCTCGCAGGCCCCTGGCGCGCGACGCTCAACGCGGCCACGATGCTCGGCCAGTCGAAGACCGCTCACCAGGCGGAGATCGACGCCGCCTGCGAGCTCGTCGACTTCTGGCGCTTCAACGTCCAGTACATGCTCCGAATCTACGCGGAGCAGCCGATCTCCTCGCCGGGCGTCTGGAACCGGATGGAGTACCGTCCGCTCGAGGGCTTCGTCTTCGCCGTCACACCGTTCAACTTCACGTCGATCGCCGGTAACCTGCCGACGAGCGCGGCGCTGATGGGAAACACCGTCGTCTGGAAGCCTGCCTCGTCCGCCGCCTACTCGGCGCACTTCCTGATGGAGCTCTTCGAGGCGGCGGGCCTGCCGCCGGGCGTGATCAACCTCGTCTACGGCTCCGGCCCGGCGATCGGCGTCCCCGCGCTCTCGAGCCCCGAGCTGGCCGGCGTCCACTTCACCGGCTCGACGCCCGTCTTCCAGTCGATGTGGCGCGACATCGGCAAGAGCATCCCGCGCTACCGCAACTACCCGCGCATCGTCGGCGAGACCGGTGGGAAGGACTTCATCGTCGCGCACCGGTCCGCGGACGCCGAGGCGGTCGCGACCGCGATCCTCCGCGGCTCCTTCGAGTACCAGGGCCAGAAGTGCTCCGCCTCCTCCCGCGTCTTCGCGCCCTCGAACCTCTGGCCGGAGATCCGCGAGCGGCTCGTCGAGCAGGTCGGCGCGCTGAAGATGGGCGACCCGGCCGACTTCCAGAACTTCCTGGGCGCCGTGATCGACTCCGGCTCGTTCGCCATCCAGCGGGAGGCGATCGAGGAGGCGAAGCGGAGCCGCAAGGCGACGGTGCTCGTCGGCGGCGGCTACGACGACTCCGAGGGCTACTTCGTCGAGCCGACGGTGATCGAGACGGAGGATCCGGAGTTCCGCACGATGCGCGAGGAGCTCTTCGGCCCCGTGGTCACCGCCTACGTCTACCCGGAGGGGAAGTACGACGAGACGCTCGAGCTCGTCGACCGGGGCGCGCCCTACGGCCTCACCGGGGCGGTCTTCGCGCGCGAGCGGGACGCCGTCGAGCTGGCCGGCGAGAAGCTCAGGTACGCGGCCGGGAACTTCTACGTCAACGACAAGCCGACCGGCGCGGTCGTCGGCCAGCAGCCGTTCGGCGGCGCTCGCGCGTCCGGCACGAACGACAAGGCCGGCTCGATGTGGAACCTGATCCGCTGGGTCAGCCCGCGCACGATCAAGGAGACCTTCGTCCCGCCCACGGACTACCGCTACCCGTTCATGGCGCCGGACGACGGCCCGGGGGGCTAGCTCCCATGCGTCGTCGCGTCTTCGTCGTCGCGGTCCTCGCCGCGGCCGCCCTCGCCCCGGCAGCGACGGCCGGACCGATCGTCGACCGCGCGGTCCACGCGCTGCAGAGCGATCCGGTCTACGTCGACCCCTCCGCGGAGAAGGCGATCGGCGCGGCCAACGCCCAGGAGCTCCGCCGAACGATCGACTCGGCGAACGCCGGGCCCGTCTACATCGCGATTCTGCCCTCGAGCGCCGAGGGCGAGGAGGGCGGCGATCCCGACGGCGTGCTCCAGGCGATCGGCGCCGGGCTCGACCGCGATGGGACCGTCGCCTTGATCGTCGGCAACCACTTCCGCGCCGGCAGCCGCGGAGCGCTGAAGCCCGGCGTCGCGGGCCAGCTCGCGCACGACTCGATCGCCTCCCACGGACAGGACGGGGTCACGCGGACACTGCTCGACTTCGTCGGCCGCGTCGCAGGCGCCCGCGCGAACGGCGGGCGGTCCGCCGACCGGAGTCCCGGCAGCGGCGGCTTCTCGCTGATCGGCGTCCTGGCCGTCCTCGGGGGAGCGTTCCTCTTCCTCCACACGTTCCGGCGCCGACGGGAGGAGCGGCGCCAGCTCGCCGAGGTCAAGGCGGCCGCGAAGGACGATCTCGTCGCGCTCGCCGACGACGTGCAGAAGCTGGAGCAAGGGGTGGACGCGCCGGGCGCTCCGGCGGAGGCGAAGCAGGACTACCAATCGGCCCTCGACTCCTATGACAAGGCGAACCGCGCGTTCGATCACGCCCGTCGGCCGCAGGACGTCTCCGCGGTGACCGAGGCGCTCGAGGAGGGCCGATACAGGATGGCCTCGGCCGACGCGCTGCTGCACGCGAAGACGCCGCCCGAGCGTCGCCCGCCATGCTTCTTCGACCCGCGCCACGGCCCTTCCACGCGGGATGTCGAATGGGCGCCTCCCGGGGGTGCGGCCCGCCAGGTACCGGCCTGTGAGGCCGACGCGCTGGCGGTCGAACGCGGTCGGGATCCGGCCACCCGGGAGGTGATGGTCGGCGGTCGCGCGACTCCCTACTACGCCGCCCCCGCGTACTTCAGCCCGTGGGCGGGCGGCTACTTCGGCGGCTTCGGCGGCGGCGGGTTCCTCCCGGGACTCTTCGTCGGAGAGCTGCTCGGCGGCGGCTTCGGCGGCTTCGGCGGCGGCTTCGGCGGCTACGGCGGCTGGGGCGGCTACGACGGCGGCGGCGGCGGAGGCGGTGGGAGCGACTTCGGCGGCGGGATGGACTTCGGCGGCGGAGACTTCGGCGGCGGTGGAGGCGGCGACTTCTAGCTGATCCACGCGAGCTTCCTGCGCGCCTTCGGCTTACCGGGCACGATCCACACTGATGCTGCGGACCTTGCGCTTCCGGCGAGCGCTGGCCGCCGACCGCGCACCGGCGTAGCAGCGAGGAGGGCGACCTTACCGGTCAGACCACTAGCTAGCTAGGCCCGGCCGGCCTTGTGCAGCTGCCGGTAGATCGCCCGCGCAGTCTTGGCGGGGAGGCCCGAGACCCCCTCGAGCTCGTCCTGCGTCGCGGCCAGGAACCGCTCTGCGGAGCCGAAGTGCTGTAACAGCGCGCGGCGCCGTGCAGGGCCCACCCCCTCCAGGTCGTCGAAGAGGGACCCGAACGACCGCGACTCCCGCCGCTGGCGGTGGAAGCCGACGGCGAAGCGGTGCGCCTCGTCACGGATCCGCTGGAGGAGTTGGAGCCCGGCGGAGTGCGAGTCGAGCAGGATCGGGGCGGCCCGTCCGGGCACGAAGACCTCCTCGATCCGCTTCGCGAGCGACACCACCGCGACGCGCGGGAGGTCGTACGCCCGCATTGCGGCGAGCGCGGCCGCGAGCTGACCCTTGCCCCCGTCGATCACGACGAGGTTCGGCGTCGCGGCGAAGCTCTCGTCGTAGTCCTCGCCCGTCCCGTCGGAGAGCCGCGCGAATCGCCGAGAGACGACCTCGGCCATCGCCGCGAAATCGTCCTGGGCGCCTTCGAGCCCGCGGACGGCGAACTTGCGGTAGTGCGCCTTCTTCGCCGTCGCGTCCTCGAACACGACCATCGAGCCGACCGTCTCGGCGCCCTGGATCGTCGAGATGTCGAAGCACTCGACCCGGATCGGCAGGCTCTCGAGGTTCAGCGCCTCACGGAGCTCCTCGAGCGCCTCGACACGACGCAGCCGCTTCCGCTCCGACTGCACCGCCTCCGACTCGAGCGCGAGCCGCGCGTTTTGGGTCGCGAGCTCCTGCAGCCGCCGCTTCTCGCCGCGCTCGGCGGCGCGCACCTCCACCCGCGCACCTCGCCGCGCGGAGAGGAACTCGGCCAGCGCGGACATGTCCCCGGGATCCCGCGGGACGACGATCTGCGGCGGCAGGCTCGGCGAGGAGCCGTAGTACTCGAGGCAGAACGCCTCCAACACGGTCGTCACGTCCTGGCCGGCCACGTTCTCGAGGTGAAAGCTGTGCCGGTCGATCAGCTTGCCGTCCCGGAGCGGGAAGACCTGGACCACGGCGCGGTCGCCCTCCGAGGCGAAGCCGATCACGTCGATCGTCCCGACCGAGGCGCGGTCGGCCGCCTGCCGCTCGGCGAGATGCTGGACCGACACGAGCCGGTTCCGGCAACGGGCCGCCTCCTCGAAGCGCTGGGCTGCCGCGGCCGCCTTCATCTTCCCCTCGAGCTGCCGGATGATCGGCCTCGTCTCGCCGCCGAGGAACTCGATCACCTGGTCGATGATCGCGAGGTAGTCGCCCCGGGATACGTACCCGACGCACGGCGCCAGGCAGCGCTCGATGTGAAAGTCGAGACAGGGGATGCCCGAGTGGCGGCCCGGGCGCGGCCCTTCGCAGGGCCGGTACGGGAAGACGCGGTTCAGCACGTCGAGCGTCTCACGCACCTTCTTCGCGTTTGCGTAGGGCCCGAAGTAGACGACGCCGCGGCGGTGCCGCTCGCGCGTGAACATGACGCGCGGGTACTCGTCCTCGACGGTCACGGCGATGTACGGGAAGGACTTGTCGTCGCGCAGGCGGACGTTGAACGGCGGGCGATGGCGCTTGACGAGATTCTGCTCGAGATGCAGCGCCTCGACCTCGGTCGAGGTGACGATCACCTCGATGTCCTCGACGCGGGCCGGGAGCTGCCGGATCGCGGCGCGCGAGTCGAGACTCCGCTGGAAGTACGAGCGGACGCGCGAGCGCAGCGACTTCGCCTTTCCGACATACAGCACCTCCCCGGCGCGGTCGCGGAAGAGGTAGACGCCCGGCTTCGCCGGGAGCGCTTTCAGCTGGCTCTCGAGCCGGGCGGCCACACCGTCCAGCCTAGCCAGGGAGCTTGGAGCCGGAAAAGGAAAAGCGGCCCGGTATGGAGTGCCGGGCCGCTCCCGTACGTCGGGCCGAGCGGAGGCTGGCGAGCTTCCCGGCTATCTGCGGCGATAGCCCAGTTGACTCGACCTGACTGTAGTCAGCGTATTGGTTGCAAGCGGGACCCGCGCTCCCCCGGACGGGTGATCTTCGCTTCGCGCTACACTCGTCTCGCTCTCCATTCCTTCTTCGTCTAGCGTTTCTCCTCGCACATCCATGTCTCGTAGCCTCCTCCTCACCGCGGTCCTCGGCGCTCTGCTCGCCCTCGCGCTCGCCCAGCCCGGGCTGGCTTCCGCCGGCATGTACATGGGAGCGGCCGAAGACGAGGGCCGGAACGCCGATCCCGCCGTCGCAATGGCGAAGATGGACCTGGCCAAGGCCGCGGGGTTCGACACGATCAGGGTGACCGCGATCTGGGCGCCGGGCGAGGCTGCGGCGCCGCAGGATCAACGGCGCGCGCTCCAGGCGGCTGCGGCTGCAGCGCTGTTCGACAGGATCAAGCTCGTCGTGACGATCATGCCGTACGGGAGCCGTACGACCCCCCTGACGGCCAAGGCTCAGCGCGACTTCGCGCGCTTCTCCGCCGACGTCGTCCGCCGCCTGCCCACCGTCCACGAATACATCGTGGGCAACGAGCCGAACCTGAACCGCTACTGGCTGCCGCAGTTCGGCCCCGACGGGACGGACGTGGCCGCGACCTCCTACGAGTCGCTCCTCGCGCGGAGCTACGACGCGATCAAGGGGGTCGACAAGAGGACCTTCGTGATGGGCGGCTCCGTCTCCCCGCGCGGCGGCGACGACCCGAGCTCGACTCGCCTGACCCACTCGCCGACGACGTTCATCACGGACCTCGGCGCCGCGTACCGCGCGAGCGGCCGCCCGAGGCCGATCATGGACGGCTTCGCGTTCCACCCGTACGGAGAGAGCTCGAGCACGCCGCCTACGCTGACGCATCCCAACTCGACGTCGATCGGGCTCGCCGACTATCCGAAGCTCGTGGCCCTCCTCGGCGACGCGTTCGACGGAACGCCTCAGCTCGGCTCGAAGCTCCCGATCGTGTACGACGAGTACGGGATCGACTCCCAGATCCCCGAAGCGAAGCTCGAGCTCTACCACGGCCGCGAGCCTTCCACCACGCATCCCGTGCCGGAAGCCGAGCAGGCGGACATGTACCGCGAGGCCCTCATGATCGCGGCATGTCAGCCGACCGTCCGCGGGTTCCTGATCTTCCACGTCACCGACGAGCCCGACTTCAATCGGTGGCAGTCCGGGATGTACTACCCGGACGGCGCTGCGAAGTCGAGCCTCGGCGAGGTCCGCCAGACGATCCGTCAGATCCGCGCCGGCCAGGTGGACTGTCCGGTGGAAAGCACGCAGCCAAACGGCGGCGGCGCGGACGGCTGGGTCCTCGCGTCGAGCAAGAGCGATCGCAGCGATCGAGCCAAGGGCGGCCGCGGCGCGAGGACGCGCAGGCCCGAAGGCGGCTGGGTGCTCGTCAAGGCCTCCTAGCCGATCGTGGACGGCGGCCAGTACGTCGCGTACACCTTCTACCGGGTCGTCCCGGCCTGGCGGCGGCTTCCGATCGAGGACCGTGCGGCCGGCAAGGACGCCTTCGCCGAGGTGGTCGAGGACTGGGCCGGGCGGATGGAGTCCTTGCGCGCCTACACCGTCACCGGCGTGCGCCCGGACTGCGACTTCTTCCTCTGGAAGATCACCGACCGCTACGCGGATCTGGGCGAGCTCGGCGCGGCCCTGAACGGGACATCGCTCGCCGGGTGGCTCGAGACGCCGTACTCGTATCTCGCGACGACGAAGGCCTCGCAGTACACGAAGGCGCGGCGAGCGCGGAAGATCGTCCCGCGCAACTCGCCCTATCTCGTCGTCTACCCATTCGTGAAGATCCGCCCCTGGTACGCGCTCACGCCGGAGGAACGGCAGGAGGCGATGGACGAGCACATCCGGATCGGCGCCGAGTTCGCCTCGATCCAGAATCACACGACGTACTCCTTCGGGATCGACGACCAGGAGTTCATGACCGCGTTCGAGTGCGACGAGCCCGCCGACTTCATGCACCTGATGCTGACGCTGCGGGACAGCGAGGCCTCGGCCTATACCGAGCGCGACACGCCGATCTTCGTCGGCCAGGGCGTCGAGATTCGCGTCGCGCTCGACGCGCTCGACGGCGCCGGGGCCCGCGTCGTCGCGCCGCAGCGCTGAGACCGTCTCCTCATCCGGCTCCGCCGACCGGGCGCGTGACCCCCACCGTGCGAGAAGCCAACAGGAGCAGGAATCCGAGACCGGCTCCGGCGGCTCCGAGGACGAAGGGGGCGCGAGGGCTCACGTACGACCACAGGAGGCCGGCGGCAATGCTGGCGACGAGAAGCGCGCCGCCGGTCGCGGCGGCAAACAGCCCGTACGCGGTCCCGGCAAGACCGCCGGCGACGTGATCGGCGACCCATGCCTTGGCCACTCCCTCGGTGGCGGCGACGTAGGCGCCGTACGCCGCAAACAGCGGCCAGACGGCCCACTCTCCCGGGGCAAAGGCGAAGCCGAGGTAGACGAGTCCGAACACGACCAGACCGCCCGCCAGGATCAGCGGGCGCGGAATCCGGTCCGAGAGCGCGCCGAGCGGCCACGCCAAACCCGAGTAGATGAGGTTGTAGAGCGCATAGGCGAGGATCGTGAACGTCGCGCCGAGTCCGAGATCGTGCGCCCGCAGGATCAGGAAGACGTCGCTCGAGTTGCCGAGTGAGAAGACGGTCCAGATCGCGAGGACGACGAAGAAAGCACGTGGAAGCCGCTGCACCTCGACGGCTTCGAGCTCGATGCCCGTCGGGAGCGCCGCCCGCGCCTCGCGGACGCGCCGAAGCGCAACCAGGGTCGCGAATCCAGGAACGACGGCGATCCACAGGACGGTGCGAAGCGAAGCCCCGGCCGCGAGCGCGGCAACCGCGATCAACGGTCCGACCACGGCCCCGGCGGTGTCCATCGCCCGGTGATAGCCGAAGCTCGAGCCCATGAGCTCGTGCGTGGTCGAGTCGCGGATCAGCGCGTCGCGAGGCGCGGTCCGTGCGGCCTTTCCGAGTCGATCGCCCAGCCGGGCGCCGAGGACGTATCCCCATGCAGGCGCAAGGGCGATCACCGGGCGCGCGAGCGCGGACAAGCCGTAGCCGGCGAAGATCCACGGCCGCCGCTTCTTGCCGGCGGTTCGGTCCGACAGCCAGCCTGCGATCCCGCGCAGACCCACCGCGGCGCCCTCGGCGATCCCTTCGATCAATCCGAGCACCGCGACGGGCGCTCCAAGCGTGATCGTCAAGAAGAGCGGCAGGATGGGATAGATCAGCTCGCTGGCGAAGTCGTTGGCGAACGACACCCAGCCGAGAGCACGGACGTTCTCGGGCAACGCACGCCGAGACGCCTCGATGCGCGCGAGTCCCGAGAGCCCGCCGGTAGGCGTGCCCGCGGAGCCCAGCTCTACACCCGCCTCCGGCGCCGCTCGCCCTTCACCTGACAATCATCACAGGGCACGATGCGTGCTCGGCCACGCGGTCCGCGGTCGAGCCGAGCAGGTGGGTGCGCAGAAAGTGGCCGCGCTGCCCGAGAACGATCAGGTCGTAGCCACCCTCGGTCGCATAGCGGGAGATCACCTCCGAG
>JBBSHO010000039.1:0-10730 GCA_038253005.1 Gaiellales bacterium
GACGCCGTACTCGGAGACGGAGAGCTTCCGCCGAACCGCGTCCTCGCGCAGCGCGAGGTTGTGCTCCTTCGAGCCGGTGAAGTGCTGGAGCAGGCTTCCGTACGACTCCGGCGGCACGACACGCAGGTCGAAGCGCAGGCCCTGGTCGGAGAGGACGGTCGCCTTCGAAGCGCCCTCCGCAGCGACCTCGACCACCCAGGCGAGCCGGGTGAAATAGTCGGTCAGCTCCCGCGGATCGCTCGCCGTGGCGATCACGTCCAGGTCGCGGAACGTCTCCTTGCGTCGCCGGACGCTGCCGGCCTCCGACACCTTCTGCGCCGCGGGATGCTCGCGGAGCACGGAGACGACGGCGAGCACCTCAGGCAGTCCGTCGCCGAGGAGCCGCCGGCCCGTGTGTACCTGCCGATCGTCGGCGAGCGCCTTCAGGATCCGCTCCTCGGTCTTCGCCCCCAGCCCCGCAAGCGTGCGGAGCCGCTCCGCCTCGGCGGCTCGCTTCAGCTCCTCGATCGTCGTCACGCCGAGCTCGCGCCAGATCCGCGCCGCGGTCTTCGGCCCGAGGCCCGGCAGGCGCATGAAGAGGACGACCTCGGCCGGCACGATCTGCTTGCGCTTGGTGAGCGCGTGCATCTCCCCGTCCTCGACGACCTGGACGATCTTCTCCTCGATCGTCTTGCCGATCCCGGACAGCTGCTTCGCCAGCCCTGCGAGCGCGAGCTCCGCCACCGAGCCGGCCGTCTCGCGGATGCGCGTGGCCGCCCTGCGGTAAGCCAGCACGCGGAACGACGCCTCGCCTTCGAGCTCCAGCAGGTCGGCCAGAAGCTCGAGCTGCTCCGCCAGCTCCGCGTTCCGAGGCAGAGCCCTTGCCACGGCCGCAATATACGCCGGTGCGCGCGACCGTCTGCCTGCCCACCTACAACGAGCGCGAGAACCTCGAGCCGATGCTGAGGGCGCTCGGAGGCAAGGGCGTCTCCGTGCTCGTCGTGGACGACAGCTCGCCGGACGGGACCGGGGCGATCGCCGACCGGCTGGCCGGCGAGCTCGACTACGTCGGCGTCCTCCACCGCGGGCGGAAGGAGGGGCTCGGGCCCGCGTACCTGGCCGGCTTCCGGTGGGCGTTGGCCGGCGGCGCCGAGCTCGTGCTGGAGATGGACTGCGACTTCTCGCACGACCCGGAGGACGTCCCTCGCCTGATCGCGGCAGCCACGGAGGGCGCGGATCTCGTGATCGGCTCGCGCTACGTGAGGGGCGGCTCGATCGGCGACTGGGGCGCGATTCGCAGAGCGGTCTCGGCCGGAGGCTCGCTCTACGCGCGGGCGCTGCTCGGCGTTCCGATCCAGGACCTGACCGGCGGCTTCAAGTGCTATCGCCGCCGCGTGCTCGAGACGATCGACCTGGACGCGATCGCGAGCAAGGGCTACGCGTTCCAGATCGAGACCACCTACCGCACGCTCCGAGCCGGGTTCCGAGTCGCCGAGCTCCCGATCCACTTCGTCGACCGCGAGCAGGGCGGCTCGAAGATGAGCCGGTCGATCGTGGCCGAGGCGATCTGGAAGGTGCCGGCGCTCCGGCTCGCCGCGCTGAGCGGGCGCCTGTAGCTACCCTGGCGCCGTGTTCGAGGTGACGGACGAGACCTTCGAGCGGGACGTCCTGCAGGCGGGCGGCCCCGTCGTGCTGGACTTCTGGGCTCCGTGGTGCGGCCCGTGCCGGCGGGTCGAGCCGATCCTCGAGGCGCTCGAGGGAGAGGCGCGAGGGAAGGTCGAGTTCGCCAAGCTGAACATCGACGAGAATCCGGAGACCGCGGCGCGCTACGGCGTCCTCTCGATCCCCACGGCGATCGTCTTCGACGGCGGCGAGGAGCGGGAGACGATCGTCGGCGCCTATCCGCGCAGGCGGTACGAGACCGCGCTCGCGGCGTGGCTCTAGTGGTCTTCGTTCGCGAAGTGCTCCCAGCCGGCTAGCTCGACGGGCTCGCCCCCGCGGGTGAGGAGGACGCCCTCGCCGGTCTCGCAGCGACCAATCGGGGTGAACCGACCCGGGTCGCCGACGGCGGCGAGCAGCTCGTAGTCCTCCCCGAACGCGAGGTCCGAGAGCTCGGCTCCTTCCGCGAGGGGAACCGCGGCCAGGTCGATGACGATCCGGCAGCCGGAGCGCGCGGCGATGCGCCCGGCGTCGCGACCGAGGCCGTCCGAGAGATCGAGCATCGCGGTCGCGTGCTCGGCGAGCTCGCGGCCCTCGCCGAGTCTCAAAGGCGGCCGGACGAAGGAGCCATGCCGGAACGCCGCCCCGGCCGCGCCCA
This sequence comes from Gaiellales bacterium, assembly GCA_038253005.1. Lineage (GTDB taxonomy): Bacteria > Actinomycetota > Thermoleophilia > Gaiellales > Gaiellaceae > 3-1-20CM-4-69-9. The sequence goes on from JBBSHO010000039.1 coordinate 2,297, forward strand.
GCGGCCCCGTCACGACGAGCGTATCGCCCGGCCGCGCGCCCGCCCGGCCGGGAACGCGCTCCGACCGGCCGAGCGCCGTCACGCTGAGCATCAGCTTGTCCGCCTCGCTCGTGTCTCCACCGATCACCGGGACACCTGTCTCGGCGATCCCCTCGTAGAGCTCGAGCACGTGCTCGAGCTGCGTCGCCGCCGGTGCGGCGAGCGTGACGACGAGCGCCTCCGGATCGGCGCCGGAGGCGGCGAGGTCGCTCAGGTTCACGGCGGCCGCGCGCCAGCCGAGGTCGCGCCAGGAGATCCAGTCGAGCCGGAAATGGACGCCCTCGACGAGCGCGTCCTGCGTGACGACGAGGTCCCCGGAGAGCCGTGCTGCATCGTGCTCGATACCGCGCACGAGGCCGCGCCGGTCGAGCTCGGCGAGCAGGCCGAGCTCTCCGACCTCAGAGAGCCTCATCGAGCACCGTCCGCAATTCGGCCGCGTGACGCGCCGCACGGATCACGGCGACGCCGGCGGCGCCTGCGCGAATGCAGCTCGCGGCGTTCGAGGCGTCGATGCCGCCGATCGCGACCACGGGCCGATCGACCGCCGCGCAGATCTTCCTGAGGCTCTCGAGCCCGATCGGCGGATCGGCGTCCACCTTGGACGGTGTCTCCCAGATCGGGCCTGCACCAATGTAGTCGGCCTGGAGCGCGGCCTCGACCGCCTCGTCCGCGCTCGCGGCGGAAAGCCCGAGCAGGAGCCCCTGGTCTCGCGCGCGCGCCGCGCCTTCGTCTCCACGGCCGAGATGGACGCCGTCGGCGCCGAGCATCAGCGCCGCTTCGACGTCGTCGTTGACGACGAAGGTGACGCCGTGCCGTGCGCAGAGGCTCCGGGTCGAGCGGCCTCGCTCGACCACGTCCAGCGTAGGAACGCCCTTCAACCGCCACTGCACGACCGTCGCCCCGCCCTCGACAGCGACGAGCGCCGTCTCGAGCTCGTCGACGAGGGCGTGCAGGATCACAGCTCTTCGATCCGCGCACGACCGTCCAGCGTCGCTGGGTCGAGCGCCGCGAGCGCGTCGTAGAGGCCGGCGTGGAAGGTTCCCGGGCCCCCCGCCTCGACGGCCGCATCCTCCGCGGCGACCCCGAACGCGGCGAGCGCTTCCGCGGCCGCCTCGAGCGGGTCCTGCTTGGCGGCCAGAAAGCAGCCGGTGATCGCGCTCGACATGCAACCGGCGCCCGTCACGGCCGCGAGCAGCGGGTCGCCGTTCGAGACCGCGAGCACGCGCGCGCCGTCCGAGACGTGGTCGATCGGGCCGGTGACCGACGCCACGAGCCCGAGGCTCCGTCCGGCCGCGCGCGCCAGCTCCGCGGCTTCCCTACCCGCGCCGATCGACTCGACGCCGCGCACCTCGGCCTCGACGCCGACGAGCGTCGCCGTCTCGCCCGCGTTCCCGCGCAACACCGCCACGTCCAGCTCGGACAGGATCCGCTTCGCCGTCTCCGTCCGGTACCCGGTCGCCCCGGCCCCGACGGGATCGAGCACCACGGGGATACCCGCTCCATTCGCGGCCCTCCCCGCCAGGAGCATGGCCTCGACCCAGTGCGGCGAGAGCGTGCCGATGTTGAGAACGAGGGCGCCGGCGAGCGCGACCATCTCCTCCACTTCCTCGCCCGCATGGGCCATGACCGGCAGAGCACCGAGCGCGAGGGTCGCGTTCGCGGTCTCGTTCATGACGACGTAGTTCGTGATCTGGTGGACGAGCGGCCTGCGCTCGCGCAGCGCGCGGAGAGTGGATCCGGGAGAGATCATGCGGTTCCTTTCAGGTTGAGGACGTCGACCGGCCCTTCGCCGGCGCCGAGCTCCGCGAGCCCGTGACGAACCGCCTCGGACGCGGCGGCGGCGGCGGCGCGGGCGGCGTCCGGAAGAGCCATCCCGCGCGCGAGCATGGCCGCGAGGGTTGCGGAATGAGTGCAGCCCGCGCCGTGCGTCGCGGCGACGTCGTGGCGCTCGACCGGGATCTCGACGTGCTCGCGGCCGTCGAAGAGGTGGTCGAACGCCTCGGGCCCGTGGCCGCCGGTGACGATCACCGCCTGCGCGCCGAGCTCGTGGATCCGCTCGGCGAGCGCCTGTGGTGTCCCGCCCACCCCGGCCAGTACTTCCGCCTCCGGCAGGTTCGGCGTCACCACGGTTGCGAGCGGAAGGAGGCGATCGACGAGAACGGCGACTGCATCCTCCTGAAGCAGCCGCGCCCGCGAGCTCGCGACCATGACCGGGTCGACGACGAGCGGGACAGGATGCTCCCCGAGCCAATCCGCCACGACGGCGATCAGCTCGCGCGAGAACAGCATTCCCGTCTTGGCCGCGTCGACGCCGACGTCGTCCCAGACGGCGTCGAGCTGCGCGACGACGAAGGCGGGCGGAAGCTCGTGCACCGCGGTGACGGCGACCGTGTTCTGCGCGGTCAGCGCGACGAGCGCGGACATCCCGTGGCAGCCGGCGGCCGCGAACGCCTTCAGGTCGGCCTGGACGCCGGCGCCCCCGCCCGAGTCGGAGGTGGCGATCGATAGGCAGCGTCGAACGATGCTCGCTCTCCCTTCGCTGGCATTACCCAGATCAGGTTCGCCGGTGTGATCTCAGCCTCGTGGGCACCCGGGTAGCCCCAGGCTACCATCGGCCGATGGCCGTCGAGACCGCGCTCTGGGACGACCTGCTCGCCGGCGAGGAGCTCGCTCACCTCGGCACGATTCCGCCCATCGACGCGCGAACGGCGGCGCTCCCCGAGCAGCTCGAACCCCCCGTCGCGGCCGCGCTCGAGGCGCGGGGAATGACGGCGCTCTACGCGCACCAGCGCGAGGCCTGGGACGCCGCCGCCCGCGGCGAGCACGTGATCGTCACGACCGGGACCGCGTCGGGCAAGACGCTCGCCTTCAACCTGCCCGTGCTGGACGCGCTCGCGCGCGAGCCGAAGCGGCGGGCGCTCTACCTCTATCCGACGAAGGCGCTCGCGCAGGATCAGGCCCGCGCGCTCGGCGAGCTGCGGGCGCCGAAGGTGCGGGCGGCGATCTACGACGGAGACACGCCGTCCGAGCGCCGCTGGCAGATCAGGAAATGGGCGAACCTGATCCTGACGAACCCCGACATGCTCCACGTCGGCGTCCTTCCCCATCACGATCGCTGGGGAGACGTGCTGCACAATCTGCGCTACGTCGTCGTGGACGAGGCGCACGTCTACCGCGGCGTTTTCGGGTCGCACGTCGGGAACGTCCTGCGGCGGCTGCGGCGGCTCGCGCGGGTCTACGGCGCCGACCCGCAGTTCCTGCTCGCCTCGGCGACGATCGCGAATCCGGGAGGGCTGGCGCGGGAGCTCGCTGGGGTCGAGGCGACAGTCGTCGCGGCCGACGGCGCTCCGCGCGCGGAGCGGACGATCGCGCTCTGGAACCCGGAGCTGATCGACCCGGAGCTGGGTCTCCGTGCAAGCCCGCTGGGGGAGGCATCGCGCCTCATGGCCGGGCTCGTCTCGCGCGGTCTGCGGACGATCTGCTTCGCCAAGAGCCGCAAGGCGGCCGAGCTCGTGCACAAGTTCACCGTCGACCGGGTCGACGCGGACGTGGCCGCGCGACTCGCCCCCTACCGGGCCGGCTACACACCCGCACAGCGCCGCGAGATCGAGCGCCGACTCGTCGAGGGCGACCTGCTGGGCGTCTCCGCGACGGACGCGCTCGAGCTGGGAATCGACATCGGCCTCCTGGACTGCGCCGTCTCCGTCGGCTTCCCGGGAACGGTGGCCTCGCTCCGGCAGCAGTGGGGGCGCGCCGGGCGGCGCGGTCACGGCCTCGCCGTCCTCGTCGCGAGCGAGGATGCCCTCGACCAGTACTTCATGCGGGAGCCGGAGACGCTGCTGGCGCGGCGGGTGGAGGCCGCGATCTCCGACCATACGAACCCGCGCGTCCTCGACGGGCACGTCCGCGCGGCGGCCTTCGAGGGACCGCTCGACGACGCAGACCGCGCGACGCTCGGAGACGAGGCGCTCAAGCGGGCGCCGCTGCTGCCGGAGCTCGCGCTGACGAAGGCCGGCTACGTGTGGGCCGGGAGGGACTATCCCGCCGCTCGCACCCCGCTTCGCTCGACCAGCGCGGACGCGTTCACGATCGTCGACGCGCAGACCGGAACGGTCCTCGGGCTGGTCGAGCGGGAGCGCGCGTACTCCACCGTCCACGCGGGCGCGATCTACCTCCATCTCGGCCAGAGCTACCTCGTCGCCGAGCTCGACCTCGTCAGCCGAGCCGCGGTCGTCACGCCGTACGGCGGCGACTACTACACCCAGGCGAAGAAGGAGACGACGACGGCGATCGAGGAGACGCTTCGAGCCGAGCGCCGCTGCGGGCTCGAGCTCTCGTTCGGCCGCGTTTCCGTCAGCGAGCAGGTCGTCGCGTACCAGAAGAAGTCCGTGCGCGACCAGTCCACGCTGGAGACGGTCTCGCTCGACCTGCCGCAGACGACGTTCGAGACGGAGGCGATCTGGTACCTGCCCCAGCCGTCCCAGCTGACCGAGCTCGAGGAGATGCCGAAGCTGCTCGGGACGCTGCACGCGGCGGAGCACTCGCTGATCGCGCTCCTGCCGCTCTGGGCGATGTGCGACCGCTGGGACATCGGCGGACTCTCGACGAACGTCCACTTCCAGACCGGGCGTCCCACGGTCTTCATCTACGACGGGCATCCCGGCGGAGTCGGGATCGCCGAGCGCGGATTCGGCGCCTTCGAGGGCTGGGTCGAGGACACCGCCCGCATGCTCGAGGGCTGCCCGTGCGCCGACGGCTGCCCGTCCTGCGTCCAGTCGCCGAAGTGCGGGAACCTGAACGAGCTCCTGGACAAGGACGGAGCCCGGACTCTGCTGCGACGGATGGCGGCGGCGGCGACCTCTGCGAGCTGACGGCGTCGGAGCTCGCGCGCGGGAAGGATCGCTCTAGCTCGTCAGGGAGCCGGCCGGCCCGGAGCGGAGACGGCTGGAGCCGTAGGCGCGGTCCGCTCGAGCGCCTCCCAGCCGACGTCGCGCTCCCGCTCCTCGCGCTCGGCCGCCGCGCCTCCGCGCAGCCCGAAGAGACGCTTCGCGAGCAGCAGGTAGACGACGATCGCGAGGTTCACGACGAGAGCGACGACCTTGAACGGCGAGACGCGCTGGCTGAGCTCGTAGACCTCGAGCGGTAGGAGGGCGGTCGTCGCGACGAACGTCAGGTACTCGGCCCATCGCCGCTGGTACCAGAGGCCGACCGCCTCGAGCCCCTCGAGCACGGCGTAGGCCGCGGCGACAAGCGCGACGATGCGCAGCGTTCCCGACTGGAGCGTGACGAGCCGTCCGAGCTCGTGGACGAGACCGTGCTTGGGGATGCGGCTCCCGCCGCCGTAGTCCGCGACCACACGCAGGAAGACCCGGTGCAGATGCCGGACGTGGTTGGCGAAGACGAGCAACGCGAGCGCGAGCGCCGCGAGCAGCACGAAGTGGAACGCACGGTCGAGCGCGATCAGCCGGAGCACGACCTTGTCCCTCAGGGCCTTGCCCCGAAGCGGCAGCTCGAGCTCGTCCCGCCCGGGGGGAAAAGCTCGGACCGGGCTGACCGGCGGCGCAAGCGGGAGCCAGCTGTCGCAGCGAACGCACCGGTACCAGCGCAGGCCGTCCAGCTCTCGGACGACGAGCGCGTCCTCCGGTCGAATCTCGGCGGCGTCGGCGCCGACGAGCTCGTGTCCGGTCACGCCGCAGGCGAGCAGCTCGTAGTGGAAGCGCGGGAGGAACCGGCGCGGCTTCTGGGTTCCGGGAGGAGCGGCGATCGTGCGATCGTACGGGTGTGGCGGAACGAGAGGCGCTGGGCGGTACCTTGATCCTCGGCGGAGGCTTCGCCGGCGCGTCGGTCGCGCGGGTGCTAGCTCGGCGCGGCGCGACTATCGTCAGCCCGGAGAACTTCATGCTGTATACGCCGCTTCTGCCCGAGGCCGCGTCCGGGACCCTGGAGCCGCGGCATGCGGTCGTGCCCCTGCGGCTGATGTGCCCGCACGCCGAGCTCATCCTCGGTCGAGCCGTCGCCCTCGACGTGGAGCGGCAGCGCGTCCAGGTGCAGACGGAGGAGCGGCTCTTCGGCGTTCGCTATCGCGACGCCGTCGTGGCGCTTGGCGCCGTCGTCCGCACGCTGCCGATTCCCGGCCTCGCGGAGCATGCGCTCGGGTTCAAGTCGCTCCCGGACGCGATCCGCCTCCGGAACCACGTCCTCCAGCGGCTCGAGGCCGCGACCGTAGCGCCGACCGAGAGCCGCCGGCTGAGAGAGCTCACCTTCGTCTTCGTCGGCGCCGGTTACGCGGGAGTCGAAGCGCTCGCAGAGCTGTCGGACCTCGTGCGGGACGCATTGCGGCATTACCCCTCGCTGCGGGGCACGCGCCAGCGCTGGATTCTCGTCGACGCGGCGCCGAAGATCTTGTCGGAGATCCCGACGCGGCTCGGAGAGTACGCAGCGGCGCAGCTGACGCGACGTGGCGTCGAGATCCGCGTCGGTACGACGCTGGACGGGGTCGAGCCGCACGCCGCTCGACTCTCCGACGGCGAGCGGGTCCTCACGAGCACGGTCGTGTGGACGGCGGGCGTGCGCGCCAATCCGCTCGGCTCCGCGCTCGGGCTTCCGGTGGACGAGGTCGGCCGGATCGTGGTGGACGGAACGCTCCGCGTCGAGGGCGTCCCCCGTCTCTGGGCGCTCGGGGACGGCGCGCGGGCGCCGAACCTCGCGACGCCGGAGCATCCCGATCCGCCTACGTGCCAGCACGCCCTGCGCCAGGCGCGGCGTCTGGCGAAGAACCTCGCGGGCGAGCCACGGCCGTACCGATACCGGATGCTCGGCCAGGTGGCGACGCTCGGCCGCTACCAGGGGATCGCCGACGTGCTGGGCCTGCGTCTCCGCGGCTTCCCCGGCTGGTGGATAACGCGGACCTATCACCTGTACCAGCTGCCGCTTTTCTCCCGGAAGCTCCGCGTCGTCGCCGACTGGACAGTGGCGCTCTTCTTCCGCCGCGACATCGCCGAGCTGGGCGCCCTCGGCCAGCCGCGGCGCCTGGGTGACCGTTAACGCCAGTCCGGGGTCCGACCCCCGGCCCTGTCCGCGGTGGACGGCGGCGGAGTCGGAGGACGTGGCCCGCCCGGGCACTGTCGGGGTCAGAGCACGTCCGGGTCTGCGAGGGCCATGTCGGATCCCCGGTTTCGGCCGGCGCAAGGGAAAGAGCTCCCTCGACCTCAGGTCGAGACTCCGCGAAAAGTCACGTCTCCCGCAGCCACGGCCGGGGTCAGACCCCGGCCGTGGCTGGAGTGGCCGCGGCTAGCGGAGGGCGTTCAGCGCCTTGTCGAGCCGTTGTCTCGCCGTCAAGACGCCCGCGAAGAGATCGCCGTGCCGGCGAACCCGATCGAGCACGACCTCCATCGTGTAGATCGACGGATCGAGCTGCTCGTTCACCTCGTCCCAGCGCAGCGGCGTCGAGACCGGTGCGCCCGCGTGCGGACGTACGGAGTAGGCCGACGCGATCGTCTTTCCCTCGCCGTTCTGGTTCGAGTCGATCAGCACGCCGCGCCGCTTGGCCTTCGACCACTCGGTCGTCGCGAGCCCACGGTGCGTGCGCGCGATCGCCCGGGCGACGACCTCCGAGAACTCCCGCGTATCGTCGTAGGTGTGCCGCCGCTCGACCGGGACGAGCACGTGGATCCCGTCCGAGCCGGACGTCTTCGGAAAGGAGACGAGCCCGAGCGCGTCCAGCGCCTGCTTCACGAGCAGCGCCACCTCGACGGTCTCCGCGAAGCCGACATCCGCCGCAGGATCGAGATCGAACAGCACCCAGTCGGGGCGGTCGGGCCGGTCGACGCGCGAGTACCACGTGTTCAGGTCGATGCAGCCCATGTTCACCATCCAGAGCAACGCCAGCTCGTCGTTCACGAGCGGGAACGCGATCTGCTTCCGCGTCCGCGGCGACTCGCGCGTCGAGACCTCGAACGGCGCGGTCCGGATCCAGTCGGGCATGTGCTTCGGAGCGTCCTTCTGGAAGAAGAAGTCGCCGAAGGCGCCCTCGGGATAGCGCTTCATCGTGAACGGCCTGTCCTTCAGGTGCGGGACGAGCACCGGCGCCACCGCACGGTAGTACTCGAGCAGGCCGCCCTTCGTGATCCCCTCGTCGGGCCAGAACGGCTTGTCGAGATTCGACAGCTTCAGCTCGCGCCCACCCTTCCGGACCATGATTCCGAGCGGCTCCTCGCGCCGAACCTCGCCGACGCCTTTGTCCTCGCGTAGCCCCTGGTAGGAGGGAGCCCGCAGCCGGCCGTCGTGCGTCCACTCGGCGAACTCGACCTCGCAGACGAGCTCCGGCTCGACCCAGATCACGTCTCCCTTCCGCACCTTCGGCAGCTTCGGGACGACCGGGAACGGCGCCGTCGCC
>JBBSHO010000040.1:0-10451 GCA_038253005.1 Gaiellales bacterium
CGTTGCGATCGCGGTCTCGCCCGCGCTCCGGCATGTGATCGAGTATCTCGCCCTCCGCCTGCGCGACCTGCTCGGCATCGGCTAGCCGTACCCTTCGCTCATGCCGCGTGTCTCAGCGTCGCGGGAGCTGCCTGCCTCGCGAGCCGATGTCTGGCGTCTCGTCTCGGAGTCGCGCCGCTTCGCCGACTGGTGGCCTGGGATCGCGGAGGTCCGGCCCGGGCGGACAGGTTTCGCGGAGGGCGCCCGCTGGGAGCTGGAGGCCGCGATCCGCCCCGGAGTGCTGATGCTGAGCAGGACGACATCCAGCGGCATGCTGCTCGTCCGCGGCGTCGATCCGCCCCGGCGCTTCTCCTGGTACCTGACCGGGGACCACGTCGACGTCGAGCTCCGGCTGGAGGAGGAGACCCCTGAGCGCACCCGTGCGGAGCTCGAGATCGAGGGAACGTGGATGTTCGGCCTCGCGCGCACGCTGCCTCGCAAGGCCCTTTTCCGACTCCATGCGCTCTGCGAGACTGCGTCGGGGCTTTGAGGCATGTTCGATCTCCGCTACCACGTCGCGTCCCTCGCCGCCGTCTTCTTTGCGCTCGTGATCGGCATCCTCGTCGGCGTCGCCCTGGCCTCCCACGGGCTCGGAAACTCCGATCGCAGCCGGTTTCAGCTGCAGATCGCGAACCTCCGGAACGATCTCGAGCACGCGAACCAGGCGGTTGCGAGCGCCGAGGCGAGCGGCACGGCCAACAAGGACTACGTCGACAAGACCTACGCCGACCTGATGCAGGGACGCCTCGCCCGTCGACGGATCGCCGTCCTCTTTGTCGGGCCCGTCGACTCGGACGTCCGGACGGCGATCGTGCAGACCCTGAAGGACGGCGGCGCCCGGGCGCCGTTTCGGCTGAGGGCGATCAAGGTGCCGGTCGACAGCGCGTCCTTCGACAAGCAACTCGAGCCACGGCCGTTCCTCGCGCTCTTCGCCGGCGAGAATCAGCTTCAGGAGCTCGGTCGGGCGCTCGGACGGGAGTTCGTCACCGGCGGCGACACGCCGTTCTGGAACACGCTCCAGAGCCAGCTCGTGGAAGAGCGGTCGGGCTCGAGCAAGACCCCGGCGAACGGCGTGATCGTGGTCCGGACCGCGCCGGTGCAGACCGGCGCGACCGCGGCCTTCCTGCGCGGCCTGTACTCCGGTCTCGCGCAGAGCCGCTCCACGGTGCCGGCCGTCGGCGTCGAGAGCGCCAAGCAGACCGATTCCGCCGTCGAGGTCTACAAGCGCGCCGGCCTCTCGAGCGTGGACGACCTCGACACACCGGTCGGCAGGCTCGCCCTCGCGCTCCTCCTGGCCGATCCGGCGGTGACCGGGAACTACGGGATCAAGCCCACGGCGCAGAGCCCGCTCCCGGAGATCGTCCCGCCGGCCGCCGTCACGACGACCACGGGTGGCTGAGAGCGCCGAGCCGCTGACGATCCTCGTCGCGGCGCGTGACGAGGAGGCGACGATCGGCCGCGCGGTGCGGGCCTTGCGGCGCTCCTTCCCCGGCGCCGAGGTGATCGTCGCCGACGACGGCTCGGCCGATCGGACGGCCGAGCTTGCCGAGGAAGCGGGAGCGGCCGTGTTCCGCCTCCCGCGGCGCGGGAAGGGCCAGGCGCTTACAGCGGCCGAGCGCGCCGCTCCGCCTGGACCGCTTCTGCTCTGCGACGCCGACCTCGAAGGTCGGATAGCTCCGCTCCTCGACGCGGACGCCGACGTTGCGATCGCCGCCTTCGCGCCGCGCCGGGGAGGGGGCTTCGGGATCGCGAAGCGAACGGCGCGCGCGCTGATCCGACTGCGCACCGGACGGGTCCTGCGCGAGCCCCTGTCCGGCCAGCGCGCCCTGTCGCCGGCGGCCCGCCAGGCCTGCTTTCCGCTCGCGCCGGGCTTCGGTTGCGAGGTGCGGATGACGATCGACGCGCTGTGCGCCGGGCTGGAGCTCGAGGAGCTCGAGCTTTCGCTCGACCACCGGTCGACCGGACGCGACGCCGCCGGTTTCCTCCACCGCGGCCGGCAGCTCCTCGACACGGCGCTCGCCTGCGGCCCGCTCGGTGTCAACTTCCGCGGCGCGCGGCTCCCGCTCGTCGGTTGGGTCATCGGCGCGGGACGGCGTCCCACGGTGACCGCGATCGCCGCGCTCGGCTTCGCGGATGATCTCTGGGCCGGTCCGGAACGGGGCTTCCACGCGCACCTGAGAGCGGGCCGGACGACCGGGATGCTCAAGCTGCTCGGCATCCCCGCGCTTGGCCTGCTCGCCACGCGCAAGGTCTCCGGCGGGCTCCTCGTCGGGCTTGCCGCGAACGCGCTCAACCAGCTCGACACCGGTCCGGGCCGGGCGCTCAAGGCCTATCTCGCCGCAGCCGTCGCCCTCGATGCGCCGCTGGGGATCGCCGTCCTCCTGCTTCCCTACGATCTCCGTGAGATGACGATGCTCGGAGACGCCGGGTCGAACGCGCTGGGCGCACTGCTAGGGTTGAAGTCCGTGGAGCGATTCACGGGACGAGGCCGCTGGGCGGCGATCGGCGCTCTCGCCGGCCTTACCGTCCTCGGCGAGCGGACATCGCTTGGCGCGTGGATAGAGCGCACGCCCTGGCTCGCCGACGCCGACCGCGTGGGACGGCGCGCGTGAGCTCGGCGGCGCAGACGAAGTACGTCTTCGTCACGGGCGGCGTCGTCTCGGCGCTCGGCAAGGGAATCGTCGCCGCCTCGCTGGGCCGGCTGCTGAAAGCACGCGGCCTCCAGGTGCGGGCGCAGAAGTTCGACCCGTACCTGAACGTCGACCCGGGGACGATGAGCCCGTTCCAGCACGGCGAGGTCTTCGTCACCGAGGACGGCGCCGAGACCGACCTCGACATCGGCCACTACGAGCGGTTCATCGACGAGAACCTGACGCGCAGCGCGTCCCACACCGCGGGCGCGATCTGGGACGCAGTCCTGCGCAAGGAGCGCAAGGGCGAGTTCCTCGGCGCGACCGTCCAGGTGATCCCGCACATCACGAACGAGATCAAGGCGCGCATCCGCTCGACCGCCGCCTCGAGCCCGGCCGACGTCGTGATCAGCGAGATCGGCGGGACGGTCGGCGACATCGAGTCGCTGCCGTTCCTCGAGGCGATCCGCCAGTTCCGGCGCGAGGTCGGAAACGAGAACGTCCTCTACCTGCACGTCACGCTCGTCCCGTTCATCGAGGCGGCCGGCGAGCTGAAGACGAAGCCGACCCAGCACTCGGTCAACGAGCTGCGCCGCATCGGTATCCACCCGGACGTCGTCGTCTGCCGCTCGCACGAGGAGCTCTCCGCCGACATCCGGGAGAAGATCGCGCTCTTCGCGGACGTGGAGCAGGAGGCCGTCGTCGCCTGCCCCGACGTACCGGACGTCTACCTCGTCCCGTCGCGCCTGCAGGCCGAGGGCCTCGACCGGCGCGTGTGCGAGAAGCTCGGACTGCCGCTCGGGGACGCGCACCTCGGCGACTGGCTCGAGCTCAGCGACCGGATCCAGCAGGCCGAGGGCGAGGTCGAGATCGCGCTCGTCGGCAAGTACGTCAAGCTCCAGGACGCATACCTCTCGGTGCACGAGGCGCTCAAGCATGCGGGAGCGCACCACGGCACGCACGTCCGCGTCCGCTGGGTCGACGCCGAGGGCATGTCGCTGGAGCAGGCGGCGAGCCTGCTCGAGCAGGTGGACGGGATCATCGTGCCCGGCGGCTTCGGCTCGCGCGGGTGGGAGGGGAAGATCCTCGCCTGCCGGGTCGCGCGCGAGCGCGGGATCCCCTATCTCGGCATCTGCCTCGGGATGCACGTCGCGGTCTCGGAGTTCGCGCGTCACGTGCTCGGCCTCGACGGCGCGAACTCGACCGAGATGGACCCGGAGACGCCGCATCCGGTGATCGACCTGCTGCCGGAGCAGAAGGAGATCGAGGACCTCGGCGGGACGATGCGGCTCGGCGCGCAGGCGGTCGAGCTGGCGGAGGGCTCGCGCTCCTACGACGCCTACGGCGAGGCCGTCGTCCACGAGCGCCATCGCCATCGCTACGAGGTGAACAACCACTACCGGCCGGAGCTCGTCGAGGCCGGGCTCGTGGTGTCCGGCACGTTCCAGGAGGGACGGCTCGTCGAGATCGTCGAGCTGCCCGAGCACCCCTGGTTCGTCGCGAGCCAGTTCCATCCCGAGTTCAAGTCGCGCCCGACGCGACCGGCGCCGCTCTTCCGCGACCTCGTCGGCGCGGCGCTCGCCCGCTCGCGCGAGCGGACGGCGGTCGGCGTCGCGTCGGCCTAGTCCCCGGGGGACATCCGGGGTCTGACCCCGGGACGGTTCTGTTGCCGGCACGGCGTTCCGTAGGATGCGGCGGTGCCCGAGACGCCGGAGGTTCTGACGCTGTTCACGGAGCTCGCGGCCCTGCCGAGCCCTTCGGGCGAGGAGCGCGCCGTCGCCGACGCGGTCACGCGCTACCTGCGCGGCCTGGGCCTCGAGGTGGACGAGGACGACGCGGGCGAACGGATCGACTCGACCACGGGCAACCTCCTCTGTCGGCTCGAGCCGAACAACGCGGAGGGCACGCCGATCTTTTTCTGCGCCCACCTCGACACCGTCCCGCCGAGCGGATCGCTCGAGCCCGTCGTCGAGGATGGCTTCGTCCGCAACGCGGGCGGAACGATCCTCGGCGCCGACGACAAGTCGGCCGTCGCGTCCATGCTCGACGCCACCCGGCGCGTCGTGGCCGAGAGCCGGCCGCACGCGGGCATCGAGCTCCTGTTCACGCCGAAGGAGGAGGTCGGGCTGCTCGGAGCCGCCGCCTTCGATCACGAGCGGCTGCGAGCGCGCGTCGGCTACGTCTACGACCAGGCCGCGCCGATCGGCGAGGTCATCCTCGGAGCGCCGCACTCCCAGTCGATGAAGGTGCGCTTTCACGGTCGAGCGTCCCATTCGGGCATGTTTCCGGAGGAGGGCCGTTCCGCGATCGCCGCGGCTGCTCGAGCGATCGCCGATCTCCGGCTCGGGCGCGTCGACGAGGAGACGACCGCGAACGTCGGGACGATCGAGGGAGGAACGGCCGGCAACATCGTCCCGGAGTGGTGCACGTTCGTCGCCGAGGCACGTTCCCACGACGAGCGCAAGCTCGCCGACCTCGTGCAGGAGATGCTCGACGCGATCTCCTTCGCCGCCGGGATCGCCGACTGCGAGGTCGAGACCGCGGTGCAGAAGAGCTACAAGGGCTATCGCTTCGAGCGCGCTGACGAGGTCGTGCGGCTCGCGCATTCGGCGCTCGAGCGGACGGGCCGGACGCCGAGCTACGGGCTGAGCGGCGGCGCGGCGGACGCAAACGTCCTCAACGAGCGCGGGCTCGCCTGCCTGAACCTCGCGAACGGGATGGAGAACATCCATACGCCCGACGAGCGGATTGCGGTCGACGACCTCGAGGCCATGGTCGATGTCACGCTCGCGCTCGTCGACGTCGCGCGCGGTGCTTAGCCTCCGCCGCGGCGCGATCACCGCCGTGGTCGAGGCCCACGAGGGCCTCGTCCGGGTCGAGGTCGACGGGGCGCCGTGCGTCGCCTATCCGCGGCTGACGGGACCCGTCGCTGTCGGGGACGAGGTGCTGGTGAACGTCCAGGCCCGCGAGCTCGGGCTCGGCTCCGGCGGCTTCGACGTGCTGTACGCGAACCTGACCCGCGGCCTCGACCTGCCTGCGGACGGGGGGGCGCACGTGATCAAGCTGCCGTACACGCCCGTCCAGGCGGCGGCGCCCCACGCCGAGGAGGAGACGTCCCTTCCGGAAGCGCTCGGCGGGCTGCCGGTCGTCTGCTGCAGCCTGCACAGCCAGCTCGCTCCGGTCTGCGCGGGAATCGGCGGGGGCGTTCGCGTCGCCTATGTGCAGCTTCCCGGTGGAGCGCTCCCCGTGTCCCTTTCCGACACGGTGCGGGGGCTGAAGGAGCGCGGATTGGTGGAGGTCGCGGTGGCCGCAGGCGCGTGCCTCGACGGCGACGTCCAGTGCGTCACCGCCGCCTCGGCGCTCGTCTGGGCTGTCGCACAGGGCTTCGGCGCGGTCATCTGCGGGATCGGTCCGGGCATCGTCGGCACCGGCTCGCCGTTCGGCCACGGCGGGATGGCGGCCGCCGACGCGGCGAACGCGGCGAGCGCCCTCGGCGGCTCGCCGATCATGGCGATGCGCGTCTCGGAGGCGGACGAGCGGACACGCCACCGCGGAGTCTCGCACCACAGCCGCGCCGTCCTCGAGCTCTGCCTCGGCCGTGTCGCAGTCGCCTGGCCCGCAGGGAGCCCGGCCCCGACCTGGCTCGAGCCCCGGGAGGAGGTCGACGTGGCCGGCTGGGAGACCGCCTGCGAGGGCTTGCCGCTCTCCCACATGGGCCGGTCGCCTGCCGAGGATCCGTTCTTTTTCGCAACCGCGTTCGCCGCGGGCCGGCTCGCACGCGGGATCGAGCGCGCCGGAAGCGTGACGATCTCTCCACACGCGAGGGTCTGACCCCGGCGGTGTCGCGACTACGGGCCGGCCGTATCCCGCATGGGTAGATGGCGTGGTGACCGCTCCCGGAGCACGAGAAAGGCGGCGTTGCGCATCCTGTTTACCTTTGCCGGGGGAAGCGGGCATTTCCTGACGCTCGTCCCGATCGCTCGCGCAGCCGATGTCGCAGGTCATATCGTGGCCTTCGCAGGGCAACCGGGGATGGTCCCGATCATCGAGGCGGCAGGCTTCACGGCTTTCCCCACAGGAGGGGCCAGTCTCCTGGTCGCAAGCCACCGGACGCCTCTGCTCGAGCTGGACGCCGAACGGGAGGCCCGGGCCGTGCGCGAAGGCTACGCCCGCCGGATCGCTCGTGAGCGCGCAATCGCGATTCTCGCCCTGTGCGAGGAGTGGCGGCCGGACATCCTGGTGAGCGACGAGATGGACTTCGGCGGTGTGGTGATCGCGGAGCGCCTGGAGCTTCCTCATGCGACTGTGCTTTGCCTTGCCGCCGGTTCCTTGATCACGAGCGAGCTGGTGGCCGAGCCGCTGAACGAGCTGCGCGCCGAGCACGGCCTGCCGCCCAACCCGGATCTCGCAATGCTGGGCCGCTATCTAGTGCTCTCGCCCTTCCCTCCCAGCTATCGCGATCCCCTGTTTCCGCCGCCGCCCACCGCGCACACGCTCCGCCCAGTCTCACCCGATACCTTGGAGGCCGGAATCGCACCTCCGTGGCTCGCGGGCCTGTCCGAGGCGGCCACGGTCTACTTCACGCTGGGAACGATCTTCAACCTGGAGTCCGGCGATCTCTTCGAACGCGTGCTCGCGGGGTTGCGCGACCTGCCCATGAACACGGTCGTCACGGTGGGGCGCGAGGTCGATCCTCAGGAGCTCGGCGAGCAACCTGGCAACGTGCACATCGAGCGATACATCCCTCAATCGTTACTCCTGCCTCATTGCAGTCTGGTCGTATCGCACGCCGGATCGGGCAGCGTGATCGGCGCCCTGGCGCACGGCCTACCAATGGTCCTCATCCCCATAGGCGCCGATCAACCGCTCAACGCCTCGCGGTGTGAACAGCTCCGCGTCGCCCAGGTGCTCGACGCGTTGAAAGCCACACCCGAGAGTGTGCGTACAGCTGTCTCGACTGTGATCTCAGACCCAACGTATCGGCGAAACGCGGAGCGCATGAGGGATGAGATCGCCGCTCTGCCAGGCCCCGAGCACGCGGTGGCGCTGCTCGAACGACTCGCGGCGGAAAGACGGCCGCTGCTCTCGACATGACCGGGCGGGTCTGAGCCGCCGGCCAGACGCGGTCGGGTGTGACATCGATCATCTAGGCTTCGCGCGCCTTGAGGATCGGCGTCGCCAGGGAGATCAAGACCGACGAGTACCGCGTTGCGCTCACGCCTGCAGGCGCGCGCGAGCTCGGCCAGCGCGGGCACGACGTGACGATCGAGACGGGCGCGGGCGAGGGAAGCGCCTTCACGGATTCCGCGTACGAGGCCGCCGGCGCGCGCATCGCGCCGGTCGAGGACGTCTGGGACGACTCGGAGCTGCTGCTCAAGGTGAAGGAGCCGATCGAAGTCGAGTACGACCGTCTGCGCGAGGGCCTCGTCCTCTTCACCTACCTCCACATCGCAGCCGACGAGCCGCTCACTCGCGCGCTCGTCGACAGCGGCGTCACGGCGGTCGCCTACGAGACGGTCGAGACCGGCTCGCACGCACTACCGCTGCTTGCGCCGATGAGCGAGATCGCGGGTCGCCTCGCGGCCCAGGCCGGCGCCTATTTCCTCGAGAAACCGCTCGGCGGCAGGGGGCTCCTGCTCGGCGGCGTTCCGGGGGTTGCGCCCGGGCGAGTGGTCGTGATCGGCGGCGGGATGGTCGGCTACAACGCCGCGGTGATCGCGCTCGGCCTCGGCGCGAGCGTGACGATCCTCGAGCGGTCGATCGATCGGATGCGCCACCTCGAGGAGATCCTCTCCGGCCGCGCCAGCCTGGTCATGTCGTCGAGCCTCCAGATCGAGGAGTCGGTCGAGGAGGCGGACGTCGTGATCGGCGCAGTCCTCATTCCCGGAGCGGTCGCGCCGAAGCTCGTCACCCGCGAGCTGATCCGGGAGATGAAGGACGGCTCGGTCTTCTGCGACGTCGCGATCGACCAGGGCGGCTGCGCGGAGACGTCCCGCCCGACGACGCACAGCGAGCCGGTCTACACGGTCGACGGCGTCACCCACTACTGCGTCGCGAACATGCCGGGCGCAGTGCCGATCACATCCACGAAGGCGCTCACGAACGCCACGCTCCCCTATGTCGAGGCGATCGCCGACCACGGCGTCCGGGAGGCCGTGGCGCGGGATGAGGCGCTCGCCCGCGGCGTCAACGTCCTCGATGGGAAGGTGACATACGAGGCCGTCGCGAACGCGCACGACCTCGACTACGCGCCGCTCGACGACGTGCTGCCGCTCTCAGCGGTCTAGGAGCTCGGGTCGGCCGGCTTCTTCGTCGGCGAATACTTCACCACCGTCCACGTGACGGCGGCCGCGAGGGCGATCACGCAGGCGATGAAGACGATCATTCCGAGTACACCGAGGACGCTGTTCAGCACGAACCTAGAATAGCCTCATGCCGCGCGCATGCGTGATCGTGCTGGACGCGGTCGGGGCGGGGGCGCTTCCCGACGCGGCCGAGTACGGAGACGAAGGTTCCGACACCCTGGGCAACGTCGCTCGCGCGGTCGGCGGCCTCGACCTCCCGAACATGGAGGCGCTCGGGCTCGGAAACGTCGAGGAGCTCGAGGGCTGTCCACCGCAGCCGGGCGCGCCTGCCGTCGCCGGGCGGCTGCTGGAACGCTCGAAGGGAAAGGACACGACCACGGGTCACTGGGAGTTGATGGGCGTCGTCACGTCCCAGCCGATGCCGACGTACTCTCACGGCTTCCCGCACGACGTGATCGATCCGTTCATGCACCGAACTGGTCGCGGCGTGCTCGGCAACAAGGCCGCATCGGGAACGGAGATCATCCAGGAGCTCGGCGAGGAGCACCAGCGCACCGGCAAGTGGATCGTCTACACCTCTGCCGACTCGGTCTTCCAGCTCGCGGCACACGAGGAGACGATCCCGCTCGAGGAGCTCTACGACGCCTGCCGTGCCGCGCGCGAGTTTCTGACCGGCAAGCACGCGGTCGGCCGTGTGATCGCGCGACCGTTCGAGGGCGGCCCGGGGAACTACGAGCGCACGGCGAACCGCCACGACTTCTCGCTCGAGCCGCGCCGGCCGAACTACCTGACGCTGCTCCGGGAAGCAGGCGGCGCGGTGCACGGCGTCGGCAAGATCGGCGACATCTTCGCGGGCCGGGACATCGACGAGTCTCATCCGACCAGGTCGAACGTGGAAGGGATCACCCAGACCGAGCGGCTGCTGCGTGAGCTCGACGCGGGACTCATCTTCACGAACCTCGTCGAGACCGACATGCTCTGGGGACACCGGAACGACCCGGTCAACTTCCACCGGTGCCTCCAGGACTTCGACCGCCGCCTGCCCGACCTGCTCGACGCGCTCCGCCCCGGCGATCTGCTCGTCTTGACCTCCGACCACGGCTGCGACCCGACGACGCCCTCGACCGACCACTCGCGCGAGCACGCGCTGCTCGTCGCCTACGTCGAGGGTCGCAACGCGGCCGGGCGGACCCACGAGGGCGAGTTCGCGGACGTCGGGGCTACGGTCAACCGCTGGCTCGGCGGCAAGGCGCCCTCGCGCGGGGCGCCTGGGCAGGCGTTCGTGGAGCCGTGAGCCTGGCGCTCGACCAGCCGAGCGGATGGCCGGGCTGGCTCGTCGCGCTGCTGGGAGAGCGCCCGGCGTCGGGGGGGGGGGGCGGGGACGGGGGGGGGGGGGGTGGGGGGCGGCGGGGGGGCGGCGGGGGGGGGGCCGCGGCGGGGGGGACGGGGCGGCCGTGCGGGGGCCCCCCCCCCCCGC
>JBBSHO010000041.1:0-10161 GCA_038253005.1 Gaiellales bacterium
ACGACGAACCCGGTCCCGCTCGTCGTCACAGACCCCGAGGTGACCCTTTCCGACACCGGTGGACTGTCGGATCTAGGCCCCACGGTGCTGGGGCTGCTCGGTTTCGAACAACCTTTACATATGACCGGCAAACCCCTAACTTCGTCCGCGTGATCGGGGCTATACTCCGCCACCTTGTCGCTCCAGCAACCAGATTTCGGCGTCCTGCGAAAAGCCCAGCGTGGCGACGAGCGCGCGTTCAGCCTGATCGTCCGCGCGTACCAGGTCCCGGTCTTCAACTACGTCCTGCGCCTCGTCGGCGACCGGACACTCGCCGAGGACCTGACGCAGGAGGTCTTCCTCCGCGTCTTCCAGGGCCTGCCGAAGTTCTCGCTCCGCTCGAAGTTCACGACCTGGCTCTTCCAGGTGACGAAGAACCGCGTGCTCGACGAGCTACGCGCTTCCGAGCGCCGGCCTCGCGCGGTCGTCGCGCTCGAGGACATCCCGCCGCTCGAGGTCGTCGACGCACCCTTCGAGCGGCTCGAGGCGATCGACGCCGTCTGGCGCGCGGTCGGGGGTCTGAACGTCGACCTGAAGATGGCGCTCCTGCTCCGGGACGTCGTCGGCCTCTCCTACACGGAGATCGCCGATTCGCTGGAGATCACGCTCGCGACCGTCAAGTGGCGGATCTACAAGGCCCGCGAGGACGTCCAGCTCGCGATGGCCCGCGAGGGCATCACGTTCGGCGCGGAGGAGACCCCCGCCGAGACCGCGGCGCCCGCCGCTCCCTAGCGGGAGTAGCGCCGGAGCCAGGCGGAGAGGTGTCGTGCCTGCTCCGCGGGCGAGGCGCCGCGCGGGATCCTTGCGATTGGCGCGGGCTCGGGCGTCTCCGCCCGGCCCCCTCCGGATCCGATCCGGCTCAGCCCGAGCACGGCCGCGACGACCGCGACTGCGGCCGCCAGCAGGATCCAGAGCCAGCTCCCGGCGAACGCGACCGTCTGGGACGTGCGCGACGGGAGCGGGACGGTCGCGGCGAGCGCCGGCAGCGGCTCGGTGGAGGCCGAGCCGAGCTCCTGTGCCAGGGCTGCGGCGGAGGGCGGCCGGAAGCGCGGATCGCGCGCCAGGCAGCGCATGACCACCGCCTCGACCGCGTCGGGAACCGCCGGCTCGAGGTCGCGCACGGGGACGATCGCGCCCTGAGTCTGCTTCGCGGCGAGCTCGGTGAGCGTCTCGAACTCGTACGGCGGGCGGCCGGTCAGCAGCTCGTAGAGGACGGCGCCGAGTGAGTAGAGATCGGCGGCGCCGGTGACCTCCTCGCCGCTCGCCTGCTCGGGTGAGAGGTAGGCCGCCGTCCCGAGGACGGCGCCGATCTGGGTGAGCGCGGTCGCCTCGGCCGCCCTGGCGATCCCGAAGTCCGCCACCTTGAGCAGCCCGTCCTCACGCAGCAGGAGATTCTGCGGCTTCACGTCGCGGTGGACGAGACCCGCGTCATGCGCGTGCTGGAGCCCGGCGCACGCCTGGCGGCCGAGGCCGACCGCTTCGTCCGGGTAGAGCTGCCCCCGTTCGCGGAGCAGCGCCCCGAGCGTCTCCCCGGGCACATACTCCATCACGATGTACGGCCGCCCCTCGCTCTCGCCCGCGTCGAAGACCTGCACGACGTTGGGGTGCGAGAGCCGCGCGGCGAGCCGCGCCTCGCGGACGAACCGCTCACGGAAGCTCCCGTCGCCGGCCAGGTTCTCCGCGAGCACCTTCACCGCGACCGGCCGGCGCAGCTCGTCGTCGCGAGCCAGGTACACGGTCGCCATGCCGCCGTGGCCGAGCCGACGCTCGACGCGGTAGCGCCCGGCGAGGATCAATCCCCGCCCTCGCCGCCCTTGTGCTTCTCGTGGCTCCCGCGCTTCCCCTTGTCCTTCCCCGGCGGCGACGCGTGCGCGGGCGGCGACGCGGGCGGAACGCACCGGATCCGCGTCTCGAGGTCGTTCACCGTCCCGCTCAGCCGCTCCTGGAGCGCCGCGGGCAGCTTCCCGCGGTTCACTGCGACCGTCGTCTCGGATCGGAGCCGTTTCGCGGCGACGAGGGCGGCGCACGAGTCGCCGGCGCCGAGCAACCGGGCGACGCGATCACGCTGGCCGGCCAGCGTGGAGGCGAGAGGGCGGGGGAGGCGCGGCGCGGGAGCGGCACGCGGATGGTGCGCGCCGCTCCCGCAGCCGGCGAGAGACACTGCGGCCGTCAGGGCCGCGGCGCCGCTACGACGTCTCGTCCGGATCCTCCTCGGCTGCAAGCTGCAGCGAACCCTGCCGGACCTGGTCGAAGTGGCGCTGCTGGATCGGGATCGCCCACTCGGCGAGCTTCTCCACCTCCGGCTTCCGGGCGCGCTCGTTCAGGGTCTTCAGGATCTCCCAGTGTCCGACCTCGCCGGCCTCGGCCATCGTCAGGAACTCGAAGCCGTCGAGCGCGTCGGAGGCCCGGTCAAGGTAGTCCTGCATCATGTCGGTCGCCTTCTGCTTGACCTCGCGCGCCTCGTCGAGGATCGCAGTCTTCTTGCCTTCGAAGCTGCCTGCCACCTCCGTCGCGCGCTCCTCGGTCTCCCTGGCCTCGTCGTGCATGCGGTCGAGCTTCTGCGCCAGCTCGTCCTCGAGCTCCGGCAGCTTCTTGACCTTCTCAGTGGCGCCCTGCGCGGCCATCGCGAGTCCGAGCACCTCGCCCAGCTTGGACTCCAGATTGGTCAGCTCAGCCATTCCTTGCCCCTTTCGATCGATTATTCGCCGCGCTCGAGGCGGTCCGCGAGCGTCGCCGGAAGACCCCGCTCGCGCATCTCGCGCTGCGTCTCTTCGATGGGATATGTGACGCGGTGGAAGGCGGCAAACCTTTGCTCGAGGTCGAGCAGGAGCCACGCCGCCCTCGCGTCGCCGTCGCGCGGCTGCCCGATCGAGCCAGGATTGAGCAGGCGCCGCCCGGACAGCGCGACCTCGGCGCCCTCGGGGGCGAGGCCGCCGTCGAGCTTTCCGTCCTCCAGGGCGATCGCGAGCGCGACGTGACTGTGCCCGACGAGGACGAGCGGCTCGCTCGTCAGCTCGAGCGTGCCGGCGGCGGCCTCCTCCGTCAGCACGTATTCCCAGACCGGGTCGCGGGCGCTCGCGTGGAAGAGCTCGACGCCCGTGGCCCGGTCCTGCGGCTCGAGCCCGCGCAGGAAGCGGTCCCATTCCGGAGCGAGCGTCTCGGCTGTCCAGAGCGCGGCGGCGGCGGCCTCCTCGTTGAAGTCGCTGACGGTGAGGACGCCGAGGACGACGAGGTCGTGGTTCCCGACGAGGCAGAGATCGGCCCGTTCCGAGACGATGGCGCAGCACTCGTTCGGGCGCGGGCCGTAGCCCACGGTGTCGCCGAGGCACCAGACCGCGTCCACCTGCTCGCCGGCGATCGCCTGGAGCACGGCCTCGAGCGCGTGCAGGTTACCGTGGACGTCTGAGATGACGGCGACGCGCATGGGCAGGGGAGCGACCTTAGCCGCCGCGGCTGCGCTGTGGGCCTTCCTCGCCTCGCTGCTCTGGCGGACGAAGGCGCCGCACGCCCTGCGCCTTCCGCACCTGAGCCCCGGCTTGCTGCTCGGGCCGCACGCGCTGCGCTCGGCCGAGCGCTACGAGCGCTTGCTCGACCTCCTCTGGGTCGCCGGAACGCTGGCGACGCTCGCGGCGCTCGTGGCGATGGTCGTGCGCGCGCCCAGGCTCGCCCGCCGGATCGGGCTCGGTCGCGTGAACACCGGGATCGTCGTCGGCGTCGTCACGCTCGCCGTCGTCTGGGCGGCGTCACTGCCGTTCGCGGTCACGGCCGCGTGGTGGGAGCGCCGGCACGGGATCCTGCTCCAGAGCTACGGCGCGATCCTCGCGAGCTCGTGGGGCGCGCTGCTCGGCAATGTCCTCGCGACCTTCGTGTTGCTCGCGGTCGCGCTCGGGCTCGCGCAGCGCCTGGGCGGGCGCTGGTGGCTAGCCGCGGCGCCGCTGGTCGTCGGCCTCGCTGTGCTCGTCCAGCTCCTCGCGCCCTACCTCCTGAGCATCGGGACGAAGCCGCTCCGCGCGGAGCCGCTCGCCGGCGAGGTGCGGGCGCTGGAGCAGCGCGAGGGAGCGGACCGGTCCGGGGTTCGCGTCGATCCCGTGCACGACCGGACGACCTCGGCGAACGCGTTCTCGGTCGGGCTCGGTCCGAGCCGGCGGGTGATCTTCTGGGACACGCTGCTGGACGGCAGGTTCACGCGCGGGGAGGTGCGCTTCGTCGCCGCCCACGAGCTCGCCCACGTCGCGCGGAATCACATCCTCAAGGGGCTCGCGTGGTTCGCGCTGATCGCGATCCCGATCCTCGCCGCTGTCGCGTTCGTCACCGGACGGCGAGGCGGCCTGCGAAACCCGGCCACCGTCCCGCTCGCGCTGCTGACGATCGCCGCCGCGCAGCTCGCGCTGCTGCCGCTCACGAACGCCCTCTCGCGCCGCTACGAGTCGGAGGCGGACTGGGTCGCCCTCGGCGCGACGCGGGACCCCGGCGCTGCGCGCGGCCTCTTCGCCGGCTTCTCCCGCACGAGCCTGCAGGATCCGACCTCGCCGGGCTGGGCGCACGTGCTGCTCGACGACCATCCGACACCGCTCCAGCGGGTCGAGATGGCCGCGGCGTGGAAGGCGCGGAACCGCTAGCCCTCGTCGCGCGGAGGCGCTTCGGGGAGGTTCCGGATCCCCTCTCGCGTCGTGTACTTCGACCACGAGTCCTGCATCGCGGCCAGCAGCTCCTCGAAGAAGCGCGTGGACATGTTCACGCGCGAGACGACGACGCCGGGCACGTCCCCTTCCTCGATCTCGTGGTCGACGCGCGCGAACGTGAGCGTGAACTCGTACGGGGAGAAGGTGACGTTGGCGAAGTTCGCGTAGACCCCCTGCATCTGCTCGGGGTCGAGGTGGATGTTGAGCTGGCGCTCCTGGCTCTCGTCGGTCACGCGGCCACGATACTACGAGGGTGGAGCTCCTGAGCCGGCGCCGCGTCCTCTACGCCCTGGGGGCGCTGGCGGGGGTGCTCGGGCTCGGCGCCGTGGGTTTTCGCCTCGCCCTCCACGAGCCGTGGGTTCAGTCCTTCTATCGCGCAGTCGTCTCCGCCTCGCTGACCGGTCTGGACACCGTCCCGAGCAACGACGCGGCGCGGCTGATCACGATCGTTCTCGTCCTCGCGGGCATCAGTATCTTTGCCTACGTCGGCTCGCTGATCGTTGAGGCGATCGCGCGAGGCGTACTTGGCGGCATGTGGGCCGAGCGGAGGAGGCGAAGGGCGATCGAGGCGCTGCGAAACCACTTCATCATCTGCGGATACGGCCGCGTCGGGCAGCGCGTCGCCGAGGAGTTCCGTCGCGCCGGCGCGTCCTTCGTCGTGCTCGACTACAGCGAGGACGCGATCGCGGCCGCCCGGACGGATGACGTGCTCTTCATCGAGGGCGACGCCACCGAGGACGAGGACCTGGCGAAGGCGGGACTCGCCCACGCGCGCGGTCTCGTGGCTGCCTCGGACGACGATTCCGACAACCTGTACATCTCGCTCTCGGCCAAGTCGCAGCGGCCCGACCTCGTCGTCGTCGCGCGCGCCTCCGACGACGAGGCGGAGAAGAAGCTGCGGCTCGCGGGCGCAGACCGGGTCGTGACGCCGTACGGGATCGCCGGCCGGGTGATGGCGAACCTGCTCGTCAAGCCGCAGGTGGCGGCGTTCCTGAACGTCGTCTCGACCTCGGGCGGCCCCGACCTGAGCTTCGAGGAGATCGAGGTCAGGCGCACCTGCCAGGCCTCGGGCCGCTCGATCGGGGAGCTGCGCGTGCGTGAGCGGACGGGCGCTTTCATCGTCGCGCTGCGGCGGAAGGACGGGTCCTTCGACACGCGGCCGCGGCCGGACACGGTGCTCGAGGAGGGAGACGTGATCGTGGGGGTCGGCACGCTCGACGAGATCGGCGCGCTCGAGGATCTCTTCGCCCCGGCCGAGGCTGTTGCCGGCTAACGCGGTCGAGCGGCTCGCGCTCGAGGTCGGTCGCCTCGCGGAGACGCCGGTCGAGCTGGAGCGACCGCACGAGGCCGCACACGGCGACTACGCCACGAACGTCGCCCTGCGGCTCGCCCCGTCGCGGAGGCGGGCGCCGAGGGAGGTCGCCGGGGAGCTGGCGGCGGCGGCGGGAGCACTGCCGAGCGTCGAGCGCGCGGAGGTAGCCGGGCCGGGCTTCGTCAACCTGTTCCTGGCGGACCAGTGGTTCGCGGACGCGCTCGCGGAGATCGACGACGAGTACGGCGGCGGTTTCGCGGAGCCCCACCGACGGATCCAGGTCGAGCTGGTCTCGGCGAATCCCACGGGCCCGATCACGGTCGCGCACGCGCGGAACGGCGCTCTCGGCGACTCGATCGCCCGTCTGCTCGCCTTTGCCGGGCACCAGGTCGAGCGCGAGTACTACTACAACGACGCGGGCGCGCAGATCGACCGGTTCCGCGCCTCGGTCGAGGCGCTGCGGCGCGGGGAGGAGCCGCCCGAAGACGGGTACCGCGGCGAGTACGTCGTGGCTCTCGCAGCCGAGTCGGGAGATCCGGTCGGGGCGATGCTGGAGCGGATCGACGCGACGCTGGAGCGGTTCCGCGTCCACTTCGACTCGTGGGCGCGCCAGAGCGAGCTCGAGGCCCGGCTGCCGCAGGTTCTCCCGAAGCTCGACACGTACGAGCGCGAGGGCGCGCTCTGGGCCCGATCCTCGGCGTACGGCGACGAGGACGATCGCGTGCTCGTCCGCTCGCCCGAGCAGGGCGGCGCCCCGACCTATCGCGCGGCCGACGTCGTCTACCTGCAGGAGAAGCTCGAGCGCGGCTTCGACCGCGCCCTCTACGTCCTCGGCGCCGACCACCACGGGACGCGCAACTGGTACGCCGCGGTCGCCCGGATGCTCGGCTACGACCCCGAGCGGGTGGAGGTGCTGCTCTACCAGCTCGTGCATCTGACCCGGGGCGGCGAGCAGACGAAGATGTCGAAGCGGCGCGGCGACGTCGTCTTCCTCGACGAGCTGATCGACGAAGTGGGCGTCGACGCGGCGCGGTGGTACCTCGTCAACCGCGGCCCCGACCAGGCGATCGAGATCGACGTCGACCTCGCCGCCGAGCGGACGCAGAAGAACCCGGTCTACTACGTCCAGTACGCGCATGCACGGATCGCCGGGATCCTGCGCAACGCCGGCGGCGCCGAGGTCGGAGGCGAGGCGCCGGGGCCGCTCTCGACGGAGGAGCGCGAGCTCGTCAAGCGCCTCGTCGACTTCCCCGACGTCGTCGCCGCTGCGATCGAGCGGCGCGGGCCGCACGCGATCCCGACCTACGCGATCCGCGTCGCCGACGACTTCCACCGCTTCTACCACGAGCACCGCGTGCTCGAGAGCGAGGCGCAGACGTTCCGACTCGGTCTCTGCCGAGCGACGCAGACGGTGATCGCGCGGTGCCTCGACCTGATCGGGGTCGAGGCGCCCGAGCGGATGTAGGTTTCTCGCGTGAGCGCACCCGACCGGAACCTCGCGCTCGAGCTCGTCCGGGTCACCGAGGCGGCGGCTATGGGCGCCGGCCGCTGGATCGGGCGCGGCGAGAAGGAGAGCGCCGACCAGGCCGCGGTCGACGGGATGCGCACCATGCTGGACACCGTCTCGATGGCCGGAGTCGTCGTGATCGGCGAGGGCGAGAAGGACGAGGCCCCGATGCTCTTCAACGGCGAGGAAGTCGGCAGCGGCAGCGGGCCCGAGGTGGACGTCGCCGTCGACCCGCTCGAGGGCACGCGGCTGACGGCGCTCGGCCAGCCGAACGCGATCGCCGTGATCGCGGTCGCCGAGCGCGGGACGATGTTCTTCCCCGGCGCCGCCGTCTACATGGAGAAGATCGCCGCCGGGCCCGACGCGATCGACGCGATCGACATCACCCGGTCGGCGACGGAGAACGTGAACGCCGTCGCCGAGGCGCTGGGCAAGACCCCGCGCGACGTCCGGGTGGTCGTCCTCGAGCGCGACCGGCACGTCGAGCTGATCGCCGAGCTGCGGGAGGCCGGCGCCCGCGTGAACCTGATCCGGGACGGCGACGTCGCGCCTTCGATCGCGGCGGCGCAGCCGGATACCGGCGTCGACCTCCTCTACGGCGTCGGCGGGACGCCGGAGGGCGTGATCTCCGCCGCAGCGCTGAGGTGCGTCGGCGGCGGGCTCCAGGGCCGGCTCTGGCCGCGCAACGACGACGAGCGGAAGCACCTCGCCGACGCGGGTCTCGATCCCGAGCGCGTCCTCACCACCGGCGACCTCGTGGCCGGCGACGACGTGTTCGTCGCGGCGACGGGCGTGACCTCGGGCGCCCTGCTCGAGGGCGTGCGCGCGACGCCGAACGGCGCGATCACGCACTCGATCGTGATGCGCTCCCGCTCGGGGACCGTCCGCCGGATCACGGCGCATCACTCGTTCGAGAAGCTGACGCAACTCTCGGGAGTCGAGTACCGCTAGCGGCGCGAGCGGCAGGCGGGCGACGGTACGGGCCGAGAGTTCATCCCGCCGTAAGGAGACCGCGACTACGGTGTCTGAATGCGCTCCACGGAGGGAACTCTCGGATGAAGCTCGTCCGCTCGATCCTCGTCGCGCTCGTCGCAGCCGCTGTCCTCGCGCCGGCCGCCCTGCCCGCGGCGGCGTCCTCGCAGGCCCTGCGCTCCACCGTCACGGTGCGCGGCTCCGACTACGGCCGCGTGCTGTTCGACGGCCGCGGTCGCGCGCTCTACGCGTTCACGAAGGATCCGCCCAGACGGAGCGTCTGCTCGGGAGACTGCGCGGTCGCGTGGCCGCCGTACCTCGTCCAGGGCAAGGTGAGCGCCGCGCCCGGAGCGAAGACCTCGCTCCTCGGCGCCGCGCGGCGCGCGGACGGCAAGCTGCAGGCGACCTACGCGGGTCGCCCGCTGTACTACTACGTCCGCGATTTGCACGCAGGGCGAATCACGTGTCAGAACGTGAGCGAGTTCGGCGGTCTCTGGCTCGTCGTGAGGCCGAGCGGGACGCTCGTCCGCTAGTTCGGATCTTGGTCGACGAGAAGGCTCACGCTCTCGAATCTGAGCGGATCGCCCGCGCCTGCCCAGGAGGCGGGGTTGTCCGGGACGATCGGCACCACCGCGACGCTGATCGTCTTGCGGGACGAGGTTCGCATGACGCGGCGTAGCGCGTCGGTGATCATGACGGTCTTGAACTGCGGCGTCAGCGGATGCGCCAGCCTGTGGTCGTAAACGCCCTGCGGGGCCTCCCGCAGGGCGCAGTGCCCGAGCGCGCCGAAGCAGCCTCCGTGGCCGAAGACGTGGAACGACCCGGCGTACCCTTCTTCTTCGGCCATCGGCGTCGAGCCGACCGCCTTCGGATTGTCGAGGGAGATGCGCGCCTGGAATGACGGGCCGGAGTGATCGACGCCGCGAAACTGGAGGTCGGCCCGGCTGAACTCGTCCGGGGTCTGCGGCGGGTGTTCGAGCTGGAGCGTCACGGTCATCTATGACGTCCCCGCGTGCGCCGTCGTCGAGGCGTAATCGTAGCCGAGCGCCTTGATGTCGAGCGTTCGGTTCAGTGCGTCGATCTGGCTCTTGACCTGTGCGTCCGAGATGTTCTCCTCGGCGCGCTTGTAGACGACGTGCACGACGACCGGGATCGTGATCAGCTGGCGCGTGAGGCGCTGCGCCTCGCCCCGCTCGATGCTCCGCCTGATCCCCTACTCGATCCGGGTCTGGCGCACGCGAAACTCCGGGTACAGCTCGCAGAGGCGCTCGTGGACCTGCTGCGTCCCGCATTGCCGTCGCTTGGGGGGAGCCATCGTCTTCAGCTCCGGTCGGTGTGTCGCGGTTGTCGCGTGCGGCATGAGCATGCGTCCGGGAGTCGGGTGTTGCCGCAGCCCGCTCGCAGCGTCTCAGATCAGGCGGGCGGGATCAAGAGGCGGAGGCGTCGCCTAGCGTCTTCTAGATGTAGTTCCTAGGGACGTTGTTCATCCGGGCCTCCTTGGAGGCTGGGGTTGTCGAAGACCGCCAGTCCAAGGAGGAGACCGGATGAAGCTGCACGGTAACGCCAGGACCTGCCCGCATTCGCGGCTGCTGCTTTGTCGTCGTGTTTTGGAGCGGGGCTGCTCGCTCGCTGCGGCGGCCGAGGCCGCC
>JBBSHO010000042.1:0-9468 GCA_038253005.1 Gaiellales bacterium
CCTCGGCCTGTCCTACGCCGAGGTCGGCCTCCTGCTCGCGGTCCCGGGGCTCGTGGGGAGCGCGCTCGACCCGCTCTTCGGCGTGCTCGGCGACACGCCGCGGCGGCGAGCGCTGATGCGGGGCGGCGGACTCGCGTTCGCGGTCGCGCTCGGCGGAATCGGCGGCCTCGTTGGCTCGCTGGTACCGCTCGCGCTCGGACTCGTCGCCGGCATCGTCGGTCTCGGACCGACGATGTGGGTGTTGCTGCTTGCGCCGCTGGCGCTCGGCGGCCTCGTTCCAGCTCGCGCCCTAACAGTCGCTTAACAGTGCCTGGCACCGTGACGAGATCGTCACGGGCGAAAACGGCGGCGAGGTCCCTAACGGATTCTTAACAGTGCCTGGCACTGGGTTGAGGTCACGGTTCAATCGGCGCCGGGATCGTCCTCGGAGTCCGCGTCTTTCGCGGTCGGGTCCGGGATCGGCGATTCCTCCAGCTCCTCGTTGCGGTCGTCTTCGCGTGGATGCTCGTCGGCCGTATCCTCTTCGCTCATGAAGGTCGTCCTGCCCGACAACTCGGAACTCGAACTTCCGGAGGGGGCAACCGGCCTCGACGCCGCCCGCGCGATCGGGCCGAAGCTCGCCGAGCAGGCCGTGCTCCTGCGCGTGAACGGGCACGTCCAGGACCTCCGCCTCCCGCTCAGGGACGGCCAGCCCATCCAGATCCTGACCACCCGGGACACGGACGATCCGGACGCGCTCGCCGTCCTGCGCCACTCGACCGCGCACCTGCTCGCCGAGGCCGTGCGGCGCCTCTATCCGGGCGTGAAGATCGCCATCGGCCCCCCGATCGACAACGGCTTCTACTACGACTTCGAGTTCCCCGAGCCGATCCAGGAAGCCGACCTGGAGCTGATCGAGGCGGAGCTGCAGCGCGAGCTCGAGGAGGGCCGCGAGTGGCGACGCGAGGAGGTCTCCGCCGCCGAGGCGAGACGGCGCTTTCTGGACGAGGACGAGCCGTACAAGGTCGAGCTCGTGGAGAGCGCGGAGGAGCCGATCTCGTTCTACACGCAGGGCGAGTTCACCGACCTCTGCCGGGGCCCGCACCTGCAGGACTCGAAACCGATCAAAGCCGTCAAGCTGACGAGTCTCGCCGGCGCGTACTGGCGCGGCGACGAGCACAACAAGCAGCTCACACGGATCTACGGCACGGCCTTCTATGCCGAGAGCGACCTCGACGCGCACCTCGCGCGGCTCGAGGATGCGCGCCGGCGCGACCATCGCCGGCTCGGCCGCCAGCTCGACCTCTTCCACGTTCAGGAGGCTTCGCCGGGGTCGCCGTTCTGGCACCCGAAGGGAATGGTTCTCTGGAACACGCTGGAGGATCTGCGCCGCCGCGAGAATCTCGCGCGGGGCTATGTCGAGGTCAAGACTCCGCTCCTCTACGACGTGGAGACCTGGAAGACATCAGGCCACTGGGAGAAGTTCAAGGACGATCTGTTCGTGATCGAGTCGGGTGAGAAAAGCTACGGCTTGAAACCCATGAACTGCCCCGGCCACATGCTCCTCTTCGGCAACGACCTGCGTTCCTACCGCGAACTGCCGATCCGCTACGCCGAGTCGTCGACACTTCACCGCGACGAGCTCGCCGGCACGCTGCACGGGCTGCTGCGCGTGCGTCACGTCACTCAGGATGACGCCCACATCTTCTGCGCTCGCGAGCAGATCGAGGATGAGATCTTCGGCTGCCTCGACTACGCGACCTATCTCTACGAGCTGTTCGGCATGGAGGCGCGATTCGAGCTCTCGACGCGGCCGGACGACAAGCTCGGCGCCGACGAGGAATGGGACTTCACCGAGGGCGCACTGAGGACGGCGCTCGAACGGCGCGGCATCGACTACGAGCTGAACGAGGGCGACGGGGCCTTCTACGGGCCGAAGATCGACCTGCACATGACGGACGTGCTCGACCGGTCGTGGCAGATGGGCACGATCCAGCTCGACGCTCAGATGCCGGGCCGGTTCGGCTTGACCTACATGGGCGCCGACAACGCCGAGCACACGCCGTACGTCATCCACCGCGCGCTCTTCGGCTCGCTCGAGCGCTTCATCGGGATCCTGATCGAGCACTACGCCGGCGCCTTCCCGTTCTGGCTCGCGCCGGTGCAGCTCCGCGTGCTCCCGGTCGGAGAGGGTCACCGCGAGGCGGCGCGGGCGCTGCGCGAGCGACTCGGCGGCCACCGGGCCGACCTCGACGAGCGCGACGAGACCGTCGGCAGGCGGATCCGCGACGCCGAGCTGGAGAAGATCCCGTACGTGATCGTCTACGGCGACAAGGAGTCCGACGAGTCGCTGGCGGTCCGCAAGCGCGGCGGGGAGCAGTCGACGCTCAGTCTGGAGGAGCTCCTCCAGGAAGTTGCTACGCTCTAGCTCTGCAAAGCAGGGGCGCCACGTTCCTCACCTCCCGGGCCACGCCCGTCCGAGGTTCAACCGAGTCGGATGCGACGAGGACAACGGGCCGCTGCTTGCAGCGGTTTTTGTCGTTTGAGAGAAAGGATCGAAGCTAGCTTGGTGATAGCTCTTTGAGGCCCCGCCGGAGGATCGAGCCCGACCGCCCGGTCATCCCGCAAGCGCGAATCAACGACGCCATCCGATCGTCGAGCGTCAGGCTGATCGACGAGGACGGCTCGCAGCTCGGGATCAAGACGTCCGACGAGGCCCGCGAATACGCCTACGGAAAGAACCTCGACCTGGTCGAGGTCGCCTCGCAGGCCGACCCGCCGGTCGCGCGGGTGATGGATTACGGCAAGTACCGGTACGAGCAGGAGCAGAAGGCCAAGCTCGCCCGCAAGCACCAGGTCTCGATCAACGTCAAGGAGATCAAGTTCCGGCCGAAGATCGGCCTCCACGACTACAACACCAAGAAAGGCCATGTCGAGCGCTTCCTCAACCAGCGCGCGAAGGTGAAGGTCACGATCATGTTCCGCGGACGCGAGCAGACGCATCCGGAACGGGGCCGCAACCTGCTGATGCGTCTGGCGGAGGAACTCGAGGAGATCGCGCAGATCGAATCGCCGCCGCTGCTCGACGGGCGGAACATGGTGATGTTGCTAGGGCCTACAAAGAACGCAGGAGCGACGAACAATGCCCAAGACGAAAACGCACTCGGGAGCCAAGAAGCGCTTCAAGCTGACCGCGGGGGGAAAGCTCCTACGCCGGCGCGCGATGAAGAGCCACATCCTGGAGAAGAAGTCGTCCAAACGTAAGCGCGGCTTCCGCAAGGACACGGCCGTGCACGAGGCGGACGTGAAGAGCCTGAAGAAGCTCCTCGGAAAAGCAAAGCCGTAAATGCCGCGAGTCAAGCGATCCGTCCATGCGCGCAAGAAGCGGCGCAAGGTTCTCGCCCAGGCGAAGGGCTATTGGGGGATCAAGAAGTCCTCCTACAAGTACGCCAAGGAGCAGGTCGAGCACTCGCTCGCGTACGCCTATCGCGACCGGAAGAACAAGAAGCGCACCTTTCGGCGGCTGTGGATCATGCGCATCAACGCGGCCGCACGCGCCGAAGGGCTTTCCTACAACCAGTTCGTCGCAGGCTGCCGGAAAGCGGAGATCGTGCTCGACCGCAAGGTGCTCGCCGAGCTGGCGGTGAGCGACCCGAGGGCGTTCGGGGCGATCGTCTCCCGGGCCAAGGCCGCGCTGGAATCCTGACCGCCGGGCTCGAGGAGATCTTCCGCCACCAGGCGGAGTCCTGCGAGCGGAACGGGTCACCTCTGTACGGAGCGCTCTGCCGCGGCTGCGCCGACGAGCCGCTCGTGCGGGAGATCGTCGCGGCGCCGCGCTGGGACGTCGCGCTGCGGTTGCTCGGAGGCGTCCACTACCTCGTGCTCGCGGGTCGCGCCCCCGAGCTCGCGCAAGCGTACGCGGGTGACGGGGACGCCTGGTTCCGGTTCCGCGACGTCCTTGGCGCAGAGCGGGAGTGGCTGGCGGAGTTCGTCGAGACTCAGCCCGTGCAGACGAACGAGGTGCGCCGCTGCTGGGCGCTCCTGCTCGGGTTCCTGCTCGTCGCGCGCGAGGCAGGGCCGCGGGTGAACCTGATCGAGCTCGGGCCGAGCGCCGGGCTCAACCTGAACTGGGACCGCTACCGCTATCGCTACGGCCGCGCCTCCTGGGGTCATGCGGCTGCGTCGATCGAGCTGGACGGCACGGCCGACGGGGCGCCGATCGAGGAGCTACTCGCCGTCCCGATCGAGATTGGACGCCGCTTCGGGATCGATCGCAGCCCGGTCGACGTGACGACCGAGCAGGGAAAGCTCCTGCTCGAGTGCTTCGTCTGGGCCGACCAGCGCGAGCGCCTCGCCCGGCTACGACGCGCGGTCGCGGTCGTGCGCGCACATCCGCCCGAGCTCGTGCACGGCGACTACCTCGAGCTGCTACCGGGCTTCCTGGCCGAGCGGGATCCCGACCGTCTGACCGTCGTCTACAGCTCGGCCTCGACGGTCTACCTGGAGGACGAGGCGTTCCTGCGTCTTTCCGCGGAGATCGCAGCCGCGGGGAACCAGGGGCCGCTTGCGTGGCTCTCGCTGGAAGGTCGCGGCGGCGGCCCGTCCACGGCGTTCACGGGCGAGGAGGAGTGGCGCGGCGGCCATGCGCTCGAGCTCCAGCTCTGGCCGGAGGGTGAGCGGCTGCTGCTGGCGAAGGTGCATTACCACGGCGCGTGGCTGGACTGGGTCGCGTCATGATCGCCTCCCGAGACAACGAGAAGCTGAAGCTCGTCCGCAAGCTCCGGTCGCGGCGCTGGCGCGACAAGCTCGGTCTCTTCGTCTGCGAGGGCGAGGATCTGCTCGACGCGGCCGCCGCGGCGAGGATCGAGCCGGTGGAGCTGCTCGTCGCGGGGGAGACCGTCGAGCCGGAGCTGATCGGCGAAGTCTCGACGCTCGCCCATCCCCCGCGCGCGCTCGGCGTCTTCCGGCGCGCGGATCTCCCGAGGCTCGGCAAGGAGCAGGTCGGGCTCGCGCTCTGGCGAGTCGCCGATCCGGGCAACCTCGGGACGCTCGTCCGCAGCGCGGACGCCTTCGGGCCCGCCTTTGTCGCCCTCTCGGTTGGTTGCGCCGACCCCACCGGGCCGAAAGCGCTGCGGGCCTCGATGGGCGCGATCTTCCGCGTGCCGCTCGTCCCGTTCGACGAGGCGCCGGGGCGGCATGTCGCGCTCGTTCCCCGGGGCGCGAAGTCACTCGCCGAGCTCCCGAGACAAGGCTCGACGACCTACGTGCTCGGCGCGGAGCGGGAGGGGCTGCCGGAAGAGGTGTTACGGCGTTGCGACGGGGGGGCGACGATCCCGCTCGCGGGCGCCGCGGAGTCGCTCAACGTCGCGATGGCGGGGACGATCGCGCTCTACGAGCTCGCCCGGCGGCTCTCTTCTTCCTGAGCCTCTCGCTCGGGCCGATGCGGTCACGGCCGGCGTGCGATCCAGACGGAATCCTCGCCGCCGGCGTACTGTCGCCGGTCGAACCAGCCGTAGCACGCCTCGACCTCGAAGCCGCTCCGCTCGAGCAACGTCCGCCACTCGTCCGGCTCGAGCCAGACGAGGCTCATCGTCGTCTCGCCCGACGCACCACGAACGGACAGGGTGAGCGTTCTCGCCGCCGTGTCCCAGAGCGCGCGCTCGTGGATGCCCGGCTCGCGCTCGAACCAGCGACCGTTCGTCTCCGCGACGTCGTCTGCGCCGGGGGCGAAGACATCGAAGACGAGCCGCCCGCCCGGCACGAGCAGGTCGCGGGCGGCGGCGAGCGCCTCGCGGCGGTCCCCGTCGGTCTGGAGATGGAGGTACGACCGGAACGGACAGATGACGAGCGGCACGCGCTCGCGCACCGGCGGCTTGCGGAGGTCGCCGACGCGCAGGTCGAGCTCGACGGCCGCGAGCTGCGCGCGGCGCCCGCAGACCTCCAGCATCCCACGCGAGGAGTCGACGCCGATCACAGGAATGCCGTCGGCCGCTATCGGCACGGCGATCCGGCCGGTGCCGACGCCCAGCTCGACGACGGGGCCGCCCGCGCGCCGCGCCTCCTCCAGGTAGAAGCCGACGTCCTCCGTGACGCTCGCGCTCCACGGGTCGTACAGCTCCGCAATCGCATCGTAAGAGCTCAGAAGGCCGATGGTACAGTCGGGCGATGGAACCGCAGATACTGGAATCCGAGGCGCTGAGCGCGATTGCGGCCTCGTCCACGGTGGCCGAGCTGGACGAGCTCCGCGTCCGCCACCTGGGACGCAAGAGCGAGCTGAAGACCGCGCTCCGCGGCGTGCGCGACCGCGAGACGGGGATGGCGCTGAACGCGGTCCGCGAGAAGCTCGAGGCGGCGATCGACGGCCGTAAGGAGGAGCTGGAGCGCGCCGAGCTCGACAGCCGGCTCGCCGACGACGGTTTCGACGTGACGCTTCCCGGCGACGAGCTGCCGCTCGGCCAGCTCCACCCGACGACCCAGGTGCGCCGTGCGGTCGAGGACGCGTTCCTCGGCCTCGGCTACGAGATCCGCGACGACCGCGAGGTCGAGACGGTCGAGTACAACTTCGACAAGCTCGCCTTCGCGCCGACGCATCCCACGCGCTCGCCGCGCGACACGTTCTTCTTCGACGCCGAGCGGCTGCTGCGAACCGAGACGTCTCCGTCCCAAATCCATGCGCTGGAGGAGCGCGAGCCGCCGATCTACATGGTCTCGATCGGCCGTGTCTACCGGCGCGACGCAATCACCGCGACGCGCTACCCGATCTTCCACCAGTTCGAGGGGCTCGCCGTCGACAAAGGGCTGACGCTCGCCGATCTCAAGGGGACGCTGCTACACGTGATCCGGGCGCTGTTCGGCGACGACCGGCGGGTGCGTTTCCGCACGCAGTTCTTCCCGTTCACCGAGCCGTCGATGGAGCCCGACGTGTCGTGCGGCGTCTGCGGCGGCGAGGGTTGCCGCACGTGCGAGTACTCCGGCTGGATCGAGCTGGGCGGGTCCGGCATGGTCGACCCTGCGGTGTTCGAGAACGTCGGCCTCGATCCGGACGAGTGGAGCGGCTTCGCCTTCGGCTGCGGGCTGGAGCGCGCGGCTCAGCTCCGGCACGACATCTCCGAGATCCGCCCGCTCTGGTCGCCCGACCTCCGCGTCGTTCGCCAGTTTTGAGAGTTCCGGTTTCCTGGCTGGGCGACTACGTCGCCATCGAGATGCCGCTTCCGGAGCTGGCGGAGCGACTCAGCGTCGCCGCCGCTGAGGTGGAGGGGATCGAGCGGCGCGGCGTCCCGGACAGCGACGGCAATCTCGACCTCTTCCTCGTCGGGCGCGTGCTCCAGGCCGGGAAGCATCCGAACGCCGACCGGCTGCAGCTCTGTCAGGTGGACGTGGGGGAGGGGGAGCCGCGGCAGATCGTCTGCGGCGCGTGGAACTTCGGCGCGGGGGCGACGGTGGCGGTCGCGCTGCCGGGCGCCGTCCTTCCGAACGGGCGGAAGCTCGAGTCGACGACGCTGCGCGGCGAGCTCTCGAACGGGATGATCCTCGCCGAGGACGAGGTCGAGCTCGGCCACGACCACGCCGGGATCATGCTGCTCCCGGACGCCTGTGAGCCCGGGGCGCCGCTCACGGACAAGCTGCCGCTCGGCGAGAAGATCCTGCTCGTCGATCCGACGGGGAACAGGCCGGATCTCCAGTCGGTCTACGGTCTCGCGCGCGAGGTGGCCGCGCTCTACGACCTGGAGCTGGCGGCGCCGCCCGGCCAGGATCCCGAGCGGTCCGGCGACGAGCCCGTCGACGTCCGGATCGACGATCTCGAGGGTTGCCCGCGCTACGTGGGGCGCCTCTTCCGCGACGTCGCGGTCGGCCCGTCACCCGCGTGGCTCCGCGCGCGCCTGAGCGACGCCGGCGTGCGTCCGATCTCGAACGTCGTCGACGTGACGAACTACGTCATGCTCGCGCTCGGCAACCCGCTGCACGCCTTCGACCACGACACCCTGGCGGAGGGACGGATCGTCGTCCGGCGCGCCGCGGCCGGCGAGGAGCTGCGCACCCTCGACGGGACGGTGCGCAAGCTCGACACCTCGGATCTGATGATCGCCGACGCCGGGCGCCCGATCGCGATCGCCGGGATCATGGGCGGGGACGAGACCGAGATCTCCGAGCAGACGACCAGCGTCCTGCTCGAGGCGGCGAACTTCGAGCCCTACGGTCTCTTCCGCACCTCCGAGCGCCTGCGGCTGCGCACGGAGGGGTCGAACCGCTGGGAGAAGGGGGTCGACCCGCGGCTCCCTCCTCAGGCCGCCGCACTCGCGACCGAGCTCCTCGTCGAGCTCGCCGGCGCGCGCTGGGCGGGCGGGATCGACGTGCACGGCGACCTCCCGGAGCGGCCGATCGTCCGGTTCCGGACCGAGCGCGCAGACGAGGTGATCGGGCTCGAGACGCCCCCGGCCGACCAGCGCGCCTTGTTGCGCCGGCTCGGCTTCGACGTCGGCGAAGACGAGGTGACCGTCCCCACCTGGCGCGCGCGCGACGTGACGCGGGAGATCGACGTGATCGAGGAGATCGCGCGCTTCCGGCTCGACGCCGTCCCGTTCACGCTGCCGCTGCGGCGCGCGATGTTCGGGCGCCTCAGCCCCGAGCAGCGCTTCCGCCGCCGCGTCGAGAACGTGCTCGCCGGGCTCGGCTTCTCCGAGACGTACACGCCGTCGCTCGTTGAGGAGGATCGCGACCCGCGCGCGCTTCGGCTTCCCGAGCCGATCACGATCGAGCTCGCGGTGCTGCGGACGACGCTCCTCCCGAGCCTGGTCGGAAGCGCCGGGCGCAACGCCGAGGTCGGGAACGAGCGGATCGCCCTGTTCGAGATCGCGCGGGTCTATCTCCCGTCCGGCGGACCGCTCCCCGACGAGCGCGTCCACGTGGCAGGTGTCGTCGAGGGCGGCTTCTCGCGGGCGAAAGGCGCCGTCGAGGCGCTTCAGCGCGCCTTGAACGTCGCGACGAGCTTCGATCCGGCGGACGATCCGCTCCTGCACCCGTCGCGCGGCGCGCGTCTCGGCGCCGGGGTCGTCGGCGAGCTGCATCCGGCGCTCCTGGCAGGAACATGGGGGGTCTTCGAGCTCGACCTCGGCGTGCTCTTCGAGGCCTCGGTCGAGCCCGTCCAGTACCGGGACGTCATCTCCTACCCCGCGCTGCGTCAGGACCTCGCCTTCGTCGTCGACGCGCAGGCCGCGGCCGGCGAGCTCTTCGCGGCCGCCCGCGAGGCCGCCGGGCCGGAGCTGCGGGAGATTCGGTTCCTCAGCGACTATCGCGAGCCGCCGATTCCGTCCGGGAAGAAGTCGATCGCCTTCTCGGTCGCCTTCCAGTCGCCGGAGCGCACGCTCACCGACGAGGACGCGACGCGGCTCCGCCGCCGCGTGATCGAGGCGCTCGAGGAACGCTTCGGCGCCGAGCTCCGCGCTTGAGTTGCACGGGAATCCGACTATTCCGTTTGCAAAGCCGTAACCA
>JBBSHO010000043.1:0-9334 GCA_038253005.1 Gaiellales bacterium
ACCGCGCGTTCGTGCAGGCGAGGGCGGCGACACGCCCGCTTCGGCCCCGTCCTCGGCCGTCTCGCCCGAAGCGGCCACGTCGTCTGCCTGGCACCGGACGTGGCCCGTCGGGCCATGGCCGGGGTCTGACCCCGGTCATGGCCGAAAGTGGCGTGGCCGACTGGTGGCCGAGCGGCCGAGTGCGTAGAGCGCGCGCGTGGCCGTGTCGAACCTGACCTCGCCCTCGACGGCGTCCGCGAAGGACCGCTTCAGGACGCACCGGTCGAGCACTGCGCTCAGCGGAGCTTCTTTCCCTTGAGCAGGTCGGCGCAGCGGTCGGCGAGCGCCATGATCGGGAGCGCCGGGTTCGCGGCGCCCTGGGTCGGAAAGACGCTCCCGTCCACGACGAACAGGTTCGGGATCCCCCAGGCCCGGTGCGACGAGTCGACCACGCTGTCCTCGGCCGAGAAGCCCATCCGGCAGCCGCCCACGAGGTGGGCGTAGCGGTCGATCCGAAGCGTGTCCTGCGCGCCGGCGCCCTCCCAGATCTCCTCCAGGATCCTGCCCGCGTACGCGATGTTCTTCCTGTCGTTCTCGCCGAGCGAGTAGTCGAACCTCGCGATCGGCATCCCGTAGCGGTCGTCCTCGCTCGCGAGCGTCACCCGGTTGTCGGGGGAGGGAAGGAGCTCGCAGAGCACGCCGAGCACCGACCAGTGGTTGTAGTCGCGCATGTACTCGCGCAGAGCCGCGCCCCAGTGGCCGCCGGCGAGCACGTGGTTGGCCCAGTCGATCGGCAGCGGTCCGACGGTCTGGATCGAGAACCCGCGCGCGAACCCACGCGACTCGTCCGTCTCGTAGAAGTCCTCCGAGGAGACCTCCGGCGGCGGCGCCTTGTACATCCGCAACGCCTCCGGGAAGCGCCCGGCGATCTGGGGCGCCCCCTGCACCATCACGGAGCGGCCGACGAGGTCGTTGCCGTTCGCGAGGCCGTTCGGGAAACGCGAGCTCGTGGAGTTGAGCAGGAGCCGGGGCGACTCGATCGCGTACCCGCAGACAGCGACCGCGTCGGCCGGCTGGAACTCCTCCCGCCCCTCGTGCACGTACGTGACGCCGCTGACCCGGCCGCTCGTCTCGTCGACCTCCACGCGGACCGCCATCGAGTCGGCGCGCACCTCGACCCCGTGCTCGATCGCGTCCGGCAGATGCGTGATCAGGGGGCTCGCCTTCGCGTTCACCTTGCAGCCCTGGACGCAGTAGCCGCGGTAGATGCAGTGCGGGCGATGGCCGAAGACGCCGTTCGTGATCGAGACCGGGCCGACGCGCATCTCGATCCCGTACTCGCGCGCGCCGCGCCACGCCGCCGACGCCGCGCCCGCGATCGGGTGCGGCCCGTGCGGATAGGAATGCGGATCGCCCCACGGCCAGTCCTGCCCCGCGACGGGCAGCTCGAGCTCGACCCGCTCGAAATACGGCTTCAGATCCCAGTACGAGATCGGCCAGTCGGCGGCGACGCCGTCGCGCGTGCGCACCTCGAAGTCGGAGGGATGGAAGCGCGGCGTGTAGCCGGCGAAGTGCGTCATCGAGCCGCCGACTCCCTGGCCGCAATTGTTCTTGCCCATCTCGACCGGGTCGCTGCCGCCGATGATCCGCTTGTCGGTCCAGTACAGGGCGTGCGAGCCGGCCTCGTCGCTGACCCAGTCTCGGTCGGGATCCCAGAACGGCCCCTTCTCAAGCAGCACGACCTTCCACGCGGCGCGCGCGAGCCGCTGCGCGAGCACCGTCCCGCCGGCGCCGGCGCCGACGACGACCAGGTCGACGGCCTGCGTCTTCGGATAGCGCGCCATGCGGTCGAGGTTCTGGAGCCCGCGCTTGTGGCGGTCGAGCAGGAAGGCCGAGTCGTTGTCCTTCGGCATGGCGACCGAGCCCTTCGCGAGGAGCGTCTTGACGCTCAATCGATCCCTCGCTGCTTCGTGTCCTCGACGGGATCGACGGTGAAGGCCTCGTGCGGCTCCCACCGCTCGCGGTCACCGAGGTGGTCGTTGCCGAAGGCCGCGTAGCCGCGAGGATAGGCCGGGCCGCCGAAGCCGATCTCGTTCCAGGCCCACGGGTGGGCGTAGAAGGCGGCCAGGATCTGGCGCGTCACGACCTTCCAAGCCCGATCGACGTTCAGACCCTCCCAGGCGCCGCCGCGCAGCTTCCCGTTCGCGAAGACCGCGACGACGTCCTCCCGCACCGCCGACGGCGCGCGCGCGAAGGATTCCGCCCGCCACTCCGTTCGCGCCGAGTGGTCGAGACCCTGGGCGACGAGCTGCCACGTCACGCGGTCGTCCGGCATGTCCTCGTACTGGTAGCCGTCCAGTCGTCCGGCGAGCAGCTTCTCGTCGACGAAGGAGAGGACGGGAATGCGTGGCTCGCGATACTGGTGCGTGACGACGTCGCAGAAGGCCTTGAGCGTCTCCGCCTCGCCGGGCGTGAAGAAGCGGATCCCGGGCGGGCTCTCGACCCGCGGGAGCACGACCTTGCGGGTCGCCTCGTCCCAGTGGCTCGCCTGCTCGATCACGTCCCAGTCGGGGTAGCGGCCGTGCATCTGCGGCGTCACGCCGCGGCGCTGTCGCGGGAGGTCGTCCGGGTCGGCCGGGTCGGTGTCCCGCCGGAGGTTCGGGAGGTGGTACGGATCGCGGAAGTCCATCCGCGGCGATTACCGCTCGCGAGGGAGCAGGGCGGCCAGGAGGCCCATGCCGCCCACCATCGCGAGCGCCCCGGGGGCGAGGAGCGGCGGGCCCATCACGAGGTTGTAGGTCGGCTCGGAGAACCCGCCCGGTCGCTTCTGCACGCCGCGGAAGTGCGTCCAGATCCCGATCGCGCCGTCCAGCGCGTACAGGGCGGAGACAGCGGGGAGCCAGGTCCTCGCGGCGCGCTCGGAGCAGAAGCCCGCGATCCCCGCCGCGGTCAGCGGCGGCGTGAGCACGATCGGCGTCCACATCCACTTGTCGCCGAACGAGCCCTTGTAGTGCTCGAGGTAGATCTCGAACGCGAGCGGCGGCGCGCTGAGCGCGGTGGAGAGCGCGAGCGCTCGCTGC
The DNA here is from genome assembly GCA_038253005.1 of Gaiellales bacterium. GTDB lineage: Bacteria > Actinomycetota > Thermoleophilia > Gaiellales > Gaiellaceae > 3-1-20CM-4-69-9. The sequence continues at coordinate 3,060 of JBBSHO010000043.1, forward strand.
ATGCGACCGTCGCGGATGTTGGCGAGCAGGCGCCCGATCATGCCGCGTAACGCTCCGCGTCCGCGCGCTTCAGCTCGAGGCCGTTCCCAGGCCGGGAGAGGTCGGGCCGGAGGACGCCGCCGTCCGGCTCGACGACGCCGTCGAAGAGCAGGTTCTCCACCCGCGCATGATCGTGGAAGTACTCGAGGTGCCGCAGCGGAACGACCGCGCAGCACGGATGCAGGTGGATCGAGGGGCCGCAGTGGGCGGAGAGGTCGAGCGAGCGCGCCTCACAGAGCGCCGCCACGCGGAGGAAACCGGTGATCCCCTCGCACCGCGTCACGTCGGCCTGGAGGCAGTCGACGGCGCCTGCGGCGAGCATGTGGTGGAAGTACGGGAGCATGTAGCCGTACTCGCCGGCCGCGACGTCCATCCCGCCCGGCGCGCGGTCGCGCAGCAGGCGCAGCCCCTCGAGGTCGTCGGAGGTGACCGGCTCCTCGAACCAGCGCACGTCGAGCTCTGCGTACTCCTCGGCGAACCGAAGCGCCTGCTTCCGCGTCAGCGCCCCGTTCGCGTCGACGAAGAGCTCCGTGTCGTCGCCGATCGCCTCGCGTGCGACCCCCGCCCGGTGGAGGTCGCGCTCCGGCTCGCGCCCGACCTTCATCTTCACCCGCGAGACGCCCTCCTGCGCCCAGCCCCCGAGCTGCTCCGCGAGGCGCTCGTCCGAGTACGAGCAGAAGCCGCCGCTGCCGTAGATCGGCGCCTCCTCATGGACGGCGTCGAGAACGGTCGCGAGCGGAAGCTCGAGAAGCCGCGCCTTCAGGTCCCAGAGCGCCGTGTCCACCGCGGCGATCGCCATCGAGGCCACACCAGGGCGCCCGAGGTTGCGGCAGGCCTTGCCCATCTCCTCCCACGTCGCGGTCACCGCGAGCGCGTCGCGGCCCTCGACCACGCCGGCGAGCTTCGACTCGATCACCTTCCCGCTCGCGACGTCACCGTAGGTGTAGCCGAGCCCGACCTCGTCGCCCGCGTGCGCCTCGACCACGACGATCGTGCTCGAATCCCATTCGGCCGTTCCGTCCGACTCAGGCTCGTCGGTCGGGATCGTGTACGCCGAGACCTCGAGCTTCTCGACGGCTGTCTTCGTGGCGGTCGCCATTACCGGCCGGGGAGGAACTCCAGGATCTTCTCCTTGAACGACTGGTCGACGATGCCGCGGCCCTCCGGGTCGCCCTTGCGTAGCGCCGAGAGCAACGACCTCGCCTGCTTGACGTTGATGTGCGGCGGCAGCGGGGGCACGTTCGGGTCGGTGAGCGCGTCGATCACGACCGGCCGGTCGGCGGAGAAGGCCTGGTCCCAGGCCCCCTCGATCTCGTCCTGGGTCTCGACCCGGACGCCCTTCAGCCCGATCAGGTCGGCGAAGGCCGCGTAGTTCACCTCCGGGATCCGTTGCGTCATCGGGTTCATTGGATCGCCCTCCATCGCGCGCTGCTCCCAGGTGACCTGGTTCAGGTCCTGGTTCGCGAGCACGAGCACGACGAGCCGCGGGTCCTCCCACTGGTGGTAGTACTTCGCCGCCGTGATCAGCTCGGCCATGCCGTTCATCTGCATGGCTCCGTCGCCGACGAGCGCGATCGCCGGCCTCCCCGGATGGCAGAACTTCGCCGCGATCGCATACGGCACGCCCGGCCCCATCGTCGCGAGGGTTCCCGAGAGCGAGGCCAGGTGGCCGCGTCCGAGCTTGACGTCACGCGCGTACCAGTTCGCGGACGAGCCGGAATCGGAGGAGATGATCGCGTCGGGCGGCAGCACCTTCGACAGCTCCCAGAACAGGAGCTGCGGGTTGATCGGATCCGCCTCCTGGTGCGCGCGGTCGTCGAGCAGGCGCCACCACTCCTCCACCTCGCCCTCGATCTGCGCGCGCCACGAGCGGTCTTCCTTCCTGCGGAGGAGGGGCAGCAGCTCCTTCAACGTCTCCTTCGAGTCGCCGACGAGGCCGAGCTCCATCGGGTAGCGGATGTTCAGCATCGTGCCCTCGATGTCGATCTGGACGCCGCGGGCCTGGCCGGGCTTCGGGAGCCACTCCGAGTACGGGAACGAGGAGCCGACCATCAACAGCGTGTCGCACTCGTTCATCAGCGTCCACGACGGCTTCGTGCCGAGCAGGCCGATCGAGCCGGTGACGTAGGGAAGGTCGTCCGGGACGGCGGCTTTGCCGAGCAGGGCCTTCGCGACGCCGGCGCCGAGCTTCTCGGCGACCTCGATCACCTCGTCGGTCGCGTGCAGGGCGCCCTGGCCGACGAGCATCGCGACCTTCTGGCCATCGTTCAGAAGCTGGGCGGCCGCCTTCAGTTGGCTCTCGGGGGGCAGGACGCGCGGAGCCGTGTAGCCCGGCGAGGAGTGGACGGAGCCGTGCTCGCGCGGAGGATCCTCCTCGGCCGGCTCCTCCGCCACGTCGTTCGGGATGATCAGGCAGGTGACCGCGCGCCGGGCCGCGGCGATGCGGTGGCCGCGGTCGACGAGGTGACGGACCTGCGCCGGGTCGGAAGCCATCTGGACGTAGTCCGGCGCGACGTCCTTGAAGAGCGTGACGAGGTCGACCTCCTGCTGGTAGTTGCCGCCGAGCGCCATGCGAGCCTGCTGGCCGACGATCGCGAGCACCGGTTGGTGGTCGAGCTTCGCGTCGTAGAGGCCGTTCAGGAGGTGGATCGCGCCGGGGCCCGAGGTGGCGAGGCAGACGCCGACCTCGCCGGTCCACTTCGCGTGCGCGCAGGCCATGAAGGCCGCCATCTCCTCGTGGCGCACCTGGACGAACTCCAGCTTGTCCTTGTGGCGCTCGAGCGCGCCGACGATCGCGTTGATCCCGTCGCCGGGGTAGCCGTAGATGCGCTTGACGCCGTTCTCGGCAAGTCGTTCGAGGAGGAAGTCTGCGGTCAGCTTTCCCATCGCGCTCCGATCTCTTTGGCTCGCTCTCCGATGGACCTGTTTGCCGCCCGCTCCCTCCCTCAAACGCCGCCGCTGGCGGCGCGAGAGGCTAGGGCCGGAGGACGACGCGGCGCGGGCCCGCGAGGAAGCCGGCCTCGAGCAGGAGCGGCATGATCTCGGTCTCGGCGACCGGGCGGCCGTCGAAACGCTCCACCGCCAGGCGCTTTGCTCCGCCGGCCCGCACCTGGGCGACGAGCGCGGCGAGCGCGGGCCGGAGCCAGCCGTCCTCCGGCTCCCGGAGCGGGACGAGCGAGCGGCCCCCGCGCTCAACGAAGAGCGCCGCGAGGCCGCCGAGGAGGACGACGTGGGCGCCGGCGACGCGAGCGGCGTGGGCGCCGGCCCGCTTCGGCCACGGCAGCGCGGCGCCGTAGGGCTGGGCCGGGTCGGCGGCGGCGAGGACGAGCGGCTCCGGCTCCTCTCCCTCCCGGGGACGGAGCTCCCGGAGGCGCTCCACCGCGCCGGGCGGCGCGAACTGGGCGCCGCCGAGTCCCTCGACGAAGTAGCCTCGCCGGCAGACCCCGATCGTCTCGAGCGCCTTCAGCTCGCCGTAGACGGCCCCGTAGCCGCCTGGAATCCCCTCGGCGCGCACGCCGTCGCGGGTGACGATCCCCTGCCGCTCGAGCAGCAGCTCCGCCAGGGCACGCCGGTCCGGGACACGTCCGGGGTCTGACCCCGGCCGTGGCTCGAAGAGACGGTGGGCGAGCGACCATCGGCCCTGCGTCGCGGTGATCCCGGCGGCGCGCTGGCGCGAGAAGCGGCGCGGGCGGCCGCGGGCGGCCCGCGGGGCCTGATAGCGGCGGCCGGCTCGGAGCGGCGTCCATGCGTCGTTCGTCACCTCGCCGGCCCAGACGAGGTCCCAGAGGGCTGGGAGCGCGACCTCGGGCTCGAGGCACGTCGCGGCGACCACGTCGTACCAGAACTCGGCGCTGCGGCCGAGGACGTCCCGGATGCGCTCGTGCGCGTCCTGATCGGGCGAGGTGGCGGCGCCGGGGCGGCCGAGGAGCGGCGCGTCCTCCCGGAAGAAGATCGCCGTCCGGTCGAGCCCGGCGCCGATCCAGACGACCTCGCCGGACGCGCAGAGCTGATCGAGCTGGCCCGGCCCATAGCCTGGGACCCGGCGCGGCAGCACCTCCGACTCCCACAGCGACACCGGCAGCGCGAGCCCTTGCAAGGGGACGAGCGACTCGCGCAGCGTCGCGCGCCGGTCGACGCCGTGCCAGTGCGGCAGGAACTTCCCCAGCGCCGCCTGTTCCGCCGGCTCGACCTCCTTGCGAAGCGCGGCGAGCGAGGCGCGGCGCAGGCGCCGGAGCACGTCCAGCTCGCACCACTCGCGCTCCGCGCCCCCCGGACGGAGCTCTCCGCGCACGAGCTTCTCCGCCCGCTCGAGAGCATGGAGCTGCGGTTCGACGTCACGTCCGAACCGCTCGTTCGCCTGCGCGGTCGTGAAGGGCCCCCGGCCCCGCGCGTAGCGAAGGACGAGCTGCTCGAGCGACTCGGGCCCGCCCCCGAGGAACGCCTCCGGCAGCCCGCTCGGCGGCATCGCTCCGAGCGCGTCGCGGTAGCGGCCCGCGTCCTCGGCCGCGATCAGGCGCTCGTCGCCGGCGAAGCGAATCGCCAGGGCGCGCCGCTCGGCGAGCAGGATCGCGGCGAACGCCTCGTCGAACTCCCCGGCGCGCAGGTCGCCGTGCAGGCGAAGCAGGTCGTGGAGCTGGTCCGGGTTTCGCGGATCGCCGCGCAGCCGCCGCTCGACCTCGGAGACCGCGTCTCGGTCGAGCAGGTCACGCAGTTCCTCCTGGCCGAGCAGCTCGCGCAGCAGGTCGCGGTCGAGCGAGAGCGCCTGCGCCCGCCGCTCGGCCGGAGGCGTGTCGTCCTCGTACATGTAGTTCGCGACGTAGTCGAAGAGGAGCGAGGTCGAATAGGGCGACGCGGAGGCCGTCTCGATCTCCACGAGGTCGAGCTCGCGCGTACGCAAGCCGGTCAGCAGTCGCTTCAGCGCGGGGAGGTCGAACACGTCCTGGAGGCACTCGCGGTAGGTCTCGAGGATGATCGGGAACGAGCCGTACTGACGCGCGACCTGCAAGAGCCCCTGCGCCTTCAGCCGCTGCTGCCAGAGCGGCGTTCGCTGGCCCGGCCGGCGCCGCGGGATCAGGAGGGCGCGCGCCGCGTTCTCCCGGAAGCGCGCGCCGAAGAGCGCGCTCTGGCCGATCTCCCGGACGACGAGGTCCTCCAGCTCGTCGGGTGCGATCGCGATCTCCTCTCCCCACCCGCTCGGCGCGTCCGCGTCCGGAAGGTGGAGCGCGATCCCGTCGTCCGACCAGATCGAGCTGACCTCGAGACCGAGCGACTCGCGCAACCGCGCGCCGATCGCCATCGCCCACGGCGCGTGCACGCGGGCGCCGAAGGGCGTGAGGATGCAAACGCGCCAGTCGCCGATCTCGTCGCGGAAGCGCTCGACGACGACGGTGCGATCGGAGGGTACGGCGCCGGTCGCCTCGGCCTGCTCGTGCAGGAACGCGAGCAGGTTTCCGGCGGCGCGCTCGTCGAGCGAGTGCCGCTCGGTCAGGCGCTTGACGGCCTTCGGGCGCGAGAGCGCGACGAGCTCGCGCGAGGCCCTGCCGATCGCCTCGCCGAGCTCGTACGGCCGTCCGACCCCTTCGCCCTTCCAGAACGGCACGGCGCCCGGCACGCCCGGCGCCGGCGAGACGAGCACGCGGTCGCGCGTGATCTCCTCGATCCGCCACGACGAGGCGCCGAGCAGGAACGTCTGGCCGGCGCGCGCCTCGTAGACCATCTCCTCGTCCAGCTCCCCGACCCGCCCGCCGCCGTTGACCAGGTGGACGCCGAAGAGCCCGCGGTCGGGAATCGTCCCGGCGTTCGTGACGGCGAGCCGCTGAGCGCCGGTGCGGCCGCGGATCACCCCCGCCGTGCGGTCCCAGACGATCCGCGGGCGAAGCTCGGCGAACTCGTCCGACGGATACCGACCGGCGAGCATGTCGAGCACGTTCTCGAGCTGCTGGCGGGAGAGGTCGGCGAACGGATAGGCGCCGCGGACGAGGTCGTGGAGCTCGGCGACCTCGATCTCCTCCTCCGCGGAGATCGCGACGATCTGTTGCGCGAGCACGTCGAGCGGGTTGCGCGGGATCACGGTCTCCTCGATCGCCCCCTCCCGCATCCGCTGCGCGACGACTGCCGACTCGAGCAGGTCGGCGCGGAATTTCGGGAAGATCCTTCCCTTCGAAACGGCTCCGAGCTCGTGGCCCGCGCGGCCGACCCGCTGGAGGCCGCGCGCCACCGACTTCGGCGACTCGACC
>JBBSHO010000044.1:0-9281 GCA_038253005.1 Gaiellales bacterium
CGGCGGCGAACGTCAGGCGTGACCGGGACGAGCCACGGCGCCGGCGTGAGCTTGCGCCGGGCGCTGCGGCGGACGCGGCGACGCGGGGCCGGGGTGACGCGCGCACCCTCCCGGTAGAAGTCGGAGTCGAGCAGCGAATGGAGGGAGACGACCCGGTCGTGGTGCGTCGACGACTTGTTGACGAAGTCGAGGACGACGCCGGCCTCCTTACGCGGGTGCGTGCGCATGATCCGGCCGATTCGCTGCTGGTAGACGCGCTTCGACGCCGTCGGTGCGAGGTGCATGCAGACGGTCGCGCGCGGGGAGTTCCAGCCCTCGGCAAGCAGCATCGCGTTGATCAGCACGTTGATCTCGCCGCGCTCGTAGGCGGCGAGCGTCTCGGCGAGCTTGACCGGCGGGGTGCGCCCGGAGACCGCCTCGGCCTTGATGCCGGTGGCGCGGAACTCCTTCGCCAGGTTGTACGCGTGCTCGACCCCGGCCGCGTAGACGATTCCGGGCGTGTCGTCGAAGCGGTCGCGGTAGAGGCTCGCAGCCGCCTGGTTCAGGGCCTGGTGGTCGAGCGCGGCGGCGAGCGCCGCCTCCTCGAAGTCGCCGCCCACGATCGGGACGGAGGAGATCGCCGCGGCGGGCGGGACGCGCAGGCAGCGGAGCGGCGCGATCAGCCCTCGGCGCGCGGCGTCGGCGAGCGGGAGGTCGTCCACCGAGGCCGGGAAGACGTCCGAGACCTGCTTCGCGATCAGCTGCTCGGTCGCGGTCATCCCGATGTAGACCGGCTCCGGGAAGCTCCGGATCGCCGCCGAGGTCTTCTCTCCGAGTGCCGTGTGCGCCTCGTCGCAGATCACGAGCTGGTAGGCATCGCGGGAGATCGAGTCGACGTGCCGCGCGAACCAGGCGTAGGTCTGGATCGTCAGCGGGTTCCCCTTCAGCGGCTCCTTGCCGGCCTCGATGATGTCGTGGAAGCGGTCGCCGTAGCTCTCGGTCGTGAGGTCGCGCTGGAACTGGGAGACGAGCAGACGGCGGTGCGTGAGGATCAGGACTCCGAGCGTGCGCGCCGCCTCGACGAATCCGGCCGCGGCGATCGTCTTGCCCGACGCGGTGGGGTGGCGGAAACGATAACGGCGGGCTGCTCCGGGATCTTCCGCCGGGTCGAGCTCCTCCTCCGGCACGTCTTCGTCAGCCTCGAGCGCGTCCTCGGTCGAGTCCTCGGTGGGCTCGTCCTCCTCGTCCTCCTCGACAACCTCCTCCGCAACGGCGCCGCCGCCGTTCTGCGCGAGTTGCTCGTGCGACGCGATCAGCTCGGTCAGCATCCCGGCGAGCGCGTCGACCTGGTGGCGGCGGAGCTCGGTTCCCGAGGCGAGGTGCGGCGGCTGCTCGGCGAGCACGCGCTCGAGCCCGAGCATCAGGCCGAAGCGCACCTTCCAGTCGGGGGTCGGCGTGCGACGCCCCGCCTCGATCTCGGCCAGGGTCTCGTCCAGCGCCCGGCGCCTCGAGGTCTTCGGAGCGAGCGCCTGCGCAGCGTCTTCGCCCTCGTGCAGAAAGGGCTCTCCGGCCCAGGCTTCCGCTCGGAGGGCGGCGGCCGCCAGACCGTCCGTGGCCTCCGACGCGATCGTCGGCTGCGAAGTGATCTCCTGCATGCACGCAGCGCTCGGTGCGCTGCAAACTGTCCAGAAAGGGCCTGCTCGCGAATACCCCAAGGCGAGCGGCTGCGCCCAGTATACGCGATCTACGCGCCCATTCCCCCGAAAACGGCGAATGGATTGAGCGGCCGCACCTCGTAGACGAGCTCTCCGCCTGGCTCGACCTCGCCGTGGATGCGGCGCGCCAGCTCGACCGCCTCCTCGCGCGTGGACGTGCCCGCGAAGACGTAGGTGAACGTGCGCGAGACGCCGTAGCCCTCGGATTCGAGCCGCTCGGCGAGCTCGCGCGCCTCGCCGAGGGTCTTCGCCTCGACGCGCACCTCCCACGGCGCATACCCGCGCGCAAGGAGATCCTCCTCGGCGACAGGCTCCGAGGGCTCGTCGTCCCAGCGCTCATCCTCGGCGAGCCACCGCTCGCTGACCAGGCGGCGCGGCTCGAGGCCCGACCCGCGGAGCTCCTTCTCGACGGCGCGGCTCGCCTGCTCCGCCTCCATCCCGGACGAGGCGTAGACGAAGACCGCCTCGCCGTCGCGGGATACGGCCAGCCGGCGCTCGCGCAGCTCCTGGGCGAGCTCCTCGGCGTCGCTCGTGCCCAGCCCGAGCCGATCGAGGAGGCCGCGTGCTCCCTCCTCGTCCGGGAGCTCGATCCGGATCCGCCAGTCGTCGTGGGCCACGACGCAAGCCTACGCAGTCCCAACCGGCCGCGTCTCGTCGCGGGCGGTCGTGCGCTCCTCGAGCTCGGCCTCGGGAAGGTACGGGAGGTTCGCGACGACGATGTCGACCGCGTTCGGGATCGGCTCGGGCAGATAGCCCTGGAGAACGCGCACCCGGCCCGTGTTGAACGCCGTGCCACCGTAAGCTCTTCCGGTGGCGGAGTGGCGGGAGCACGTATCGAGGGAGGAGGAGCGCTACCGCGACGGCGAGGCGCGGCTCGACGACGCCGGCGATCCGGAGGCCCGGCAGCGGCAGCTGACCCGGATCGCGAACGCAGCCGGCGGCGCGGGTCTCGCGTATCTCATGCTCGGTGACCGGCGGCGGGCCGGCGAGTGGTTCCACCGCGCTGCGGAGCGCTACCGCGAGAGCTACCCCGACGCGCCGCCCGGTAGCTGGGGCCGGACGATCGGCGCGATCAAGGCGCTGCTCCTCGCCGGCGACGAAGCGGCAGCCGAGGAGGCCGCCCGCTGGACGCTGGCCGAGGGCGCCGCCCAGGCGGATTCTCCGATCGGCCGCTACGCCGCGTGTCTCGCGCTCCTCGTCCTGGCCCGGTACCGCGAGGCGCGTGCGCTCGCCGACTCTCTGCGCACGCACGATGGGTTCCCGACCGACGTCGGCGACGCACTGGCGACGATCGCGGCCGAGGATCCGCTCGGCTACACCGAGGCGGTCGAGGACGTGCTCGACTCGTTCGAGAAGCGCGAGGAGTACCTCGAGGACGTACCCGTCGCGGATACGGTGCTCGTCTTGCAGGCGCTCGCGGCCCGCCGCGAGCTCGAGATCGAGCTCAGCTCACCCATGCTCCCGGCTGACTAGTGGTTTGACCACTAGTCCTGCTGCGCCGGCGGGTGCGCGAACATCGTGAGGACGATCTGGGCCGACGAGTCGTCCTCCAGGTCGCGGGCCGCGGCGAGGAAGGCGGACATCAGCTCGAGCGCGCGATCGATGCTGAGCTTCAGCTCGAGCTGGGCCCCGCGGAACCTTCCCTCGGCCGAGTAGAGCGTGTGCGCCCGCTGCACCTGGTCGATCATCGCCGCCTGGAGATCCTTCGCCCCGCCGGCGGCGAGCAACTCCGGGGCGACGCGGAAGACCTTCGCGACCGAGCGATAGGGCTTCTCGCGGCCGCCGCCGCCGCCGTCGGCGAGCTCGATCAGCCCCGCCTTGAGCAGCATTCGCACGTGGAAGTGGAGGTGCCCGGGATCGACCCCGAGCCGCTGCGCGAGCTCCCGGTTCGTCAGCTGCCAGTCCTGCTCGCCTTCCCCACCGAGCATCTCGAGGACGCGCACCCGCAGCGGATGGCCGAGCGCTTTCAGCTGCTCCGGCTTGTCGAGCGTCAATGTCTCCTGCATCCGCCTGCCCCCGAGGTCGGCTATATATAGGCGAAGTCTGTCACAGATCGAGCTGTGACGCAGCCGCGCGATCGAGCACGGCCCAGGTTCTCCCGTGCGTCGAGCGCACGAGGCTCGACGGCGTGTCGGGGCCGGGGGCCTCGCCGAAGGCCCGGCGGGCCGCGTCGGCCTTGCCCTCGCCGGACAGGAGGAACAGGATCTCGCTCGCTGCGCACAGCGTCGGCACGCTCAGCGTCACGCGGTCGACGTACGGCTCGAAGCCCGGATTGGTCGGCAGGACGCGCCGGCCGCGGCGGTCGAGCGCCGGGAAGTTCGGGAAGAGGGAGGCGACGTGGCCGTCCGGGCCCACGCCGAGGAGGAGGAGGTCGAGCGGCGTGTCGCCGAGCTCCTGCTCGTAACGCTCGGCGGCCTCGTCCTTGCCGAGCTCGCCCTCGATCCTGTGCACCGCTGCCGGCCGCAGGGCGAGGTTGTCCAGCAACGCCGTCTTCGCCATCCCGTAGTTCGAGCTCTCGTCGTCGGGAGGGACGCAGCGCTCGTCGCCCCACCAGAGCTCGACGCTGCTCCAGTCGGGCGCGTCCCTCGCCGCCTGCTCGTAGGCCTTCTGTGGCGTCGTGCCGCCGGTGAGAACGACGTTGCCGCCCTCGTCGGCCGCCCGGACGAGCCGGGCCGCGACGGCAGCGGCGACCTCCTGTTCGTCCTCGACGACGACGAGCTCGATGTCGTTCACAGCTCTCCCGCGGCCAGCTCTCGCGACCGCTCCATCGCCGCCTGGATCGCATTCAGGAACGCCGCGCGCACGCCCGCCGTCTCGAGCTCCTGGATCGCCCGGATCGTCGTCCCGCCGGGGGAGGTGACCGCTTCGCGCAGCTCCACGGGGTGCATCTGCTCGTCCCGCAGCAGGTGCGCCGTGCCCAGCATCGTCTGCACGACGAGCTGGGTCGAGACCTCGCGCGAGAGGCCGAGCAGGATGCCGGCCTCGATCATCGCCTCGGCGAGCAGCGCGAAGTAGGCGGGACCCGAGCCGGACACGGCGGTGACGCCGTCCATCAGGCGCTCCGGCACCCGCGCGACCGCCCCGAGATGCGCCAGCACCTCCTCCGCCAGCGCGAGCTGCTCGTCGCCCGCATGCGCGCCCGCGCAGAGACCGGCCATGCCCTCGTGGACGAGCGAGGGTGCATTCGGCATCGCGCGTACGACGGGGACGCCCGGCGCCAGCCGCGCCTCGATTCGCGCGGTCGGGATCGCCGCTGCGACCGATAGTACGGTCTGCTCCGGGCCCAGCAGCCCGCCGATCTCGCCGAGCAGGACGTCGAAGTCCTGCGGCTTGACCGCGATCACGACGAGCGCCGCCCCCGAGACCGCCTCGGCGTTCGAGCGCGTCGCGCGGACGCCGTGCCGCGCCGCCACCTCCCGCAACCGCTCGTCGCGGCGGCCGGTGACCACGATCTCGTCGGCGTTTCGCCAGCCGGAGCTGAGGAGCCCGCCGAGCAGCGACTCGCCGATCTTCCCCACGCCGAGGATCGCGATCCTGCGCTCGTCAGCCATGGCCTCAGTCTAGGAAAGGAGCTCGACGAGCGGAGGGAAGCGGGATCGGGGCGCGAGCGTCACACCGTCGCGGAAGGCGAACCCGCGCGCGTCCGCCTCGTCACGAGAACGTCGCTGCGGGCTCCAGCCACGTCGGCGGCCTCCGCACGCGTGCGCCGTCCGGCAAGGGGACGAGACCGCGCCCGAACGCGGCCAGCAGGTAGACGCTCGCGAGCCCGGCCCATTCCCCGTAGGGCTCCAGCAGCTCGACCGTCTCGTCGGCCTCGACGTAGCGTCCGCGCAGCGCGGAGGCGAGCTTGACGAGGCCGAGATCACCCGCGAGCCCGTACTCGCGCCGCCCGAGCCCCTCGAGGCAGACGACCCCGATCGACCACGGCCCGAGGCCGCGCTCGCGCCGTAGTCGCTCCGCGACGGCGTCGCTCGGCAGCGCCTTCAGTCGCTCGAGCTCGAGCCCGCGGCACAGCCGTACGAGCGTCGCGCCGCGCCGCGCGTGCAGACCGTGGGCACGAAGCTCCGCAGGAGCGAGCCGCCCGAGCGTCGCACACGTCGGCGGCGCGTGCAGGCCGGTCGGCTCGTGCGCGGGAGTTGCGGCGCGGATGATCCGCCGCTCCGTGTTCCGCGCCCGCTTGGCCTCGATCAGCTGGCCGCAAAGCGCGCGGAGGAGAGCCTGGGCCACCGTCGCCACGCGGACCGGACGGAGCCCGCGCAGCCGCCAGGTCGCCTCCCGGAGCAGCGGGTCGCGGCCGAAGCGGCGGAGGAACTCGGAGTGGTCGTCGTCAAGCGCGAGGACGAAGCGCAGCCGCTCGAGGCCCTCCTCGCTGGAGCTCTCGGCGAGCACCGCCCCGCCGCTCCGCTGGCGTGCACGGACGAGCTCGAGCTTCCCTTCCACCTCGACGACCGCTGTGAACACGCCGTCCCGGAACGACCGAGTCGCGTCGCCGGCGAGCCGGGCCGAGAGTGCGAGGGAGTACGGCCCCGCGGGCCGGACCTCCCTCGAGAGAGCCATCCCTAGCCGGCTGTCTCGGGCTGGATCGAGAGTCCGAGGTCGGTCGCGCGCTGGCGCACCCTGGCGGCCTCGTCGTCTCGGCCCGCCTTCTGGAGGAAGCGGCTCCACGACGCGCACGCTAGCGCGGCGTCATGTCGGCGGCCGTTCACGCTGAGCAGGTCGACGGCGCGGCGGAACGCGTGGTCGGCGCTGTCCACGTCGCCCTGGAGCGCGAGGCCTTCGCCGAGCGCCCAAACGGCGGCGCCCTGCTCGGTGCCATTGGAGTCTCCGAGCACGTCCATGGCCGAGCGGGCGAGCTCCACGGCGTTGTCACCGTCGCCGTCCAGCGCGGCGAGCCGCGAGCCGCCGATCCAGAGCATCCCGCGGTCGACCGCTTCCGCCTGAGCTCCGAACAGTCGCTCGGCGTGGTCAAGGTGCGCCTGCGCCTCTTCACCCCGCTGCCCCTGCCATTCGATCCCGGCGGAGAGGAGATACGCACGCGCGAGCTGCAGGTTGTGATCGGTCTCCTCGAGCAGCGCGATCGCGCGGCGCATGTGCTCGAGCGAATCGCTCGACCGGCCTTCGAGCCCGGAGGTGCGCGCGAGCGACCAGTGCAGGCGAATGCGCGTGTACGAGTCGTTGTTCGTGTCCGCCCGGTGCAACGCGTCCTTGACGACCTCGGCCGCGCGCGCGTACTCGCCCGCATCGCTGAGCGCGTTGCTGAGGAAGGTTGCGAAGCGGATCTGAGTGTCGGTGTCTTCGGGGACGGACTCGATCAGCTCGCCGAGGCACCGCTCGAACAGGCGCACCGCACGCTCCGGCGCACCGAGGGCGGCATAGGATCGGCCGAGCGTCGCGTACACGTCGGGCCGTGCCGCGGGTGCGATCGGATGGTCGGCGACGGCGCGCTCGAGCTGCTCGACCGCGTCGAGATGGTTTCCGCGCGCGGCGGCGGCAAGTCCGATCCCGATCCGCGCTCGTGTCGCCGCTCCACCGTCTCCGGCCTGCTGCGCCTCCTCGAGGATCGCCTCCAGCTTCCGCTCGGCTGCCTCCTGGTCGTCGGCGAGCCTCAGCTCGAGCTCCGCGTCGGCGAGTCGTAGTTCCCGTTCGTCCACGTCGCGGATGTCGCTGCCGGTCTCGAGGTACTCGACCGAGACGCTGAGCTTCCGCGCCAGCATCCGCAGCGCCTTGACAGAAGGAGTCCGAGCGCCGGCCTCGATCCGCGAGATGTACGCGTAAGAGACTCCGGGCGAGGAGAGCTCGCGCTGGGAGAGGCCGCTCGTGAGCCGCAAGCGCCGGAGGCGCACCCCCAGCGGCTCGGTCTCTCTCGTGAACTCGGGTGCAAGCGACACGTCGGGGCGAACCTTTACCGACGAACGGACATAAGTCAAAAAGTCAAGCGACGCTTCCTCGTGACAACATAGGGCATCCGCCCACTGTACCCTCGCACCGTGATCTCGGGTCTTGCGCTCGGGGCGTACGGGCTCCTGCTGGCCGGCGCCGCGATTCTCGTCTGGCGTCGGCCGGTCGTGGCGCTGTACGCGTGGATCGTCGGGCTCGCGGCGCACAACGCGGTCATGGCTGCGCTCTACGGCGCCGGTGTGCGCGGGCACTCGTTGACCGCGATCCAGGCCTGGAAGGAGATCTTGCTCGCGGTCGCGCTCGGCCGCGTCGGGTGGGACGCTTTGCGCGCGCAGAGGCTTCCGTTCCGCCTCCGGCCCGTGGACTGGATCGCGCTCGCGTTCGGGGCGATCGTCGGCCTCTACGCCGTCCTTCCGCAGCGCTGGCTCGGCGGGCTCGCGGACCGCGGGGCGATCGGGCTCGCGCTCAAGCACGACCTGATCCCGGTCGGCGCGTATTTCCTCGGCCGCTCGCTCGCCCTTCGGCGGGAGGACCTCGCCCGGCTCGCCTGGACGCTCGTCGGCGCCGCCGCGGTCGTCGCCGCGCTCGGGCTCGTGGACGCCTTCGCGGTCCCGATCTCGTGGTGGCGCGGGTCGGCCGCCGTCGACTACTTTCACAAGCAGCTCGGCTACCGCTACCACGGCACCGGCGGGCTGCCCGAGAACTTCGTCTACAACGTCGGCGGCGACAGGCCGTTCCTGCGGCGACTCGTGTCGCTCTTCCTCAGCCCGCTCGCGACCGCGTACATGCTCGTCGTCGCGCTGCTGCTCGCGGTCGGGCTGTGGCGTCGCCTACGGCTGCTCGCGGCGCTGTGCGCGGTCGTCGCCGCAGGGCTGCTGTTCACGTTCTCCCGCTCGTCGCTGATCGCGCTCGCGGCGGGGCTCGTCGTCTATGCGCTCGCACGGCGCCGGTGGTGGCCGGTCGCCGCAGCCGCCGTCACGATCGGCGTCAGCGTCGCCTGGGTGCACGCCTTCCCGTCGATCGCGCCGACGGGGAGGTTCACGCGGTCGGACCTCGTCTACCAGCACGAGCAGGCGGCGCTCCATCCGGGTCTCCCGAACCGACCGACCAACGACCCGTCGCTCCACAACCACCTTTCGAGCCTGCGCGACGGCGCCCGCACGGTCTTCCGCCACCCGCAGGGCTACGGGCTCGGCAACGCCGGCCAGACCGCCTCTCGGACGGCGACGCCGATCAAGGCCGGCGAGTCCAACTACACGGAAATCGCCGCGGAGACGGGCCTCGCCGGCGGGATCCTCTGGATCGCGTGGAGCCTCGCGCTCCTGGCCGGGCTCCTGCGCGCCGCCCGCGCGACGGGCTGGTGGGCGAGCACCGGTCTTGCGGCCGCCTTCGGGGCCGCCCTCGTCCTCGCCGTCCAGACCGACGTGATCGGCGACCCGTGGCTGGCCTACGTCCTGTGGGCGCTGGCCGGGCTCGTGCTGGCCCCGGTAGCGTTGCCGGAGGATGGCGATCGACCCGCGTGTGGACATCGGGCACGTCCACCTGAAGGTGGCCGACATCGAGCGCTCGCTCGGGTTCTACCGTGACGTGCTCGGCTTCGAGGTGCAGCAGCGCTGGGGCGACCAGGCCGCTTTCGTCTCGGCCGGCGGGTATCACCATCACATCGGGCTGAACACGTGGGAGTCGCAC
>JBBSHO010000045.1:0-7879 GCA_038253005.1 Gaiellales bacterium
CGCCGCTCCGCCAGATCTACGACCAGATGCTCGAGCCGAAGTGGGTGATCGCGATGGGCGCCTGCGCGAGCTCGGGCGGGATGTTCAACAACTACACCGTCCTCCAGGGCGTGGACAAGATCGTCGCGGTCGACATCCACGTGCCCGGCTGCCCGCCGCGGCCCGAGGCGCTGATGGAGGGGATCATCCGGCTGCACGAGAAAGTCCAGGCCGGGGTGCCGCCCGCCTACGAGATCCGCGGTGTCGCAAGCTGACCGGCGAATGGTTCAGCCGCACGGCCGGCGGCCTCGATGGCTCGGTCGGCCCGGGTGGCTCGTAGAGGTGAACCTGTGAGCGACAACTACAACGCTGTCCCGGGGCTCGCCGAGATCAGGGACGCCTACGGCGAGACGACCCTCGTCGTCGACCCGGCTCGCCTCCTCGATGCGTGCATCCACCTCCGCGACGAGCACGGTTTCGCATTCCTCGCGGAGGTCGCCGCCACCGACTACCTCGGCTGGGCCGGCAAGGGCGTCGCCGGCTCGATCGGCACCGACACGGGACGCGACCTGAACCGGCCGGGAAGCCAGGGCTTCCAGTCGCTGCCGGCGCCGAAGCCGAAGCGCTTCTCGATCAGCTACCACCTGCTGGCGCTCGGCGACCGCGGCCGCGCCCAGCGCGTGCGGGCGCAGGTCTGGCTGGACGACGGAGAGCCGGCGCCGAGCGTGGTCGGCGTCTGGCCGACCGCCGACTGGCACGAGCGCGAGGCCTGGGACCTGTTCGGGATCCGGTTCGAAGGTCACCCGAACCTGACGCGGATCCTGATGGACGACGACTGGGAGGGCCATCCGCTGCGCAAGGACTACCCGATCGGCGGCGAGCCGGTCCGCTTCTCCGAGGCGGAGTAGGTGACTCTCGCTCCGGAGAAGCCGCGGATCTACGAGGGCACGCGCATCCCCTCGCCGGTCCCGACCGCGCTCCGGGTCACCCCCGAGCGGCGGCAGGGCGGCGACATCCTCCAGGTCAACTTCGGCCCGAACCACCCGTCTACGCACGGCGTCCTCCGTCTGATCGTCGACCTCGACGGCGAGGAGGTGGTCGGGCTCGAGGCCGTGATCGGCTACCTGCACACCGGCTTCGAGAAGAGCATGGAGTCGAAGACCTGGTGGAAGGCGATCACCTACCCGGAGCGGATCGACTACCTGTCCTTCCAGTACAACGAGCTGGTCTTCGTGCTCGCGATCGAGAAGCTGCTCGAGCTCGAGACGCCGCCCCGCGCGACCTGGATGCGGATGCTGCTCTGCGAGCTGAACCGGATTCACTCCCATCTCGTCTGGCTCGGGACGGCGGCGCTCGAGCTCGGGGCGATCTCGATGTTCTGGTACTGCTTCCGCGAGCGCGACCGGATCCTCGACCTGTTCGAGCTGGTCTGCGGGGCGCGCATGCACACGCGCTACTTCCAGGCCGGCGGCCTCGCCGAGGACATCCCGCCGGGCTTCTTCGACGAGTGCGCGAAATTCGTCGAGGTGATGCCGAAGGCGATCGACGAGTACGAGGGGCTCGTCGACCGGAACCAGATCTGGCTCGAGCGGACGAAGGGCCTCGGGCTCCTCTCGGCCGCGGACGCGATCGCGCTCGGGCAGTCCGGCCCCGTGCTGCGCGCCTCGGGCGTCGACTGGGACCTCCGACGCGCCGAGCCGTACCTCGCCTACGACCAGGTCGACTTCCGCGTGCCGGTCTATCGCGGCGGCGACGTCTACGACCGGTACCGCGTGCGCATGGAGGAGATGCGCGAGTCGACGCGGATCGTCGAGCAGGCGCTGCGGCGGATGCCGGACGGCCCCTGGATCGCGGACGACCGCAAGGTCGTGCTGCCGCCGCGCGAGGAGCTGCACACCTCGATGGAGTCGCTGATCCACCACTTCAAGATCGTGACGGAGGGCTACCGCGTGCCCGAGGGCGAGGTCTACGTGGCGGTCGAGTCCGCCCGCGGCGAGCTCGGCTGCTACGTCGTCTCGGACGGCGGCCCGAAGCCCTGGCGCGTCAAGTTCCGCGCGCCCTCGTTCGTCGCGCTCGAGGCGACCGCGACCTGCATGTCCGACGCGCTCGTCGCCGACCTGATCGCGATCGTCGGCTCGCTCGACACGGTGATGGGGGAGGTCGACCGATGATCGGTCCCCCCACGGCGGGAACGCCGGTGAGCGCGCGGCCTCTGGCCGAGATGATCGTCGAGATCGCCTCGCACTATCCCGAGTCGCGCTCGGCGGTCCTGCCGGCGCTGCGGCTCGCGCAGGAGCGCTACGGCTGGCTCCCGCCCGAGGCCTTCCGCGAGGTCGGGGAGGCGCTCGGCCAGACGCCCGCCTACTGCGAGGCGGTCGCCTCCTTCTACGACATGTTCCACCTGAAGCCCGTCGGCCGGCATCTCGTCGAGGTCTGCACCAACATCTCGTGCGCGCTCGTGGGCGCGCAACAGGTGCTCGAGGCGTTCGAGTCGGAGCTCGGCTGCCGAGCCGGGGAGACGAGCGACGACGGCGAGGTGACGCTGAGCACGGTCGAGTGCCTGGGCGGCTGCGGCTGGGCGACGATCGTCGCGGTCGACCACCGCTACCGCGAGCGGATCAAGCCGGAGGACGTTCCCGCGATCGTCGAGGAGCTGCGCGGTGGCGACTGACGCGAGGCAGCTCGTCCTCGCCGACGCGGGCTCGCGCGACCTGACGAAGCTGGCCGAGTACGAGGCGGTCGGCGGCTATCAGGCTCTCGCGCGCGCGCGGGCGATGCCGCCGCAGGCGGTGATCGACGAGCTGATCGCCTCCGAGCTGCGCGGCCGCGGGGGCGCGTTCTTCTCCACCGGTCGGAAGTGGAGCTTCGTGCCGAAGCCGGAGCAGAACCCCAACCCCCACTACCTCGTCGTCAACGCGGACGAGTCCGAGCCGGGCAGCTTCAAGGACAACGAGATCCTCGCCCGCGTCCCGCACCGCTTCTTCGAAGGGTGCCTGATCACGGCGCACGCGATCGAGTCGACGCACGTCTTCGTCTACATCCGGGGCGAATACCTCGGGCCGTTCGAGGTGCTGCGCGCGGCGCTCGACGAGATCGGCGCGCGCCAGGACATCCTCGGCGAGGTCACGATCCTGCTCCATCGAGGCGCCGGCGCGTACATCTGCGGCGAGGAGACGGCGCTCCTCGAGTCGCTCGAGGGCAAGCGCGGCCAGCCTCGCACGAAGCCGCCGTTTCCCGCCATCCAGGGGCTCTACGCGTCGCCGACGGTCGTGAACAACGTCGAGACGATGGCCACCGTCCCGCCGATCCTCGAGCTCGGCGCGGCCGAATACGGGAAGCTCGGCGTGAAGGACTCGATCGGCACGCGCGTCGTCTCGGTCTCCGGCAACGTCGTCAACAGCGGCAACTTCGAGATCGAGAACGGCGTCACTACCCTGCGCGAGCTGATCGACGACCTCGGCGGCGGGATCGCCGACGGGCGCGAGCTGAAGGCGGTCATCCCGGGCGGCTCCTCGACCGTGATCCTGCGCGCGGACGAGATCGACGTCGGCTACGACTTCGACTCGCTCCTGAAGCTCGACACGGCGATGGGGTCGGCGGGAGTGATCGCGCTCGACGACCGCTGCTGCATGGTGCAGCTCGGCGTCCGCGTCTCCGAGTTCTACGAGCACGAGTCGTGCGGCAAGTGCACGCCGTGCCGCGAGGGGACGCGCTGGATGACCGCGATCCTGCGCCGGCTCGAGGCGGGCGATGCGATCCAGTCCGAGCTCGACCTGCTGCTCAGCGTCTGCGACCGGATCAACGGCAAGTGCCTCTGCCCGCTCGGGGAGACGGCGGCGGTCGCGGTCGCGAGCTACGTCGACAAGTTCCGCGCCGAGTTTCAAGCGCACGTCGACGGGGGCGGTTGCCCGTTCGGCGACGACTCGCCGCTCCACGGGGTCGTCGCCCCGGTCGCCCAGCACACGCTCCGTCGCACCGCCGAGGCGCCCGCCTAGTGGCTGCCGAGCTCGTGAGGCTCACGATCGACGGCCGCTCGGTGCAAGTGCCGAAGGGGACGGGTCTCGTCGAGACGGCGATGGCCGCGGGGATCGAGATCCCGGTCTTCTGCTACGAGCCGCGGCTCGGGCCGGCCGTCGGCGCCTGCCGCATGTGCCTGTGCGACGTCGAGGGGATGCCGAAGCCGCAGGCGGCATGCACGATGACGGCGCAGGACGGAATGGTCGTCGGCACCGCGCTCAGCTCTCCGAAGGCGGCGGAGGCGCAGCGCGCGACGCTCGAGTTCATCCTCGTCAACCACCCTCTCGACTGCCCGGTCTGCGACAAGGGCGGCGAGTGCCCGCTGCAGGACCTGACCTTCCGCTACGGCGCGGGCAACACGCGCATGACCTTCCCGAAGCGGACGTTCGACAAGCCGATCCCGATCTCGCCGCTGATCGCGCTCGACCGCGAGCGCTGCATCCTCTGTTATCGCTGCACGCGCTTCAGCGAGGGCGTGGCCGAGGACGGGCAGCTGATCGCGCGCAACCGCGGCTCCCAGTCGCAGATCGCGACCTTCGGGGACGAGCCGTACCGAGCGCCGTTCAGCGGCAACGTCGTCGAGCTCTGCCCCGTCGGCGCGCTGACCTCGACGAAGTACCGCTTCGAGGCGCGGCCGTGGGAGATCCAGGACTCGCCCTCGATCTGCGGCATGTGCCCCGTCGGCTGCAACATCCACGTGACGACGCGCGAGGGGAAGGTCAAGCGGATCGTCTCCCGCAACCACCACGAGGTCGATCGCGGCTGGCTCTGCGACAAGGGTCGCTTCGCGTACTCGCACCTCGACGCCGCCGACCGTCTCGCCGATCCACTCCTGCGCGTGCGGCGCCGGGGCTTCGAGGAGCTGTCGTGGGAGCGGGCCGTCGACGAGGCCGAGCGGATGCTGCGCGCGGCGGGCAGCCGGATCGTGACGGTGCTCTCCGGCTCGGAGACGGTCGAGCTGGCGTACGGGCTCGGCAAGCTGCTGCGCCGCGGACTCGGCGCGCACGCGGCGATGCTGCCGGAGGAGATCGACATTCCGCTGGAGGCTTTCCGGCTGCCGCTGTGCGCGATCGCCGAGGCCGAGGTCGTCGTCGTGCTCGGCGACGAGCCCGTCGTGGAGCGCGCGCCGATCGTCGACCTGTGGATCAAGGAGGCGCGCCGGAACGGCGCCGAGGTGCTGTACGAGCTCGACGAGGAGCGCGTGCGCGGCGTCACGCGGGCGATCCTCGTCTGGTCGGGCCCCGGCGGCGCGGAGGTCGCCGCGCTCGCGCAGCGGCTCGGGCTCGCGGACAAGGAGGGCAGCGGCGCCTTCTACCTCCCGGCGACGGCGAACGGGCGCGGAGTCGCGGATGCATGGGCCGCGGCGGCCGACGGCGAGGTCGAGAACCCGGATCCGATCGGGCTCCTGATCGTCTCCGGGGACGAGGCCGCGTCCGACCCGAACGTGCGCGCACTCGCCGAGCGGGCCGAGCACGTGATCGCGATCGCAATGTTTCGCACCGTCGTCGGCGACTGGGCCGATCTCGTCCTGCCGGGAACGAGCTACCTCGAGCGGGACGGCGCCTACGTGAACCTCGAGGGACGGCTCCAGCGCTTACGGCGCGCCACGATCCCGCCCGCGCCCGACGAGCTGGCCTGGATCGCGAAGCTGGCCGAGCGCTTCGACGTCGAGCTCTCGCCGCATCCGTCGCTCGTCTTCGCCGAGCTGGCCGAGATCGCCTACGGCGGCTTGCCCTTCGGCGAGGTCGGCGAGCGCGCGTCACTGCCACCGCCCGCACCCGGCCCGGCCCCGGGAGCCCGGCCGATCGATTCCTCGCAACAGGTTGTTGCAAGGGACGCGGGAGAGGGGCTGCGGCTCGTTCGCTACCGGCCGCTCTTCTCGGGCCCCGCCGTGGAGCGCGTGCCCGAGCTGCAGTTCCAGCGGCCGCAGCCGGAGGTCGAGCTCTCGGCCGCCGACGCGGCGGCACGCGGGATCGGCGCCGGCGACGAGGTCACCGTCCGCTCGAACGGCACGTCGGTCTCGCTGCGCGCCCGTCTCAGTCGCGAGCTCGCGCCGGGCGTCGTCCGCGTCGCCCGCGACCACGCCGGCGACCTCGAACCCCGGGTGGAGGTGAGCCGCGGATGAGGGAAGTGTGGTGGGTCAGCCTGATCAAGTCGGCGATCATCATCAACCTGTTGCTCGGGCTCTTTGCGTACCTGACCCTGACCGAGCGCAAGGTGATGGGCCGCATGCAACTCCGCTACGGGCCGAACCGGGCGGGCCCGTTCGGCCTCCTCCAGCCGATCGCCGACCTCGTCAAGCTCGTCCGCAAAGAGAGCTTCTTCCCGGCCGCGGCGCACGATCTGCCGTACATCCTCGCGCCACTCGTCTCGGCGTTCACCGCGCTCGCGGCGTTCAGCGTGATCCCGTTCGGCCCCGGCTGGAAGATCTGGCGGTACCACGTGACCGGCCAGGTGGTCGACGTCCCGATCGCCCTGATCCTCGTCTTCGCGCTCGGCTCGATCGGGATCTACGGCTTCATCGTGGGCGGCTGGGCCTCCGAGTCGAAGTATTCGCTGCTCGGCTCGATGCGGACGTGCGCGCAGCTCGTCTCCTACGAGGTCTCGCTCGCGCTCTCGGTGCTCGGCGTCGTCCTGATGGGACAGTCGCTGTCGCTGACGGAGATCGTCCACAAGCAGCAGGTCACGCTCTGGTTCTTCATCCCGCAGGCGGTCGGGCTCGTGTGCTTCTTCTTCGGCGGAATCGCAGAGACGAGTCGCGCGCCGTTCGACCTGCCCGAGGCCGAGCAGGAGCTCGTCGCCGGCTACCACACCGAGTACAGCGGCATGCGCTGGGGCCTCTTCCAGATGGCCGAGTACATCAACCTGATCACGCTCTCCGGCCTCATGGTGACGCTCTTCTTCGGCGGCTGGCACTTCCCCTGGCTGAACGGCCTCGACGCCTACGGCCCGATCTGGTTCCTGCTCAAGCTGGTCGTGATCCTGTTCGTCTTCATCTGGCTGCGGACGACGCTGCCGCGCCTGCGCTACGACCAGCTGATGCGCTTCGGCTGGAAGGTGCTGCTGCCGGTCGCAACGCTGAACGCGCTCGTCACGGCGCTGCTCGTGGTGCTCGTATGACCCCGCAGCCGGTGGGATCGCTGAGGGGCTTCGGGGTTACCTTCCGCCAGATCTTCAGGAAGCCGATCACGCAGCAGTATCCGGAGTACAAGCGTCCGGTCTATCCGCGCTTCCGCGGCCGCCACCGGCTGCACACCTACGAGAACGGCCTGGAGAAGTGCGTCGGCTGCTCGCTCTGCGCGGCCGCCTGCCCGGCCGACTGCATCCGCGTCGTCGCGGCCGAGAACACGCCGGAGCTTCGCGTCTCCCCCGGGGAGCGCTACGCGCGGATCTACGAGATCAACCTCAGCCGCTGCATCTTTTGCGGCTACTGCGAGCTCGCCTGCCCCTTCGACGCGATCACGCTCGGAAACGACTACGAGATCTCGGAGTACTCGCGCGACGACCTGATCTATACGAAGGACATGTTGCTGGCTCCCCCGATCAAGCGGACACCCGTCGCGGACGCGGCGCTCTACGACACGCCGATCCCCTACTACGAGAACCATTCGTGATCGTCGCGTCAGCGGGAAACGTGCTCGTCTGGATCGTCTGGGTCGGCGCGGCCTTCGCATGCCTCGGCTCGGCCCTCGCGGTCGTGTCCTTCACCAACCCCTTCTACTCGGCCCTGGCCCTGATCGGGAATCTCGGCTCGCTCGCCGTCCTCTACCTTCTGCTCTCCGCGGAGTTCGTCGCGGCGGCCCAGGTGCTCGTCTACGCGGGCGCGGTGATGGTGATGTTCCTGTTCGTGATCGCCTATCTGGGCGGCGAGGCGGACGCGCCC
>JBBSHO010000046.1:0-7630 GCA_038253005.1 Gaiellales bacterium
AGCCAGCCGAGCCCGCCGAGAGCGAGCACGAGCAGGCCCAGCGCCGCGGCGCGGCGTTGCGCCACCTGACGAGAGCTCGGGCGGCGCGGCGGCGGCCCGGACTTCGGCGGCATCACGCCGGGGCGCCGCTCGACCATACGAGGTAGCTGGACAGCAGGTGCGCGGCCGCGCGAGCGTCCTCCGGCGTGCTGGAGGGCGTCTGCTCGGCGAGATCGGTGGTGAAGCGCTCGTCGAACGTGACGACCGGGACGTCGACCGCGGCGCTCAGAGCCCGGACGAATCGCTCGGTCTCCAGCGCCTGGTCGCCATGGTCGCCCCGCAGCGTGAGCGGGAGGCCGACGACGACCTCCTCGGCCGCCTCTTCCGCGATCAGCCGCGCCAGCCGGGCGATGCCTTCCCGGGCGCCGGCGCGCTCGACGACGCACAGCGGGCGCGCGACGATTCCCGTCGGATCGGACACGGCGACTCCGGTTCGGGCTCGCCCGTAGTCGAGCGCGAGCACCTTCATGCGAGGCTCGCCTTGATCCATTCCCAGGCGGAGTCGAGCGCCTCGGGCAGCTTGTCGGGATCCTTCCCGCCGGCGCGCGCCATCGTCGGGCGACCGCCGCCGCCGCCGCCGATCGGTCTCGCGGCCGCCTTCACCCACTCCACCGCGCTCAGGCGGGACTCGAGCGAGGCGTCGATCATCGCGACGAGGCTGACACGCCCGCCGCCGCCCGAGCCGAGCACGACGGCGGCAGGCTGCTTCTGCTGCTTCATCCGGTCCGCCATCTCCAGCAACACGTCAGGATCGCCGGTCTTCACCTCGCCGATCACGACGTTCACGCCGTCCGTCGCCTCGTCGTGGCGGACGACGAGCTCGGCCTCCTGCGTCGCGGCCGGTTTCTTCGCCTCCCTGCGCACTCGCTCGAGCTCTGTGCGCAGCTCCTCGGCCTCGCTCTGACGGCCGTGCAGGAGCGCATAGGCCTCGCCGGAGGTGACAGCCTCGATCCGGCGCGCGCCGGCCCCGACGGATCCCTCGGAGAGGATCGCGAACGATCCGATCTCGGCGGTCCAGCGCACGTGCGTCCCGCCGCACAGCTCGCGCGAGTACCCCGGGACCTCGATCACGCGCACGTGCTCGCCGTACTGCTCGCCGAAGAGCATCGTCGCGCCGAGCTTGCGGGCCTCCTCGATCGGCGTCACGAAGGCGCGGACGGGCAGGTTCTGGAAGATCCGCTCGTTCACCCGGCGCTCGACCTCCGCGCGCTCCTCGGCGGAGAGCTGCTGCCCGTGCGTGAAGTCGAAGCGGAGCTTGTCCGGCCGCACGGCCGAGCCGGCCTGGCGCACGTGTGCGCCGAGCACGTCCTGCAAGGCCCTGTGCAGGAGATGCGTCGCCGTGTGGTTCGCCGTCGTCGGGAAGCGGAACGCCCAGGGGACGACGGCCCGGACGCGGTCGCCCTCCGAGAACCCAGCACCCGCGAAGACGAGGAGCTGATCGCTTCCCTCGAGGCGAATCGTCTGTCTGAGCTCGGCGCGCGCGCCGGTCTCCTCGTTCTCGATCGAGCCCACGTCCGAGACCTGGCCTCCGCCCTCCGGGTAGAAGGGCGACTCGTGCAGCTTGGCCTGGAAGAGGCCGTCCTCGAGGTAGGTCACCGGCCCGAGCGCGGTGAGCACGTCGAGCTTCTCGTAGCCGACGAACTCCGCTCGGATGTCCCCGACGATGGCGAAATGGACCTCGATCGAGCTCGTCTTGCGCGACCGCTCGCGCTGCTCCTCCATCAGCCGGGCGAACCTGTCCTCGTCGACGCCGAGGCCGCGCTCGCGCGCCAGCTCCTGCGTCAGCTCGAGTGGGAATCCGTAGGTGTCGTGGAGCTTGAAGGCGTCCTCGCCGGAGATCTCCGAGCCGGTCGCGAGCTCGTCGAAGAGCCGCAGGCCGCGCGCGAGCGTCTGGGAGAAGCGCTCCTCCTCCGCCGTGACGATCCGGTGGATCTCGCCGCGGTTCTGCTCGAGGTCGGTGTACGCCTCGCGCATCTGCTCGATCACGACGTCGGCGAGACGCGCGAGGAACGGAGTCTCGAGCCCGATCCGCCCGGCCTGCTGCACCGCGCGGCGGATGATCCGGCGGAGGACGTAGCCGCGTCCGTCGTTCCCCGGGCTGACGCCGTCGGAGGCGAGAAACGTCATCCCGCGCGCGTGGTCGGCGAGCACCCGGTGGGCCTTCGTCGCCTCCGGCGAGTCGCCGTAGGCCACCCCGGACTCGCTCGCGATCCACTCCATGATCCCCTGATAGCCGTCGGTGTCGTAGACGGAGGCGACGCCCTGGAGGACGGCGGCGGCGCGCTCCAGGCCCATCCCGGTGTCGATGTTCTGCTCCGGAAGAGGGGTCAGCTTGCCGTCGGGGTGGAGCTCGTACTCCATGAAGACGAGGTTCCAGACCTCGAGGAAGCGCTCGCAGTGGCTGGGGAAGCAGTCCGGCCGGCCGCAGCCGATCTCCGCGCCGAGGTCGTAGTAGATCTCCGAGTCGGGCCCGCATGGCCCGGGGCCGCCGACCGACCAGAAGTTCTCCGAGCGCGGCAGGCGCACGATCCGCTCGGGGAGCATGCCGATCTCCTCCCAGAGCTCGACCGCGACCTCGTCTTCCCCGAGGCCGAGCTCCGGATCGCCGCCGAAGACCGTCACCCAGACGCGGTCGAGGTCGAGCTTCATGTGTTCGAACAGGAACTCCCAGGCGAGCTCGATCGCACCCTGCTTGAAGTACTCGCCGAACGAGAAGTTGCCGAGCATCTCGAAGAACGTAAGGTGCGAGCCGTCGAGGCCGACCTCGTCGATGTCGGGGGTGCGGAACGACTTCTGGACCGTGGTGAGGAGCGGCGCCGGCGGCTGCTCGCGGCCGAGGAAGTACGGCATCAGCGGCTGCATCCCGGCGGTGGTGAGGAGCGTCGAGCGGTTGTCCGCCCGCGGAATCAGCGGCCAGGAGGGCCTGAAGGTGTGGCCCTTCGACTCGAAGAAGGCGCGGTAGCCCGCGCGCAGCTCTGTCGACGTGCGCATCCTTTGATGGTACTGCCGTGCCAGCCTTCAGCCTGGCACAGCCGAGACGGACTTCGTCGCGTTAGCCGGCGACCTTCGTCTCGGGCTCCTCGGCGGCGATCTCCTCGCGGATCTTCTCCAGCGAGCGGCGGATCAGCCGGGAGACGTGCATCTGCGAGATCCCGACCTGCTGAGCGATCTGCGACTGCGTGAGGCCCTTGAAGAAGCGCAGGTGCAGGATCCTCCGCTCCCGCTCGTCGAGGACGCGGAAGCCGGGCGCGAGCACGGCGCGATCCTCCGAGACCTCGTACTGGTGCTCCTCGGTTCCGATCGACTCGAGCGGATCGAGCTCGCCGTCCTCGTCCGAGCCGCCGCCCGAGGAGAGGGAGAGCGACGAGTACGCGCGCCCGGACTCGAGCGCCTCGAGCACCTCCTCCTCCTCCACGCCGGCCGCCTTCGCGAGCTCGGTGACCGTCGGCGAGCGCCCGAATTGCACCGTGAGCTGCTCGACCAGGCGCGAGAGCTGGACGTTCAGCTCCTGCAGCCCGCGTGGGACTCGTACAGACCAGCCCTTGTCGCGGAAGTGGCGCTTGATCTCCCCGATGATGTTCGGCGTCGCATAGGTCGTGAGCTCGACGCCGCGGTCGAGGTCGAAACGGTCGATCGCCTTGATCAGGCCGATCGCGCCGATCTGGACGAGGTCCTCGAGCTGCTCGCCGCGGTACGAATAGCGGCGCGCCAGCGAGCGGACGAGCGACATGTACTGCTCGATCAGCTGCTCGCGTGCGGCCAGGTCGCCGTGCTCGTGGTACCGGCGCAGGAGCGTCTTGTCCGTCTTCTCGGTCACGCCCCGTCGCGGCTCTCGACCACGTGCACCGATTTCGTCAGCTCGATCCACTGCCCGCCGTCTCGCTCCGCGACCTCGATCCGGTCGCAGACCGCCTCGAGGATGCGCCGGAGGCCGAGCTCGTCGCTCGACCCGTCCTCGAGCTCGGCGCCGACTCGATCGTCTGGAAAAGGCCCGACGGCGGTCCGGACCTCGCCGGCGTCGACCCGGACGCGGACGGTGACCTCCGTGGCGTCTCCATGCCGCTCGAGGAGGGTGTCCAGGGCAAGCTCGAGATCCTCCATGTCCTCGAAGGTCATGTCGAACCGCACCGCGAGGCCGCCCAGGACGAGGTGCGCCACGCGGTGGAAGGCCTCGTCGGGGGGCAGGGTCAGGGAGATCTCGTCGACGCTCACCCTCGTTCCTCCATCCCGGCTCGAGGGGTAAACGTGCGAGGGAGAGACGGAGCTCCGCCCCGTAGGCAGTCGGTGAGCGCTAGGAGATCCACCCCGTCGATGATCTTACGGGTCATGCCCGCACGAGCCCCGCGCCGACGACGACGCCGTCGTCGTAGAGCACCGCGGCCTGGCCCGGCGCGACGCCGTAGGCCGGACGCTCGAGCTCGAGGGCGAAACCGCCGGTCGTCGTCTCCACCCGCGCAGGAACCGCGGGCGAGCGGTAGCGCAGCTTCGCCTCGGCTCGGTCGACCGAGAGGTAGAGACGACCCTTCGCCCGGACGCTCGAGCACGCGAGCGCCTCGTACGGGCCGACGACGACGGTGTTCGTCCGGGGCTCGGAGCGGAGGACGTAGAGCGGCTCGCCGGCCGAGATACCGAGACCCTTGCGCTGGCCGGGCGTAAAGCGCCAGAAGCCATCGTGCGCGCCGAGCTCGGAGCCGTCCTCCGAGGTCAGCGAGCCAGGCCGGGGGGCGACCCCGCGGCGCTCCAGGAACGCGCGGTAGTCGTCGCCGGAGAGGAAGCACGCCTCCTGGCTGTCCGCCCGCCGAGCCACCGCGAGACCGGCCCGCTCGGCTTCGCTACGCGTTTCCTCCTTCGTCTGCTCGCCCAGCGGGAAGACGATCCGGCCGAGCCGGCGAGGATCGAGCCCGGCGAGCATGTAGGACTGGTCCTTTTCGGGATCGGCCGCGCGGGCTAGGAGCCGCCGCCCGCGGTGCTCGACGATCCGCGCGTAGTGGCCCGTGACGAGCCGTGCGGCGCCCGCGCGGCGCGCGAACGCCAGCAGCTCGGCGAAGCGGAAGCCGCCGTTGCAGCGGTTGCACGGATTCGGCGTCTCGCCGCGCGCGTACCCGCGGACGAACGGCTCGACGACCGCTCGGCGGAACTCCTCGCGTCGATCGAGGGTCACGTGCGGCAGGCCGAGCGCGTGGCACGTCTCGCGGGCCGCGACGACGGCCTCGGGCGAGCAGCACGCACGCTCGACGTCGGGGCCCTCGGGGTCGACCCAAAGCCGTAGCGTGACGCCGATCGCCTCGGGCCCGGAGCGGAGGAGCGCAACCGCGCTGTCGACACCGCCGCTCATCGCAACGGCTGCCCGGCCGGTCGATTCCGGCGCGCGAAAGACGGAACCGAGCGCGTTCGCGAGCGCGTCGACCGCGAGTGTCTCGCCGCCGACGGCGGCGGCCTCGAGGAGCGTCAGCCCTACGAGTCCCCGGTCGAGCCCGGGCGCGTCGGCCCCGACGATCCTGTCCCCGTCGACGGTCAGCCGGACGAGCGCCCACTCCGTCCCCCGCGCGGAATCCCCCATCACCTCGAGCACGAGCCCAGGCTAGCTTTCCGAGCGCAGCGGGTGCAGGCCCTCGGTCGCCCCACCCTGCCGTGACTCGCGCCCGATGTGAACCTGGCAAGCCAGGTGGGCGCCTAGCCGCCACGAGGACGGACATCGGCTCCCTCATCGTTGACGTTGGTTCTACATGGAGTGCGCGAGCCACGAACAGGGTCGGGCGCGCGCAGCGTAGCGCCTAACGCGCGAACCGCCAGTCGATCGTCTGGGTTCCATGGAGACCGAGTCGGTTGGCAAGAGCCTTGGTGACGTCGAACTCCCGGCCGGGGACGTTCGGGCCGCGGTCGACGACCTGGGTCAGGACCTCGTTGCCGTCGAAGCGGATGTAGATCTTCACGCCGCACGGGAGCACCGGGTTCGCCACCCCCTCGGTCTCCGCGGTCAGGGGCTTGCCGCAGGCGGTGCGCCGGCGCCCGGCGGTCGGACCGTAGGGCGCCGCCCTCGTCGTGTAGTAGCCGTTCGCCGTGTCCCGAACCGGCACGCCTCTCGGGAGCGGCTGGGCGTGTTTCCCCGCGTCCAAGCGCGTGATCGCGAGCGCGGCGACCGCGGCGATCAGCGTGATCCCGGCCAGCCAGATCGTGCGCTGGACGAGCGTCGCGCTCACGATCGCGCAGCGTCGAAGAGATCGAAGAACGAGTCCCGGACGAGGCCGTCGAAATCCGACGGGAGCATCCCGTCCGCGTCGGCGAAGTCACGCAGGTACATGAGCAGAAAGGACCGCTCCTCGTCTCGTGCGAGATCGTCGCCCGCCAGGTCCCGCGTCAGGCGTTCGAGCTCCCAGAGATTCCATTCCTGCGCCCGGCGGCGCCGGGAGGCCATCGTGACGACGGGTCGCGGCGCCGGGGTCATCGGCTCCGGCTCGGGCGAGACGGGAGCGACCGCGGCGATTCGCGGCGGCTCGGGCACGGCGTCCGGCTCGCGTTCCGGCTCCGGCTCCGGCTCTTCCTCGCGGACAGGGTCCAGCGTAGGGCCGGGCATGACCTCGGGCTCGGGCTCCGGCTCGGGCGCCTGCTCGGCCACCGGCTCGCGCTCGGCCGCTTGTTGCTGCGCCTCCACGAGCCCGAGCCACCCGGGCTCCGGCGACCGGCCGACCGGAACCTCCGGCTCGATCGCGACAGGAACGGACCCGTGCCATTCTGCCTGGGGAAGGCCCGCGAGAGTCGGCCGTCGTCCGGCGCGCCGTGCACGCGAGACGATCCACTCGACCACGGCGACGAGCAGCCACGCGCCGGCCATGACGAAGACGATCGTTACCGGGCTGAGCTGCTCGACTCCCGCGACGACGGCGACGACGACCAGGAAGACGGCCTCGAGCAAGAACCTGGAGCCGAGTCCGACGGGCATGTCGGAATCCTACGGCTGCGGCTGATCCGGCGGCCCCTCGGTCGCGGCGCTCTCCTCGGACGCTTCGGCTTCGGGCGCGGGGTCGGGAGCGGACTCCTCGGTCTCGGGGGCCGGCGCGGTCGGCGGCGGCACGGCGATCGCGGCGGCAGGCCGGGTCGCCGCCGAGCCGCGGCTCGCCTCGCTCGCTTCGTGCGCCGCCTCCACGATCGAGTCCGCGACGCGGCGGATCGCTTCCTCTCCGAGCCCGGCCGCAGCCAGCAGCTGCTCGGCGCCGTTCTGCGCGCGAGCCAGGATCGTGGACGCCTGGGCGCGGGCCCATTCGAGCGTCTGCTCGACCTCGGCGCGCGCCGCGTTCGTGAGCTCGGTCGCCTGGTGCCGCGACTGCTCGAGGAGCCGTGCCCCGCGCGCCTCGGACTCGCGCAGCTCCTGCGTCGCCTCGCGGTTCGCGTTCGTCGTCAGCTCGCGCGCCTCGTTCCGCGCGACGTTCAGCATCTCGGCACGCTGCCGCTCGCTTTCCTGGCGGTAGCGCTCGACCTCGGCCTCACGCTCCTGAAGCTCGCGCTGGCGGCGCCGGACCTCCTCCTCGGTCTTCCCGAGCTGGGCGGCGGAAGCGGTCTGTGCGTCACGCTCGATCGTGTCGGAGAACTCGGC
>JBBSHO010000047.1:0-7250 GCA_038253005.1 Gaiellales bacterium
AGGAGATCGAGCGAGTCGACGCCTTCAGGCGTGGATGCGTCGGAGGGAAAAAGGGCGCCGATGTCGCCGAGACCGGCCGCGCCGAGCAGCGCGTCGATCAGCACATGGACGATCACGTCTCCGTCGGAGTGTCCGGCGAGGCCGCGCGGATGCTCGAGCCGGACTCCGCCCAGAACGAGCGGCACGCCGTCGGCGAAGGCGTGCGCGTCGACGCCGAGACCGACCCGGAGGTCGCTCACGCGAGCGGCTCCTGACGGGCGCAGCGGCCGTCGAAGACCGTGACTGTGTCGTAGCCGACGCGGCGCGCGAGCTCGAGGGAGCGGTCGAAGTCCCGGCCGACGAGCAGCGCCACGTGCGCGTCCGAGCCGGTCGTGATCGGGATCACGCGCTTCCGGCAGGCCTCGAGGAGCGCCAGGTCCGGGTAGAGCTCCCCGACCGGCTTGCGGAGACCGGCGGTCGAGACCTCCACCGCGACACCCGTCCCGGGGAGCGCGTCGGCCGTCTCGCGATGGTGCCGCTCGAGCTCGCTCGGTGGGGGCCGCATCCCGTAGATCTTGACCAGGTCCGGATGGGACAGCGAATCGAAGAGCCCACTCTGCGCCGCGGCGCGCAGGCGATCGAAGTAGAGCGCCCAGACCTCCTCGACCGATCGTGCGCCCCAGAGCCCGGGCCGCTGGTCGACCGCCTCGCCGTCGATCCAGTGGACCGAGCCGAGCAGGAAGTCCCACGGATAGGGCTCGAGCAGCTCCCGTAGCTCGTCCTCACGGCCGCGGACGTAGTCGACCTCGAGCCCGAGCTTGACCGGCAAGCCGCGCCGTTTCGCCTCGCCGACGGCGTCGCAGTACGTGTCGAGGTCGTGCCGGCAGCGCTCGATCTGGTAGGGCACGTCCCAGAGGCGTTCGAGCTGGCGGAAGTAGTAGACGTGCTCCGTGAAGCCGATCTCGTCCACGCCTGCGACTCGCGCCGCCTCGACGTAGGGCTCGACGGCGTCCGTGGTGTGGTCGAGCTCCTCGTCGGCGTCCCGGAGATGCATGTGGTAGTCGACGATCACAGGCTCGCCGCCACGCGTTCCAGGTCGGCGCGGCTCGTGACCTTCGCCAGCCGCTCGTCCCCGAGGACGATCTTCACCCGCCCGCCGCGCGCCTCGACGAGCGAGGCGCAGTCGCTGGCGGACTCGACGTCGCCGGAGAAGGCGGCGCGCAGAACCGGCGCGACGAAAGCCTGCGGCGTCTGGACCGAGCGGAGCTCGGAGCGGTCGAGCGTCTCCACGACCTCGTCGCCGCGCACCCGCTTCACCGTGTCCGCGACGGGCAACGCCGGAACGACGCCGTCCCACCCTTTGCCGAGCGGTGCGAGCACGCGCTCGACCACCGCGTCGGTGACGAGCGGCCGCGCCGCGTCGTGGACGATCACCACAGCCGCGTCGTCGGGGACGTCGGCGAGCCCGTTTCGCACGGACTCGGCCCGGCTCGCGCCGCCGGTGACGCAGGAGATCACCTTGCTACAGCCGAGCTCTTCGGCGAGCAGGATCGACGGCTCCTCCCAGCCGGGCGGCGCCGCGACGACGATCGCGTCGATCCACGGGCAGGCGTCCAGCCGCTCGAGGCTCACCGCGAGCAGCGCCCGGTCGCCGAGGCGGACGAACGCCTTCGGACGATCGGCGCCGAGCCGTGCGCCGCTCCCAGCAGCGGCGACCACGGCCCACACCCCGCTCACGCCGTGACGGTCGCCTTCGCCTTGGTCGTCTTCTTCGTGCCGTTCGAGCCGGCGTCGGAGAGGACCTCGTCGAGCCACTCGGCCGCCTGGTCCTCGTCCATCGCCTTCGCGTACATGAGCTCGCTGGCCAGGATCTTCTTGGCCTTGACGAACATCTGCTTCTCGCCTGTCGAGAGACCCTTCTCGTTGTCCCGCAGCGAGAGGTTCCGCACGACCTCGGCCAGCTCGAGGATGTCGCCCGTCTTCATCTTGTCGCGGTTGTGCTTGAAGCGGCGGTTCCAGTTCTTCGGCATCTGCGTGCCGCCGCTGGTGAGCGCCTTCAGCACGACCTTGACCCCGTCCTCGCCGATCACCTTGCGGAGACCGACCTTCTCAGCGTTCTCCGAGGGAACGTTGACGGTCATGTCGTTGTGCAGGATCTTGATCGTCAGGTACTCGCGCTTCTCGCCGAGCACCTCGCGTTTTTCCTTCTTCACGACCGTGCCTGCCCCGTGGTGCGGGTACACCACCTTGTCGCCGACTTTGTACAAGCCCGCCCCTTTCCGTCTCTATGTGACCGCGACGCCTGGCGGGTAAAGCCGCCGGCCTGGTACCGCCTAGTCTAGCAAAACACGCTGGAAACAGCCACTTTTCTCCTCGGACAACGAAATCCCTGCTAACTGTCCCTTTCGGGCGCGAGACGGCGCAGCGGTCCGGCGCAGACTGCGAGCAGCAAGGCCGCGGCGCAGAGGAAGAGAAAACCGCCGCGGAGGCTCGACGCGCCGGCGACCGCGCCGAAGAGCGGCGGGCCCGCCAGGAATCCGAAGTAGCCGAGCACGGCGACCCGCGAGACGGCTGCGCCGCGACCTCCCTCGCCGCCCAGCTTTCCCGCCACGCCGAACAGGGTCGGAGCCGACAGCGCAAGCCCGCCGCCCGCGATCGCGAAGCCCGTGAGCGCGACCGCCGGCTGGCGCGCGGTCGCGACGAGCGCGAGCCCGGCGGCCGCCGTGAGGCCGGCGAGGGCGATCCGGCCGGGGACGGAGGGGTGGTTGCTCCGCTGGGCGACGACGCGTCCCGTCGCCATCGCCGTGGCGAATACTCCAGGCCCGAGGCCGCTGATCGCGGGGCTCGAGCCGAGGCCCCGCTCGAGGAACAACGCGCTCCAGACCTCGAGCCCGTTCTCGACGAGGAACGCGACTGCGAGCACCGCGCCGACTGCGAGCAGCGAGCGACCGAGTCGGACGCGACCTCGACGCGCCGCCGGGGCGATGTGCGGCCCCCCGAGATTCGCCGCCGCCGTCAGCACGACGGCGAGGCCGACTCCCGCCAGGATCGCCGAAGGGTGCGCGCCGACCTTGCGCAGGAGCCCGGCTCCGACACCGCCGACGACGACACCGGCCGAGAACGCCGCGTGCACGCCGTCCAGAATGCGGACGCCTCGCGTCGACTCGATCCGCGTCGCCTGCGTGTTGATCGCGACGTCGAGCGTGCCCGAGGCGGCTCCGAGCACCACGAGCAAGGCGACGAGCGCCGGCACCGAGCGAGCGAGCCCCGGCAGTGCGGCGGCGAGGCCGAACGCGACGAGGCCGGCGGGGACGAGGCGCGAGCCGACGCGGTCGGCGAGCCTCCCCGCCGCGACCGTCGCGGGCAGCGCGGCGAGCGCGACGGCCAGGAGGGCGAGTCCGAGCTTGGCGTCGGTCGCGCCGGTCGCGCTCTTGATCGCCGGCAGGGACGATGCCCACGCGCCCCAGAACAGCCCGAACGCGGCGAGGGCCGCCGCGAGACCACGCGCCTGTCGCACTCCGGGCTAGAGCTGGAGGTAGCGGTCGACGAGATTGTGCTCCTGCAGCCGCCGGAGCCCCTCGCGAATCTCGCGCGCGCGGACCGCTCCCACGCCTCCGATCGCCTCGAGATCCCGTTGCGACGCACGGACGATCGCGTCCAGTCCGGGCATGTCCCTAACGACCTGCCTGACCACGGCTTCCGGCACTCGCGGGATGTGCGACAGCACGCGGAGCCCGCGCGGCGACACGGAGTGGTCGAGCGGGTTGACGTCGCGCGGGTAGCCGAGCAGCTCGGCGAGGCGCTCGAACTCGAGCAGGTTGCGGTAGGGCAGCGAGCGCAGCGCTTCGAATGCGAGCGCGGAGCGTGGGCCGTCGCCGTCGACGTGGTAATCGAGCACGACCGCCGTGCGCTCGGCGGGCACGTCCCCGATCAGCTCCTGCAGCTGCATCCGGATCAGCCGTCCCTCCGCCCCGAGCTCGACGCAGTCGCGCTCGATCTCCGTCGCTATCCGAGTCGTCAGCTCGGCCCGCTGGAGAACGACGAGCACGTCGTCGAGCACGACCGCGTTCTGGAACTCCAGCGCGGTGAGACGGGTCAGCACCTGCTCGAGCCGTTGACGATAGGTCTCGAGCGTCGCGAGCGCCTGGTTCGTCTTCGCCAGCACGTCCGGCACCGAGTCGAGCTGGTACCTGGCCGGCCCGGCGAACAGCGAGATCGTCGAGCGCTGCTGAGAGATCGAGATCACGAGCGCGCCCGTCTGCTTCGCAACGCGCTCGGCGGTGCGATGGCGGGTACCCGTCTCGTCGGAGGCGATCGTCGGGTCCGGCATCAGCTGGACGTTCGCGTAGGCGAGCTTCGTCAGCTCGGGATTGACGATGATCGCCCCGTCCAGCTTCGCCAGCTCGTAGAGGAGCTGGGGCGTGAAGGGCTGGTCGAGCCGGATCCCGCCCGAGTAGAGGAACGAGAGCTCAGCCGGGTCGCCGATCACGATCAGCGCGCCCTCGTGCGAGCGGATGATGTCGTCGATCGCCTGGCGCAGGTCGGTGCCGGGGGCGACGCGCGCGAGCGCCCCGAGCAGGAGCGGGTCGCGGCGCGGATCGTCCTCGGACGGCGTGCGCGTGAAGCCGAGAGCGCTCTGTCCCTCGCGTCTATCCTTCGTCGGCTCGGTCTGCATCGAGTCCCGCCGCGATCGCCTTTCGGATCGTCTCCGCTTCGTGGACGTTCAGTTTGCCACGAGAGGGGACGCCGGCAGGAACGATCACCGCGGCCAGGCCGAGCTTGGCGCATTCTTCCAGCCTCCGTTCTGCCTGCGCGGCAGCCCTGAGGCGTCCCGTGAGACCGATCTCGCCGAAGGCGGCGTGGCCCTCCCGGACGGGCACGCCTCTCGCGGCCGACGCGATCGCGAGCGCGACGGCGAGATCGGCGCCAGGCTCGTCGATGCGGACACCGCCGGCCACGTTGACGAAGACATCCGACGCCCCGAGCGCGATGCGCGCGTGGCGACCGAGCACGGCGACGATCATCGCGAGGCGCTTGGGGTCGACGCCGGTCGCAACCCGGCGAGGCATCGCGAGGTCGGTCGGTGCGACGAGCGCCTGGATCTCGAGCAGGATCGGCCGCGTTCCTTCGAGCGCGCAGGCGACGGCGGAGCCGATCTCCTGACCGTGGGTCCGGCCGAAGAGCTCCGACGGGTCGGGGACCGCGGCGAGCCCCGTCCCGGTCATCTCGAAGACGCCGAGCTCGTTCGTCGAGCCGAAGCGGTTCTTGACCGCGCGGAGGATGCGATGAGCGTGGTAGCGGTCGCCCTCGAACTGGAGCACGCAGTCGACGAGATGCTCGAGCACGCGGGGGCCGGCGACCGACCCGTCCTTCGTGACGTGGCCGACGAGGATCGTCGCGACCCCGAGCTCCTTGGACACGCGCAGGAGCCGGCCGGCGGCCTCGCGCACCTGCGCGACCGAGCCCGGCGCAGAGCCGACATCGGAGGAGTAGAGGGTCTGGACGGAGTCGATCACGCAGACGTCGGGCCGCTCCGACTCGAGCGTCGCACACACGGTCTCGAGCTCCGTCTCGGCGAGAATCTCGACTTGCTCCGCGCCGCCGAGTCGGGCCGCCCGCAGCTTCACCTGCGCCGTCGACTCCTCGCCGGTGACGAGGAGGGCCCGCCGCTCCTTCGAGATCGCCGCGAGCGCCATCAGCAGGAGCGTCGACTTCCCCACGCCGGGCTCGCCGCCGACGAGGACGAGCGACGCGGGTACGAGGCCGCCGCCGAGCACGCGGTCGAGCTCGGCGACACCGGTCGAGATCCGCTCGGCCTCTTCGGCGTCGACGTCCACCAGCCGGAGCAGCGGCCTCGGCGAGGCCTTCGCGGCGCCCGTCGGCGCGCGCGCGTCCTCGACGAGCGTTCCGAACTCGCCGCAGCCCGGGCACTTGCCGAACCAGCGTCCGGACGTCGTCCCGCAGTCGGTACAGGCGAACTGGACGGCGAGCTTGGCCATCGTTCGAGTCTAGAGCGACCGCCCGACGCTACTCGTGCCGATTCTGTGCCAAAGCTCCGGCTCAGCCTGCGGCCGCAGCGGTCTGGTACGCGGTGTACGCGAGCTTGGGCGTCCAGTCGAAGTGGATGACGCCGAAGTTGTCCTCGATGTTCGTGGGGTCGCTCCCGTTGTCGTGGTAGCTGTAGAGGAAGGCTGGGCCGACCCACGACCAGCTCTTCAACTGTGCATAGGCGTCGGTCACGAACTGGGCCTGGATCGTCTCGGACACGGCACGGGTCGACGTTCCCGTCGGCATCCCGAACTCGGTCGCCCAGATCTGCTTGGCCGAGTCGCCGTTCGCGATCATGATGCTGCGGGCGCTCGGGGAGGTCTGCGACATCTGCGACCAAGCGCTCCAGAGCGTGTACCCGAGCCCGTAGGGGAAGTTGTACGGATGCCAGGCCAGAGCATCGAACGAGCCGGCCGCACCGTTGGCGTACATGGCCTCGAGGAAGTTCAGCGGATTCATATGCTGAGCGTCGCTCTGACCGTAGGAGCCGTACGGTGAGAGGCCGGCGCTGAGAACGGCGGCCGACGGATCCGCGGCCTTGATCGCCGTATACGCGAGCTTCAGCAGCTGCGTGTAGGCGGCGGGGTTGGGTGCGGGAGCCCAGAATCCGGCCGTGTTCGGCTCGTTCCAGATCTCGTAGGCGTGGACGCCTTCCGGCGCGAAGTGCGCCACGGCGGCGCGGGAGAACGTCGCGTAATCGGAGAGGGTCGTGGGCGGATAGCTCGGCGTCGTCCCGGCCGCCCGCGCCCAGGCCGGCGTATAGAGGATCCCGCCCAGTACCTGCAGCCGCGGCTGCGTGCGGCGTTCACGACCGCGTCGAACGGGGCCCAGTTGTAGCTCGACGGCCCGCCGTGCTGGATGACCTCCCAGTTGATGTCGATCCGGACCCAGCCTGCGTGCGCGGCCTGGACCCCGTCCAAGTAGCGCGCGAGGTCGGTCGCGCTCAGGTTCTGGATGTTGCCTCCTGCGGCGAAGCCAAATCGGCTGCTCGTCGTTGGAGGCGGCGAGGGCGGCTGGCTCTCGGCGACGATTGCGCTCGCCGCCGAGACGCTCGTAGCCGGAGCGACGGTGGTCGCCGACGCAACAAGCGTGGTTGTGGCCGAGACCGCAGCCTGAGAACCGTTCTTGTTGCTCGCCGTCACGACGACCCGCACCGTCGAGCCGACATCGGCCGCCGTCAGTGCGTAGGCGGCGGATTTCTGGCCGGGAAGGGCCGAGCAGCC
>JBBSHO010000048.1:0-6833 GCA_038253005.1 Gaiellales bacterium
GACAAGCTCGACCTGAAGCAGGCGCGCGTGATCCTCGACGAGGACCATTTCGACCTGGAGAAGGTGAAGGACCGGATCCTCGAGTACCTGGCGGTCTCGAAGCTGAAGAACGACCTCACCGGCCCGATCCTCTGCTTCGTCGGCCCGCCGGGCGTCGGCAAGACCTCACTCGGCCAGTCGATCGCGCGCACGGTCGGGCGGAAGTTCCAGCGCATCTCCGTCGGCGGCGTCCGTGACGAAGCCGAGATCCGCGGCCACCGGCGCACGTACATCGGGGCCATGCCCGGAACGATCGTCCGCGCGCTCCGGGACGCCGAGTCGCTGAACCCGGTGTTGCTGATCGACGAGATCGACAAGATGGGCGCCGACTTCCGCGGCGACCCCTCGAGCGCGATGCTCGAGGTGCTCGACCCCGAGCAGAACAAGACGTTCCGCGACCATTACCTCGACCTGCCGTTCGACCTCTCCAAGGTGCTCTTCATCTGCACCGCGAACACGCTCGACACGATCCCCGGCGCCCTGCTCGACCGGATGGACGTGATCCAGCTCTCCGGCTACACCGAGGACGAGAAGTTCGGGATCGCGCGTACCTACCTCGTCCCCAAGCAGCTCCGGGAGCACGGGCTCGACCCTGGGCACGTGGTCTTCTCCGACAAGGCCGTCCGGCTCGTGATCCGCGAGTACACGCGCGAGGCCGGTGTGCGCGGGCTGGAGCGGCAGATCGCCGCCGTCTTCCGCAAGGCGGCGCGTCAGGTGGCCGAGGGGAAGGCGACCGCGAAGAAGCTGCGGATCGACGAGCGCAAGGTGCGTTCGTGGCTCGGCCCGCGGCGCTACGCCGGCGAGGTGCGCAAGCGGACGGCCGACCCGGGCGTCGCGACCGGCCTCGCGTTCACCGCGGTCGGCGGCGACATCCTGTTCATCGAGGCCACGGCCTATCCCGGCAAGGGGCGGCTGACGATCACCGGACAGCTCGGCGAGGTGATGCAGGAGTCGGCGCAGGCCGCGCACTCGTGGGTCCGGGCCCACACGGAGCAGCTCGGGCTCGACACCGCCTGGTTCCAGGAGCACGACGTGCACATCCACGTGCCCGCCGGCGCCGTGCCGAAAGACGGCCCCTCGGCCGGGATCACGATCGCGACCGCGATCGCGTCGCTCGTCCGGGGAGAGCCGGTCTCGGAGGAGGTCGGTATGACCGGCGAGATCACGCTCACGGGCCAGGTGCTGCCGATCGGCGGGATCCGGGAGAAGTCGCTTGCCGCGCAGCGCGCCGGGCTCAAGCGGATCATCGTTCCGCGCGAGAACGAGGTCGACCTCGACGAGCTCCCGGCGGAGACGAGGCGCGAGCTCGAGTTCATCCTCGTGGACTCGATCGACCAGGTCTTCGAGGCGGCGTTCGACGGGAAGGCGCCGACGAAGCCGAAGGCCGCGGTGACGGCGGAGCGCCAGGCCGCTATGCCGGCCTGAACGAGCCGAGCAGCGAGGCGCACGCGCGCGCCTCGTGTCCCTGCCGGAAACGGCAAAGCAGCAGGTACTCGGTCTTCCCGCGCAGGACGAACGCGATCCGCTCGACGAGCTTCCGCCCGTCCCGCTCGTAGGCGACGTCGTAACGGCGCGCCTGCCCTCCCGCGATCGTGACGGTCCGCGGATCCTCCACCGAGCCGCGCTGCTGGGTCGCCACGTCGCCAGCGGCGCGATCGAGCTCCGGGACGACCTCGGGCCACAGCGCCGGCCTGAACGCGTGCCGAAGCGGGAAGCGCTGGACGGAGACGAGATCGACGCGATCGGACGCGGCGGCCTGCGTCCCGAGCGGCGGATGCGTCACGCGCCACGACGTGGGCGCGCGGAACGTGTAGCCGGAGCCCGAGACGAGCCGCTCCGGCTCCTTCCCGCCGCCGCCGCAGCCCGCGACGAGCAGCACGGCGAGCCAGAGCGTCTGTTTGCAACGGTTGCCGCCGGGTACCAGGCGACTGCCAAACCACCGAAAGGACGGCCAACGCATGGCCAAGACGAAGGACAAGATATTGGACCGGACGGGCGGCGCGCGACCCTACGTCGAGCGGGCGCTCCAGGACGAGGATCTGCGTGACAACGTGCGCAACGCGTTCGATCAGGCTCGCGGGGTCTACAACGAGCTGATCGGCGGCCGCGGCGCGGTGACGCTTGCGACGCGCGTCGCGACCGACAAGGAGATCCAGGAGCGGTTGCGCGACGCGATCGACGAGCTTCGCGAGGCCGCCGACCGAGTGCAGGGAAAGAAGGATCACGGCTCCCGCAACTCGCTGCTGCTGATGACCGGGATCGCGCTCGGCATCCTCTTCAACCCGATGTCCGGCGCGCAGACCCGGAAGTGGCTGTCGGACAAGCTGTTCGGCTCGAGCGACGAGTTCAGCTACCAGGCCGGGAACTCGAGCTCGAACAACTGAGCCCGACGCCTAGCGGCCGGCGGCGGTCGGCTGGACTGCCGCCGGGCCCGGGCTCGGGCGATACCCGACGAGGGCCCCGTCCCCCTCCGAGGAGCCCGGGGCGATCGCGCGCTGGAGCGAGGCCGGGTCGAGCCCGTCGGCCGAGGAGATGTCGCTCGCGGCCAGCAGGATCGCGCCCGGCTTCGGGGCCGAGCTCTGGGCGCCGGGGCTCGGAGCCCACGCGTTTCCGCCCGCGAAGCTGATGTCCTGCAGGTGCTTCCAGGCGGTCAGGTACGTCGTCGGATCGACCGCGCCGTCGTAGCCGAGGCCGAGCAGGCCGACCGGATGCACCTCGAAATGGACGTGGTAAGGCGTCCCCTGAGCATCGCCCGAGTTCCCGACGAACCCGACGACGTCGCCCGCGTTGACGTGATTCCCGTTCACCGCGAGCGGCGAGAACGCGGAGAGGTGCGCGTAGTAGAATTCGTTGCCCGCGCCGTCACGCAGCCAGAGGCGGTTGCCGCCGATCTCGTTCCAGCCGACCGAGAAGACGGTGCCCGAGGCCGCAGCGAGCAGCGGCGCGCCGAGCGGGGCGAAGATGTCGTCGCCGTGGTGCCAGCCGCCCGAGACGTCGGCCCGCACCGCGCCGTAGGTGTCGACGAACGACGAGGGCCCGTATACCGGGAAGACGTAGCCGCCGGGCGTCCTCAGGGGCGGGGTGATGCTCGGCGGCCGGCGAACGGTCGGGATTCCGGGCGCGGGCTCCGGCGCAGCGCGCTTCAGCGCCCTCTTGGCGCTGACCGGCGGCGTCTTGGCCGGCGGGGCGGACGGCGGCGCCGGCGCCGCATCCGCGGCGACCTCCGCGTAGCCGACGAGGATCGTCGTTCCCGCCGGCAAGCCGCCGTGGTCGGCGGTCAAGCGGATGTCCAGCGCCGTGACCGTGCCGTGATAGCCCTGCGCTCCCGTGCCGCCGGCTGCCTCCATCGTGCTCAGCGTCCCCCAGTCGGCGAGCTGAGCGCCGCCCCCGCTTCCGATCGACTGACCGAGCGCGACCAGGCCGTCGACCGCCGAACCGCTCGTGTCGCCGCTCGCGGCGCCGTTCTTCGCGGTGGCGTTCGCGTGCGCGACGACGCTCGAAGCGGTGACCTCGCCGCCGAAGAGCGAGACGCCGGTGACCTGCGCGGACGCGCTCGCGGTGGCGGTCGGGCCGGCGTCGGCCGAGACGCTGGCGTTTGCCGAGCCGGTCGAGACCGCTCCGCTCCCGTAGCCGAAGCCGCCGCTGAACTGGACGGCGTCGGGCGGCGCCGAGACGGTCGGCGTCTCCCCGCCCGGCTGGCCGGGAACGAGAACGCGAATGCCGTAGGCGCGTGCGGTCGCACCCGATGTGTGGTCGCCCGAAGACGCACCGGCCGAGCCCTCGAGGCTGAGCGCAAGCAGGACGAGGAGGACGATCGGCGCGCGCTTCACCACGAGCGGCCCATTATGCCCGGCCCGTCAGCCGAGCTCCTTCTTGGCGAACTCGCGGAAGCGCGCCCGCGCGGCCTCGTCCGGGCCGAGCGGCCCTTCGTCGGCGTACTTCGGATCGGCTGCGATCTCCTCGGCGACCTTGCGCAGCTCCCGCGCGAGCTCGGCGCGGTGGCCCGGGTCGCGCAGGAGCGCCTCGATCCAGGTCTCGGAGCCGTCGTAAGGCGGTAGGTCGTGGTCGAACAGCAGCTGGCCGAGCAGGATCCCGACGCGGATGTAGGCGAACGTCCGGAAGGCGAGGATGCGGTGCGGCGAGCCGACCAGCCGCTCGATCTCCGGGTCGTCCCGCTGGATCTCCTCGACGATGCCGCCGATCGGCTCGTCGACGAGCGGAAGCCAGATCTCCTCGAGCCCCGCCACGGCTGGAAGGATAGTCAGCCGGAACGCCAGGCGCGCCACGCGATCTGCGCGGAGACGCCGACGAGTAGCACGGCGAAGAGACGCCGTAGCGTGGCATCGGGCAACGCCTCGGCAAGGGCGACGCCTCCCTGGGCCGCAGCCGCCGCCGCGAGCCCGAGCACGAGCGCAGCGCGCCAGCGGACGTTGCCGTAGCGACTCTGGCGCCACGTCCCCGCGACGACGGTCGGAAGGATCGCGAGCAGCGAGGTGCCGGTCGCGTCGTGCTGCGAGAGGCCGATCGCGACCAGCGTCGGTACGAAGAGGATCCCGCCGCCGACGCCGAACATCCCCGCGAGGACGCCGGCGACGAGCCCGAGCAGCACGGCGAGGACGACCGTCACTTGACCAACAGCCAGACCGCGATCGCGAGGATGAGGGCGGCGAAGAGGAACTCGACGGTGCGGGCACGGAGCCGTTGCTGCAGCGCAGTGCCGCCGACCGCGCCGACCGCCGCCGGAAGGCCCACCAGCGCCGCATAGCCGACGCGCACCTCTCCGTGGAAGGCGTACGTGATCGTCCCGGAGAGCGCGGTGATACCGATCGCCGCCAGGGAGGTCGCGGCCGCGCTGCGTGTCCGCCACCCCGCGCCGAGAAGGAGCAACGGCACGATGACGATCCCGCCGCCGACACCGAAGAGTGCGCTGAACAGCCCAGCCACGACGCCGATGAGCACGAGCCTGATCACGTCGGAGCGGACCGGGTGACGACAAGCCGCACGGCGCTAGTCTAGGCGGGTGGATCCCGTCGCCCGGCTAGCGGAGCGCCCCGAGCGGGGGGCGATCCTCCTCGACGTCGACGGGACGCTCGCCCCGATCGTGCCGCGGCCCGCGGATGCGGTCGTGCCCGAGGAGACGCGGGGGGAGCTGGAGCGGCTCGCCGGCCGGTACGCGCTCGTGGGCTGCGTGAGCGGCCGGGCCGGCGACGACGCGGCGCGCATCGTCGGCCTCCCGCAGCTCGTCTACGTCGGGAACCACGGCCTCGAGCTGGATCCGGATGCGGCCGCCTGGGAGGAGCGGCTCACAGACCTCGTGGCCACGACCGACTGGCCCGTGGAAGACAAGCGCCTGACTGCGTCCTTCCACTACCGCGACGCCGAGGACGAGCAGGCGGCGCGCGCGCAGCTCGAAGAGGCCGCGGCGCGGGCCCGTTCAGCCGGCTTCGTGACACGCTGGGGCCGGAAGGTGCTCGAGGTGCTCCCTCCGCTCGAGGGGAACAAGGGCGCGGCGATTCGGCGTCTGCTCGACGAGCACGGTCTGGGTCGCGCGCTCTACGCCGGCGACGACACCACCGATCTGGACGCCTTCGCCGCGGTGGCCGAGCTCGAGCTCGGCGTCCGGGTCGCCGTCGCCTCGACCGAAGGACCGCGGGAGTTGCGGGAGGCCGCCGACATCGTCGTCGACGGCCCCGCTGGACTGCTCGAGCTGCTGCGCCGGCTCTAGACCCGCCTCGTCCGCACGGCCGTCCCGTACGCACAGATCTCCTTCCAGCCGTTGCCCATGTCGGACGTGTCGAAGCGCATCGCGGCGATCGCGTCGGCCCCTTTGGCCTCGGCCTCCTCGACCATGCGCTGCATCACCTGCTCACGGCTGTCGATCAGCGCCTTCGTCATTCCCTTCAGCTCCCCGCCGATGATCGACTTCAGGCCGGCGCCGAGCTGCGACCCGATGTTGCGCGAGCGCACCGTCAACCCCATCACCTCGCCGAGCACCTCGACGATCTCGTGCCCCGCCAGCTCGTTCGTCGTGGAAAGCATCTCCGTCCTCCTTTGGGTTGGTTGCAGCCCAGAGGTCGAGGGGGACTCCGCGGCGCCTCACCTGAGCAGCTTCCGGATCTGCGGCCACGTTCGCGTGTTCAGCACCTGCTCCTTCGTCAGCCAGGCGCGCCGGGCTTGCCCGACGCCGATCTCCATGTGCTGCAACGCGCGAGTCTCGTGCGCGTCCGTGCTGACCAGGATCTTCACACCCGCCTCGCCCGCGAGCCGGGCATGCGTGTCGCGGAGGTCGAGCCGATTCGG
Source organism: Gaiellales bacterium (assembly GCA_038253005.1). Taxonomy (GTDB): domain Bacteria; phylum Actinomycetota; class Thermoleophilia; order Gaiellales; family Gaiellaceae; genus 3-1-20CM-4-69-9. The sequence continues at coordinate 6,340 of JBBSHO010000048.1, forward strand.
CTGGGCGTTGATCTCCAGGAACGTCCCCGTCTCCGCGGCCTTCGCGACGACGCGCTCGACGTCCACGTCGGCGGCGGCGCGGATGTTGATCTTGCGCGCCGTCAGGTGGCCGATGCAGTCGACGTGTGGGTTGTCCATCGCGGCCATGACCCGCTCGGTCGGGTTCCGATCGAAGGCGCCGTGGAGCGAAGCGATCACCCAGTCGCGCTGCGCGAGCTCCTCGTCCGAAAGCGAGACGGAGCCGTCGATGCGGATGTTGGCCTCGATCCCGCGGAGGATCCGGAACGGCCTCAACCGCTCGTTGAGCTCGGCGATCTCCTCGTCCTGCGCGGCGAGCGTCCCTCGTGGGTGATCGGTGATCGCGAGGTAGGAGTACCCGCGCTTCCTGGCCGCGCGCGCCATCTCGCCGACCGAGTGCTTCCCGTCAGACCAGGTCGAGTGCGCGTGCAGATCTCCGCGGATGTCTCCGAGCTCGACGAGCTTCGGGAGCCGGC
>JBBSHO010000049.1:0-6723 GCA_038253005.1 Gaiellales bacterium
CCAGCTTCAGCTCGATGTTCAGCGGCACGTCGCCGAACGACGTGCCCTCGAGCCGGATGAACGCCCACTTGCGGTCGGTCAGCCACGGCACGTCGTCCGACGGGCCGCCGGGCACGTTCGACGCGCCCATGTCGTAGTCGAGCATCGACGTGACCGCGTTCGTCTTCGAGATCTTCTTCGACTCGAGGCGGTCGCGCTCCAGCATGTTCAGGAAGTCGGAGTTGCCGCCGACGTTCAGCTGCATCGTCCGGTCGAGATGGACGCCGCGCTCGCGGAAGAGCGAGGTCAGGACGCGGTGCGTGATCGTCGCTCCGACCTGCGACTTGATGTCGTCGCCGATGATCGGCAGACCCTTCTCCTCGAACCGCCGCTGCCAGTACGGCTCGCGCGCGATGAAGACGGGCATGCAGTTCACCATCGCGCAGCCGGCCTCGAGGATCTGCTCCGCGTACCACTTGGCGGCCATCTCGGAGCCGACGGGCAGGTAGTTGACGACGACGTCGGTCTGCGTGTCGCGGAGGATCCCGACGATGTCGGCCGTCTCGCCCGGCGCCTTCGTGACGACCTCGGAGATGTACTTGCCGAGCCCGTCGTGTGTCATCCCGCGGCTGACGGTGACGCCAGTCTTCGGCACGTCGGCGAACTTGATCGTGTCGTTGGGGTGCGCCCACATCGCCTCGGACAGGTCCTTGCCGACCTTGCCCGTCGTCACGTCGAACGCGGCCGTGAACTCGATGTCCCGGACGTGGTAGCCGCCGAGGTCGACGTGCATGAGACCCGGGACGAACTGGTCGGGATCGGCGTCCTTGTAGTACTCGACGCCCTGCAGGAGCGAGTTTGCGCAGTTCCCGACGCCGATGATCGCGACGCGAACGCGGCCGTCGAGGCGCGCCTTGCCGTTCTGCTTACCGTTTGTCGATGCCATTCGTTCCTCCAAGAAGAAGCAGTTGCTTGCGGACGTGCAGGATGCGCTGGACGACGGTGAGCCACGCGGTCGCGGCCAGCAGGTAGATGAACCAGGGCAGCAGGCCCCAGGGAGCGAGGACGAGACCGGCGGCGATCACGACCACGCGCTCGGCGCGCGAGCCGAGGCCGACGTCGCCGCGCAGTCCGAGCGCCTCCGCCTTCGCGCGGGTGTAGCTGACGAGGAAGGAGCCGGCCACGGCCGCGACCGCGAACGCCAGGCCGACCTCCTGACCGTGGCGCGAGAAGACGAGCGCGATCGCGCCGAGCACCGCGCCCTCGCCGACCCGGTCGGTGGTCGAGTCGAGGAACGCGCCGAAAGGCGTGGTCTTTCCGCCCGCGCGCGCGAGCGCCCCGTCGAGGATGTCGAGGACGGAGCCGATCACGAACACGGCCGCGCCCGCCCAGTAGAAGAGGAGCGTCCCGTGGTTCTCGAAGAAGACGAGCACCGCGGCGGCGAGGCAGAGCGTCACACCCGAGGTCGTCAGCGCATTCGGCGTCACCCGGGTGCGCGCGAGGCCGACGACCGAGCGGGATGCGAGCAACCGCGCGCCGGTGGTGTAGCCGTCCTTGAGTCTGTTCGGAACCGTGGTCTCCCTCACGGCTCGTAGCATAGCATTCCTGCTATGTCTGGCGCAGCGTTGCGATGCGGCTTCGGAGCGGAGCGCGGTAGACGATCGCCATCGTCACGACCGCGAGCAGGATTCCGGCGACGACGTCCAGCCAGAAGTGGTTGCCCGTCGCCATCACCGCGAACCAGACCCAGGCCGGCCACATGAGCCAGAGCAGCTTCCAGATCGGGCGCTGCACGAGCGCGGCGAGCACGATCCCGACGACCAGCGCGTCGGCCGCGTGCAGGCTCGGCATCGCGGCGTAGGGGTTCGCGGCCAGGGAGACGAGCCCGTTCGTGTGGTGGTTGATGAAGCCGATGCTCGGAAACATCCGGGGCGGGGCCGTCGGGAGGAAGACGTAGCCGAAGAGGCCCAGCACGTTCGCGAGCAGGATCGTGTTGCGGAAGCGCGAGAAGGCCGCGTTCCGGCGCAGGTAGACCCACAGCAGCGCCAGCCCGACGACGGTGAACTCTGAGTTCCAGTACGTCCACGCGACCATGTCCGTGAGGAAGCGCGACGAGGCGGCGAGCTGCTGCAGCGTCAGCTCGACGACGTGGTGCGTCGTTCGCTGCTCGAAGTCGATCACGCGCCAGCCGTTCGCAAAAGCGCGCGCGGGATCGCGGTCCGCGAAGCCGCGCGCGAGCTGATAGATGAAGATGAAGCCGAACCAGATCAGGAGCTGGCGCCCGAGGTCCGCCCACCCGCGGGGCAGGAACCGGCGTCCGGCGGTGGCGACGGCCGTCATTGGGAGAACTGGTCGATCGGCATGGACAGCACGGAATTGTAAACGTCGGGCCCGACCGTTCTCATCCCCCGATCTGGGACATCGACCGCGACGCCCGGACGAAGCCGGGATCGCTGATTCGATGCTTGAGCTCCTTGTGACGGACGGCGTGGCGGATCAGCTCGGCGAGCTCCTCGTCGCGGCGACCGTCACGGAGCGGCTTCTTCAGGTCCCACTCGCGGCGCGAGAAGAGACACGTCCGTAGCTGGCCGTCCGCGGTGATCCGGATCCGGTCGCAGCTCGAGCAGAACGGCTCCGACACCGGGTTGACGAAGCCGAGCTCGCCTGCGCCGTCGCCGAAACGGAACCGGCGCGCGGTCGAGGACGCCTTCGCCGGGAGCTCGACGAGCGGTCCGTACCGCTCCTCGACGAGCGCGCGGATCTCCGCTCCGGTCAGGACCTGGTCCTCGCGCCAGGCCTCGTCGGCGTCCAGCGGCATGAACTCGATGAAGCGGACGACGTACGGCTTCCGCCGCGCCAGCTCCGCGAGCGCGGGCACCTCGACCTCGGTGAACCCCTTGACGGCGACGCAGTTGACCTTGATCGGGCCGAGCTGCGGGTAGCGCTCGGCCTCCTCGAGTCCGGCCAGTACCCGGTCGAGCGCGTCGCGGCGCGTGATCTCGGCGAAGCGGACGTGGTTCAGCGAGTCGAGCGAGACGTTCAGCCGCCGCAGGCCGGCCTCGACGAGCGGGCGCGCGAGCCGGTCGAGGAGGACGCCGTTCGTGGTCAGCGACAGGTCCTCGATGCCCGGAGTTCTCGCGAGCATCCGCACGAGGACGGGCAGGTCGCGGCGCGCGAGCGGCTCGCCTCCGGTCAGCCGTACCTCGTCGACGCCGAGCGAGCCGAGGACCCGCGCGAGGCGCGCGATCTCCTCGAAGGTAAGGATCTCGTCCCGCCGGAGCCACTCGAGCCCTTCGGCCGGCATGCAGTAGGTGCAGCGGAAGTTGCACTTGTCCGTAACCGACATCCGCACCGACCGGATCGCCCGGCCCCAGGAATCTCGTAGCCGTTCCACGGGGCAACCTTAGCCAAGGTTCGCCGCCGAAATCGCGAAGGCGCCTGCGGGCGCCTTCGCCGTTGTGGGAGAGAATCGCCGCGTGGCGAGGACCGACGAGGCGCTGCCCGCGTGATCGCCCTCGCGGCGCTCGTCGCCGTGACCGCGATCTGGGGCGTCACCTTCGTCCAGGTCAAGGACGCGGTGGCGATCTACCCGCTCTTCGGATTCCTCGCCGTGCGGTTTGCGATCGCGAGTGTCGCGCTCGCCGTGCCCGGCCTGGGACGGCTGCGCGGGCTCGGGCTCGGGCTCGGGCGCGGCGGGGTGGGCGCGGGCGCGCTGCTCGGGCTCCTGCTTGCCGCCGGGTACGCGCTCCAGACCGCCGGCCTCGAGCGGACCTCCGTCTCGAGCGCCGGCTTTGTGACGGGGATGTACGTCGTCCTCACGCCTCTGATCGCCCTGCTGCTCTTCCGCGCCGTGATCGGGGCGGCCGCCTGGGCGGGCGTCGGGCTCTCGACCGCGGGGCTCGTGCTGCTCTCCGGTATCCACGGCTCGCCGGTCGGCGACCTGCTCGTGCTCGCGGCGGCGGCCGTCTACTCGCTCCAGATCGTGCTGCTGGAGCGGTACGCGCCCCGGTACGACGCGCTCGCGTTCACGCTCGTCGAGATGCTCGCAGCCGCCGCGGGCCTGGGCACGGTCGCGGTTGCGCGAGACGAGCTCACCGTCCCGCACGGCTGGACCGTTTGGGGGGCGCTGCTCGTTACCGGGATCTTCGCAAGCGCACTCGCCTTCCTCGTCCAGACCTGGGCCCAGCGGCGGACGAGCGCCACCCGCACCGCGCTCGCGTTCGCGCTGGAGCCCGTGTTCGCGGCGCTCTTCGGCTACACGCTCGCCGGCGACCGGCTCGGCGCGCTCGGCTGGGGAGGATGCGCGGCGATCATGGTCGGGATCCTGCTCGCCGAGCCCGCGGCGGCGGCCGTGCTCGTTCGGCGGGTGCGCCGACCGAGGGCCGCCTGATGGCGGCGGTGGCGCTGGCGTGCGCCTCGGCGTTCCTCTTCGGCGCGATGAGCGTCGCGCTGCGGATGGCGCTTCGCCGCAGCGGCGACGCCGAGCTGGGAGCCCTCGTCACAGTGGTCGTGGCGCTGGTCGTCGCTCTCGCCGCGGTCGGGCTCGAGGCGCCGGTCCGAGGGCTCGGCCTTCGTGGCGCCTGGCCCTTCGCGCTCGCCGGGATCGTCGCGCCGGGCGCCTCGCAGATCCTCTTCACGCTGGCGATCAGGGAAGCAGGCGCCTCGCGGACTTCGGTCGTCGTCGGAGCCGCCCCGCTCGTCTCCGTGGGGATTGCGCTGACGCTGCTCGGAGAGTCGTTGCACGCCGCGCTCGTGGCTGGCGCGTTGCTCGTCGTCGGCGGCGGGGTCGAGCTTGCCCGGGAGCGGGACCGGCCGGCCCACTTCCGCGTCGCGGGCCTCGGGCTCGCACTCGTCGCCACGATCCTCTTCGCCTCGCGCGACAACCTGATCCGCTACCTCTCGGGAACGACCGCGGCGCCGCCGGCCGTCGCGGCCGCGGCCACGCTGCTCGTCGGCTCGCTCGTCCTCGGCGGTCTGACGCTGCGCGGGCCGAGACCCGCGCGGGCCGCTCGCTGGCGCCCGTTCGTCCCGGCGGGCCTCCTCTTCGGGCTCTCGTACGTCTCGCTCTTCGAGGCCTATTACCGCGGCCGGGTGAGCGTCGTCTCGCCGCTCGTCGCGACCGAGTCGATGTGGGGCGTCGTGCTCTCGGCGCTCCTGCTCCGTCAAACGGAGCTTGTCGGCCGTCGGCTGCTGATCGGAGCAGGGCTGATCGTCGCCGGCGGCGTGCTGATCGGCGCATTCCGTTAACGACGCAGCGAGTGGACGACGTTGACGAGCGCGATCCGATCCAGACGATCAACAGCCCGGCGAGACCCGCCTGGGTGATCGCGATCGCCGTCAGCGGGATCGCGACGACGAGCGAGACGATCGCGAGCGCCAGTGTCTCGCCCGCGTCACGCCGCCGCGGCTCGGGCTTGCGCGGGACACGCTCGTCGAGCCGCCGCTCGATCCTCTCCACGAAGGCGTTGACCACGTGCGGCTCGAGCTCGGCGCCGAGCTCGCGGCGCGCCTCGACCGCGCCCTGAGGTCGTCCGGTTCGACGCTGCGCTCGGACATGGGCGAAGTGGACGCGGGTCGTCGGTCCGAAACGGGCTTCTAGCGCCCGGCGTAGACCGCCTCGTCGAGCCCGGCGGCGCTCGGCGGGCGTGCGATCGCGGCGATCCCGACGGCCCGGCCGGCCGCGAACACCGCGCCGAGATAGTCCCCGACCATCCGGCCCGTCACCGTCTCGGCGAGCCAGCCGAGCTGCATCCGCTGCGCGTTCAGCCGGCGCGGCGCGCTCCACCGCAGCCCGCCGTTGCGGGAGGTCGAGAGCCACGCGTCCAGGCGGCAGCGCTCCAGGCTGCAGTCGGGCGCGTTCAGGGTGTAGTAGGTCAGCGCGAGCCGAGCCGCCCGCCCCCGCGAGGCCGTGTCGACGCCGAGGGCGGGGAGGACGAAGTCGGTCGTTGCGCTGCGCGGTAACCGGATGCGGCGCGGCGCGCTCCAGCGGCCGCCGCTCGTCGAGGTGGAGAGGACGAGGTCGTCGGCGCGGCACCGTGGCTGGAAGCGGCAGTCGAACCAGGCCGCGTAGACCTTGCCGGCCGCGTCCACAGTCGCGGTCGGAAGCGGGAAGACACGCAGCCGATCGCGCCGGAACGGGTGGCGGTGGAGGATCGTGCTCGCGACCCGGTCGCGGGGCCTGAACGTCACGCCGCCGTCCGGCGAGCGGACGGACTCGACGACGCCGCGCTCCAGGAAGACGATCACGAGCTCGCCGCTGGGGCGGACGGCCGGTTGCGGCCCGGGGACATCCGAGTCGACCGGTATCGCCACGGGCGCCGACCACGTGACGCCGGCGTCGCTCGTGCTCCGGACCGCCAGTGCGCCGAGCGTGAAATCGGTGTAGACGACGTAGCAGCGCCCGAAGAACGGGCTTCGGCGGCCGTTGTCGCACGTGAGCCACTCCTTGTCGAAGTTCGTGTCGCCGTTCCGCAGGCGCGGCGCGGTGACCGCCACGGCCGGCGGATCCCAGGTGAGGCCGTCGCCGGACGAGCTGGCCGTCACCGCGGTCGAGGTCGCGCCGAGGGCCAGCACGGCCACGAGCCAGCGTGCGTGCCGGGCGTCCCAGGCGACGACCGCGTCGCTGGCGCGGTCGTAGGGCCCGTGAGGAGTCGAGGCGGAGGTGAGCGCGGGCAGGACGCCGGGCTGCCAGGTGCGGCCGGCGTCGCTCGAGCGCGCGAAGCCGATCGTCTCGGAGCCGCCGTC
>JBBSHO010000050.1:0-6390 GCA_038253005.1 Gaiellales bacterium
AGGTGTTCGGGCCCGTGCTCTCCGTGCTGACGTTCCGGACTCCGCAGGAGGCGGTGGCCAAGGCCAACAACACGCCCTTCGGCCTGTCCGCCGGGGTCTGGACCGAGAAGGGCTCGCGCATCCTCTGGATGGCCGAGCGCCTGCGCGCGGGCGTCGTCTGGGCGAACACCTTCAACCGCTTCGATCCGGCCTCCCCGTTCGGCGGCTACATGGAGTCCGGCTTCGGCCGCGAGGGGGGACGGCACGGGCTCGAGCCCTATCTCGATTTCGACGGCGCAGAGGGCTTCGGCGGATGAGCGAGCGTCTCCCGGTCAGGAAGACCTACAAGCTGTTCATCGGCGGCGCGTTTCCCCGCTCCGAGTCGGGCCGCACCTACGAGGCCGAGGGGCAGAACGTGGCGCTTGCCTCGCGCAAAGACGTGCGCGACGCGGTCAAGGCGGCCCGCAGCGCCCAGCCGAGATGGGGCGGGATGACCGCCTACAACCGCGGCCAGGTGCTCTACCGGCTGGCGGAGATGGTCGAGGCGCGCACGGCGGAGCTCGCCGAGCTCTGCTCGGGGCGCGAGGAGGTCGAGCGCTCGATCGACCGGATCGTCTGGTACGCCGGCTGGGCGGACAAGCTGGCGCAGGTGCTCGGCTCCTCGAACGCGGTTTCGGGTCCGTACTTCAACTTCACCGTTCCCGAGCCCACCGGTGTCGTCGCGATTCTCGCTCCAGACGAGCCGCCGTTGCTCGGGCTCGTCTCGCGGGCGGTTCCGGCGCTCACCGGCGGGAACGCGGTCGTCCTCGTCGCTTCCGAGACGCGTCCGCTGGCCGCGATCGAGCTCGCCGAGGCGCTCGCAACCTCCGATCTTCCCGGCGGGGTCGTGAACGTCCTCACGGGACGGCGCGCCGAGCTCGCGCCCGTGCTCGCGTCGCACATGGACGTGAACGCGCTCGACCTGACGGGCGCCGACGGCCAGGCGCCCGAGCTCGAACGCGCCGCGGCGGACAACGTGAAGCGCGTCGTCCGCGGCGCGCCGGACGCGCAGAGCCCCTGGGAGATCGCCTCCTTCCTGGAGCTGAAGACCGTGTGGCATCCGGTCGGCCAATAGGATTCCGGCTTAGGTGAGGGGTACACGCCGTTTCAGCCAGGCCGTGTCCGAGGGTGACGGCATCTCGGTGATCGTCGAGGTCGCCGACTCGGGCGCCGCACGCATGGCCGGCTCGCAGGGCGCCGAGGCGATCGTCGTGCGCGGGGAGCTGGACGGCGTTCGGGAGGCGACCGACCTGCCGATCCTCTGGCGCGCGAGCGGACCGGCCGCCGACGCCGCGCGCGCGGGCGCCGACGCGTGCCTCGTCGTCGTCGGCGAGCACGACGAGGACGGCGACGCGCTCGACCGCGTCCACCGGGAGGCGCTCGAGCTGGGCCTCGACTGCGTCGTCGAGGTACGGACCGAGGAGGAGCTCGAGCGCGCGCTGGAGCGACTCGACCCGGAAATCTTCCTCCTGTCGGCCGGCAAAGACGACGGCGAGGCGGTCCAGCGCGCGCTCGAGCTGCTCGCCGACGTACCCGCCGGGAAGCTGGCCGTCGCCGACGCCCACGTCTCGAGCCGAGAGCAGATCGCGGAGCTCGAGCGGGCCGGTGTGGACGCGGTGATCGTGCGGACGAAGGACGTGGCCGAGCTCGTCGGCGGCCCGCCGCCCGCGGCCTGAGCGGGCCCCCCATTCGCTGACGCGCCGGAGGAGACGATCGAGCTCGTCGGAGCCTGGCTCTCGGCGCAGGCGAGTACGCTTGGCCGCACGGATGCCGTGGAGCCGCCGGAGGTCTAGGAGCCCGTCTCGAAACGAAGCGCCGGGCCGTCGGGCGGGTCGTCATTCCAAGGCGAGCTCTGAGCAGGCCCGCGAGCGCTGGGTCGAGTCGCGCTGGGGCGGCCCGTTGACGGCGCTGCTCGCGCTCCTCGCGCTCGCCGCTGTCCTCCGCGTCGTCGGGATCCGGTACGGGCTCCCGTTCGGGAACCTGCTGAACCCGGACGAGCAGAGCATCGTCCCGCGGGCCTGGAAGCTCGTCCACGGCGGCGGCGGCGATCCGCACTGGTTCGACTACCCCACGCTGCTGATGTACATGCTGGCGCCGTTTCAGGCCTGGCAGCACGAGCCCTCCTTCCTCTCTGCGCGGATCGTCGCCGTCGTGCTCGCGCTCGCGTCGGTCGCGGCCGCCTGGTGGCTCGGCCGGCGGGCGTACGGGACGGCCGTGGCCGGGGTGGTCGCCGCCGCGATCGTGGCCGTTTCCTCCCTCCACGTCGCCTACTCGCGGGAAGCCGTCACGGACGTGCCGCTGACGCTCGGCGTCGGGGTCGCGCTGGCGCTGATGGTGGCGGGACGGATCGAGCTCGCCGGGATCGCAGCCGGGCTCGCAACCGGCTTCAAGTACCCGGGCGTCTTCCTCGTCGTGCCGCTCGTCGTCGCGGCGTGGCTTCAGTGGCGTCGGCTCGCGGTCGGCCTCGTCTCGATGGCTACGGCCTTCCTCGCCTCGAGCCCGTTCGTTCTCCTCCACCGCAGCCAGGCGTGGCACGAAGCATTCCGGGTGCAGCGGCTGGCGCGGAAAGGCTGGCTCGGCTTCGAGCACGACCACGCGGCGCCGATCGCGTTTACCGACCGGCTCTGGCACGGCCTCGGTCCGGCCCTGATCGTCTGCGCGGTCGGCCTCGTCGTCGCGCTCGTTCGACGCAGCCGCACCGACCTGATCCTGGCCGCGTTCGTGGTCGTCTACTTCCTCGACCTTCTGACCCTGCGCGCACACTTCGATCGCTACCTGCTCCCCCTGGTGCCGCCGCTCGGCGCGCTCGCCGGCCGCTTCCGCTCGCTCGCGCCCGTCACCCTGCTGCTGCTGATCGTGCCCCTGACGTGGTCGATCCGAGCCGACAAGCGCCTGACCCGGACGGACACGCGGATCGTCGCGCGCCGCTGGATCGAGAGCCACATCCCCACCGGGACGGACGTGGCCGCCGACCCCTCGGCGCCGCCGCTCGCGGGACTGCGCGTGCTCCGGCTACGGCTGCCCGGCCCGGGTCGGGCCTTCGACCCGAACCGCGACCTCGGCCGGCTCCGCAAGAAGGGAGTGCGGGCCGTCGTCGTGACCGGCAGCGTCACCGACCGGGTGCTTGCCGCGCGCGACCGCTATCCCCGCGAGGCCGCGTTCTACGACGCTCTGTCGAGCGGTGCGAAGCGGCTCTACTACGTCGCCCCGGGCCACGGCCTCGCCGGTCCGTGGGTCGCCGTGTACCGCGTCTGAGTCAGAAGCCCCTGGGTGCGAAGAGCGAGAGCGCAGCCAGCGCCGCAACGAGCGTGAGCGGAACGAGTATGAGCCCGATCCGGCTGTACGTCACGGCCGAGGGACGGCAGCCGAGCCCGCGGGCGACGCGGAACCAGAGCACCGCCGACAGCGAGCCCGTCACGGCGAGGTTCGGCCCGAGGTTCAGGCCGAGGAGCAGCGCGCGCGGGTGTGCCGGGGGGCTGGCGGCAAGGAGCGCGGACGCAGGCAGGTTGTCGAACAGCACCGCGGCGAGCGCGCCGACCCCCGCGGTCGGCCAGCGATCCAGGGAGTGGACGAAGGCGCCGAGGCCGTTCCAGCTCCGTGCGACGGCGCCGAGCGTCACGACCGCGCAGAAGAGCGCCGTGAGCACCGGTGCGCCGAGCGCTTCGCGGACCGGGGCGAGGGCGATCCTCCGGCGGACGAGACGCCAGCCGACGAGTGCGAGCGCGAGTCCGAGCACGGGCAGCCCGGGGCGGGGAAGCGCGAGCACGAGCAACGCCGCGGCGATCGTCCCGAGCAGTCCTGCGCCTGCCCGCGGGCGGATGAGCTCGTCCGCCGAGCGGGAGCCCTCCCGCAGCGACCGATGGAAGCAGAGAGCGACGACCACGATCGTGACCGCGACCGCCGCCGCCCAGGCCGGAGCCATCCGGGCGGCGAAGAGGCCGCCGGCCACATGCTCCCGTGCGAGCACGATCAGGTTCGTGAGGTTCGATCCCGTGAGGAGCAGGGAAGCGGAGTTCGACATGAACACGGCTCCGTAGAGGAACCCCGCCTCGGCGAGCCCGCGCCGGCGGGCGGAATGCACCAGGACCGGCGTCAGGAAGACGACGGACGTGTCGAGGTTGAGCACGGCGGTGACGACCGCGACGAGCAGGAGCAGCGCGACGAGCAGGGTGACCCCTCCGCCGGGGAGCCGGGCGAGCCGGGCGCCCGCTGCGGCGAAGAGCCCGTCGTCGGCGGCGAGCAGGCCGATCAGCAGCAGGCCGGCGACGAGCACGAAGGGCTGCCAGGCCTGCTCGGCAGCCTCGCCTGCCCTCGCGGGAGCGAGCAGCGCGGTGACGAGCGCGGCCGCCACGGCGAGCCCGACCGCAGCGCGGACGGGAGTCACGACAGCCGTTCGAGCACGAGCGCGACGCCGTCCTCGTCGTTCGACGCGGTCACCTCGTCGGCAACCGCGAGCACCTCCGGGTGCGCGTTCGCGACGGCGACTGCGTGACCGGCCCACGCGAGCATCGGCACGTCGTTGGGATAGTCGCCGAACGCGACGACCTCGTCAGCGCCGATCGCGAGCTCGGCGCAGAGCTCCGCGAGCGCCGCCGCCTTGTTCACGCCTGCGGCCGAGATCTCGACCGTCCACGGGCCGGGAATCGTGACAGCCGCCTCGTCGCCGGCAAGCTCGCGCGCGGCCGCGGCGATCACGTCCAGCTCATGCCGCTCGTGGCGGAGAATCAGTTTCGCGGCCGGGTCGGCGACAAGATCCAGCGCGTCGCCCACACGGGTTCCCGCCGGAGGCCGCCAGTTCCAGGCGGCGAAGCCCGGCTCGTGGGCGAACGACTCACGCTCGACCGCGAAGAGGATCCCCGGCAGCCGCTCGCGGAGTCCCGTTACGAGCCGGACGGCGACCTCGGTCGCAAGGGGTCGGTAGCTGCGCACGCGGCGGGTGGCCAGGTCGAGCACGACCGCGCCGTTGCTGCAGATCGCGGTGCCTTCCGCGGCAACCTGGTCGGCGATCTCGCCGGCGCCGCGCGGTCCGCGAGCGCTCACGAGCACGATCTCGAGCCCGCGCCCTCTCGCGGCTACGAGCGCGGAGCGCGTCCGAGCGGAGACACTGCCGTCAGAGCGCAGCAGCGTGCCGTCGAGGTCGGTCGCGACTAGCCGAAGAACGCCCGTGCCACCTCGTACCATTCCACCGGAACCGTCTTCAGCTCCGCGGTCGCCTCCGCCAGCGAGACGTCCACGATCTCGTCCCCGCGCAAGGCCGCCATCCGCCCGAAGCGGCCCTCCGCGACGAGGTCGGCCGCCTTCAGGCCGTAGCGGGTCGCGAGCACACGGTCGCGCGGGGTGGGGGAGCCCCCGCGCTGGACGTGGCCGAGCACGGTCACGCGCGTCTCGTACCCGGTGCGCGACTCGATCGCACGGGCGAGCCGCTCTCCGACGCCGCGCGCCGACAGGCGGACGTGGCCGAACTGGTCGACCTCGCCGTCGTCCGCCGCGCCCTCGAGCTCGTAGCCCTCCGACACGACCACGATCGAGAAGTCCTTGCCGCGCTCGTGGCGGCGCCTGATGTCCGCGCACGCCTCCTCGATCGAGATCGGCTGCTCGGGGATCAGGATCATGTCGGCGCCGCCCGCGATCCCGCTCATCACCGCGATCCAGCCCGTGTGCCTGCCCATCACCTCGACGACCATCACGCGGTTGTGCGCCTCGGCCGTCGTGTGGAGCCGGTCGATCCCCTCGGTGGCGATCGAGACCGCCGTGTCGAAGCCGAAGGTGTAGTCCGTCGCCGAGAGGTCGTTGTCGATCGTCTTCGGGACCCCGACGACCGGGAACCGGCGCTCCTCGTACAGGCGGGCCGCAACGCCGAGCGTGTCCTCGCCGCCGATCGCCACGAGCGCGTCGAGACCCTCCCGCTCGAAGTGCTGGAGCACCCGCTCCACGCCGCCGTCCACTCTGAACGGGTTCGTGCGCGTCGTGCCGACGATCGTGCCCCCGCGCGGCAGAAGCCCGGAGATCTCGCGCGCGCCGAGCGGCTCGAACAGTCCCTCAACGAGGCCCTTCCAGCCCTCGAGCACGCCGATGTACTCGTCCCCGCGTCCGAGCACCCGACGGCCGACGGCGCGGATCACCGCGTTCAGGCCCGGGCAGTCCCCGCCCCCCGTCAGTACTCCGACCCGGCTCGCCATCGCTCTATTCTGTCCTTGCGGGCCGGAGTGGCGGAACTGGCAGACGCGCCGGACTCAAAATCCGGTTCCCCTCGGGGAGTGTGGGTTCGAGTCCCACCTCCGGCACTAGAGGATCTTGGACAGGAAGCGCTTCGTGCGCTCCTCGCGCGGCGCCGTGAAGAAGTGCTCCGGCGTCCCCTCCTCGACGATCATC
>JBBSHO010000051.1:0-6114 GCA_038253005.1 Gaiellales bacterium
CGACTGGTACGAGCAGCGGATCGCGGTCGAGCAGAACGCCGAGGCGAAGGCGATCATGGAGAACGCGCAGCAGGAGGAGTTCAAGCACTTCGCCATGAACCTGGAGTTCCTGATCCGGCGGAACGAGAAGTGGCGGATCGCACTCGAGGGAGTGCTCTTCAAGCCCGGTGACATCGTCGAGCACGGCGAGGAAGCCGAGGAAGAGGTCGACGAGGCGTAAGAGCCCGTCTCAAACGGGGCCTAACCCTTCCGGGTGGCGTCTGACCTGTTCTCGGCGCCGATCCATGGTGCGTGGGTCGTTCGCGCGTCATCGTGCTCGTCGTCGTCGCCGCCTTCGCGGCCGCCGGCCTTGCTCCGTCGTTCGCCTCGGGACGCGTCACCGCCAGCGGCGGCTCGACGTGGGTGCAGGTCCGCCCGCGGCCCAGGGCGGCGGGACATCTGATCGCGTACGTCCGGCCGGGCGCCTCGGTCTCGTTCCACAGGCGTCCGTTCGGCGCCGTGGTCGAGCGGGTCGGCTCGCGGACGCAGTTCGGCTCCCGGCGGGCTCTCGGCGTCGTCGGCACGAGCCGCGGCCGCTGGCTGGCCGTCACAGACCCGCAGCTCGGCAACGGCCGTCTCGGCTGGGTCGACGCGCGCGCCGGCGGCCTACGCTACGCGCGGACGAGGCTCGAGCTCGACATCGACCTCTCGAGCCGAAAGCTCGTCCTGCGCCGGGGCGCCCGCGTTCTGCGCCGTGCGCTCGTGGGCGTCGGCCGTCCCGGCTCCCCTACGCCGACCGGGCGCTTCGCGGTCACCGACGAGCTCCCCGGCAGGGCGTACAGCGCCTATTACGGCTGTTGCATCCTCGCCCTCTCGGCTACGCAGACGAGCCTTCCGGCCGGCTGGAGCGGCGGCGACCGGATCGCGATCCACGGCACGCCTTCGCCGAGCGACTTCGGGCGTGCGATCTCCGCCGGCTGCCTGCACGCGAGCGACGAGAACCTCCGCTACCTGATGCGGACCGTCCCGCTCGGGACGCCGGTCGTCATCCGACCCTGAGAGTCCGTCTCGGAGAGAAAGCGCTTCCGGTCGGCGAGCTTGCCGCCGCGCAGCCAGGAGAGGGCTCGCCGCTCCAGGATCTGGACGTGCGCCGCGTCCGGATCGTCGTCCCGGTGCTCCTCGCGGTAGGTCGCGAGGAACGCGCGCAGCTCGTCGTCAGAGGCGGCGTGCTCGTGCTTCTCGCCGTCCAGCAGGATCTCGTAGCTCGGCGTCGCTAACCGCCCGCGGTCGCGTATTCGGCGTTCTTCGACTCGGCGAGCGCCGCCTGCGCTGCGGCCAGGCGGGCGAGCGGCACGCGGTAGGGCGAGCACGACACGTAGTCGAGGCCGAGCTCGTGGCAGAACGCGACGCTCTTCGGCTCGCCGCCGTGCTCGCCGCAGATGCCGAGCTTGAGCTCCGGCTTCGCGCCCCTCCCGCGCTCGACGGCGATCCGCATCAGATCGCCGACGCCGCTCTGATCGAGGGTCTCGAACGGATTCCGCTCGAGCACGCCGTCTTCGAGGTAGGTCGTCAGGAACTTGCCCTCCGCGTCGTCGCGCGAGAAGCCGAGCGCCGTCTGCGTCAGGTCGTTCGTCCCGAAGGAGAAGAAGTCGGCGTACTCGGCGATCTCGTCGGCGCGCACGCACGCGCGCGGGAGCTCGATCATCGTCCCGCAGAGGTACACCACCTCCGGCGCCTCCTGCGCGGCCACGTCCACGGTCAGCTCCCGCAGCCGGCGGAGCTCCTCGGCGAAGCCGACGAGCGGGTGCATGATCTCGACGAGCGGAGCGTCGCCGGTTCGCTCCTCGACAGCGGCGGCGGCGCGGACGATCGCGCGCACCTGCATCTCGTAGATCTCCGGGAACTGCAGCCCGAGCCGGCAGCCCCGCGTCCCGAGCATCGGGTTCGCCTCCTGGAGCGCGCGAATCCGCCGGCGCATGCGGTCATCGGTCGCCTCCTCGGGGGGCGGCAGGAACTCGTGCAGCGGCGGGTCGAGCAGGCGGATCGTGACCGGCAGCCCGGCCATCGCCTCGAAGATCCCCTCGAAGTCGCCCTGCTGCATCGGGAGCAGCCTGTCGAGCGCCTTGCGGCGGCCTTCCTCCGAGTCGGCCATGATCATCTCGCGCACGACCGGGAGGCGCTCCTCGGCCATGAACATGTGCTCGGTGCGGCAGAGGCCGATGCCCTCGGCGCCGAACTCGCGAGCCTTGCGCGCGTCCTCGGGCGTGTCCGCGTTCGCGCGCACCTTCAGCCGCCGAGCCTCGTCGGCCCACTCGAGAATCGTCTCGAAATCCTCGTTGATCTGCGGCGGCACGAGGTCGACCGGCCCGACGACCACCGTTCCGGCGCCGCCGTCGATCGTGATCACGTCCCCCTCGGCCAGGTCGTGGCCGCCGAGCTTGATCGTCCGCTCCGTCGTGTCGAGCAGGAGACCGTCGCAGCCCACGATGCAGGGCTTCCCCATCCCACGCGCCACGACTGCCGCGTGCGAGGTCATGCCGCCGTGTGTCGTGAGGACACCGGCCGCCTGGATCATCCCGTGGATGTCGTCCGGCGTCGTCTCCCAGCGCACGAGGATGACGCTCTCCCCCGCCTTGCCGCGCTGCTCGGCCGTGTCCGCGTCGAGCACGATCTTCCCGGACGCGGCCCCCGGGGACGCGTTCAGGCCCTTCGCCGCCACGTCGTAGTCGGCCTGCGGGTCGAGCATCGGGTGCAGGAGCTGATCGAGCTGCTGCGGGTCGATCCGCGCGATCGCCTCCTTCCGCGAGATCAGGTCCTCCGCGGCCATATCCACCGCGGACTTGACCGCCGCGGCCGCCGTGCGCTTCGCCGAGCGCGTCTGCAGGAGGTAGAGCTGCTCGTCCTCGACCGTGAACTCGATGTCCTGGATGTCGCGGTAGTGCTCCTCCAGCCGGTGCATCGTCTCGAGCAGCAGCTCGTAGGCCGCGGGAAGCTGCGACTCCATCCGCTCGAGCGGCTCGGGCGTCCTGACGCCGGCGACGACGTCCTCGCCCTGCGCGTTCGCGAGGAACTCGCCGTAGAGCCCGGCCTCGCCGGTGGACGGATCGCGCGTGAACGCGACGCCCGTGCCCGAGCGATCGCCCTTGTTCCCGAAGACCATCTGGACGACGTTGACCGCGGTGCCGAGATCGTCGGGGATGTCGTAGGTGCGGCGGTAGACCTGCGCCCGCGGCGAGTCCCACGAGTCGAAGACGGCGCGAACGGCGCGCCTGAGCTGCTCGCGCGCGTCCTGGGCGAACTCGCGCTGGGTCTCCTCGCGGTAGATCGCCTTGTAGGTCTCGACGAGTGCGGCCAGGTCCTCGGCGGAGAGGTCGACGTCCTGCTGGGCCTCCCGCTGCTGCTTCAGATCGGCGAGCGCCTGCTCGAAGCGGTGCCCCTCGATCCCGTCCACCACCTCTCCGTACATCTGGATCAGGCGTCGGTAGGAGTCGTTGGCGAAGCGCTCGTTGCCCGTGCGCGCGGCGAGGCCCTGGACCGCGTGGTCGTTCAGGCCGAGGTTGAGGATCGTGTCCATCATCCCGGGCATCGAGACCGCCGCGCCGGACCGGACGGAGACGAGCAGCGGGTCGTCCGGGTCGCCGAAGCGCTTGCCGCTCCGTTCCTGGAGGGAGGCGAGGTGACGGTCGATCTCCTCCTCCAGGCCGGGCGGAAGCTCCTTGCCGTGCGCCGAGTACTCGCGGCAGGCGTCGGTCGCGATCGTGAAGCCGGCCGGGACGGGCACGCCCATCTGCGTCATCTCCGCGAGGCCGACGCCCTTGCCGCCGAGGAGCTCACTCCCACCCTGCGAGGCCTCGTCGAAGTCGTAGACGTAACGTGCGGCCACGGGCGGCGAATCCTCTCACAAAAACGCCTGCAATACTCGCGGTTATGCAGATCGTAGCCATGGGAGGCTGGGCCGAGAGGCCGCTGCAGGACTTCGTCCTCGGACTGACGGGAGCGGCGCGGCCGAAGCTGCTCTACGTCCCGACCGCCGACCGGGAAGACGCGCGGCCGACGCTATCGATCTACGAGCTGCTCGGTGACCGCGCCGAGGTCTCGCACCTGCACTTCTTCCCGTGGCCGCCCGCGGACCTGCGCCAGCGCGCGCTCGCGAGCGACCTGATCTGGGTCGGCGGCGGCAACACGGCGAACATGCTCGCGGTCTGGCGCGCGCACGGCTTCGACGAGGTGCTGCGGGAGGCCTGGGAGGCGGGGGTCGTGCTGACGGGCTGGAGCGCCGGCGCGATCTGCTGGTTCGAGGATGGCGTGACGGACTCGTTCGGCCCACAGCTCGATCGCCTCGGCGACGGCCTGGGCTTCCTGCCCGGCTCGTTTCTGCCCGCACTACGACGGCGAGGAGCGGCGCCGGCCCGTCTACCGGGAGCTCGTGCGGGGAGACATGCCGGCCGGCATCGCCTGCGACGACGACACGGCGGTGCACTTCGTCGGCGCCGAGCCGCGCGGGGTCGTCGGGTCGGGCCGCGCGTATCGCGTCTCCCGCGACGGCGAGGAGCCGATCGCCGCGTGAGCCTGCGCGAGAGCTGGGACGAGCAGGCGGAGGACTGGGCGCTCTTCGCGAGGACGCCGGGCCACGACGAGGCGCACGAAAGGCTGAACTTTCCCGCGTTCTGCGAGCTGCTGCCGCCTCCCGGTCGATCGACGCTCGATCTCGGCTGCGGAGAAGGTCGTGTCGGAGTGGTGCTCGAGCGGCTCGGCCACCGGGTCGTCGGGATCGACTCGTCGCCGCGCATGGTGGAGCTGGCGCGCGAGCGCCACCAAGCCGTGGTCGCGGACGCGACGGCGCTGCCGTTCGAGGACGGCGCCTTCGATCTCGTCGTCGCCTACATGTCGCTGATGAACATGGACGATCTCGATGCCGCGGTGCGCGAGGCGAGCCGCGTGCTCGAGCCCGGCAGTCGGCTGTGCGCGGCGGTCCTCCACCCGATCTTCGCCGCCGGCGAGTGGCGCGACAAGGAGGACGAGGAGAGTCCGTTCGTGATCCCTGGCTACCTCGACGCTCCGACCAAGGTCTGGACGAGCGACCGGGACGGCGTCCGCGTGACCTTCCACGACCGCGTGATCCCGATCTCGGTCTACGGAGGCGCGCTCGAGCAGGCGGGTCTCCCGATCGAGTCGCTGCGCGAGTCACAGCCGAGCGACGCTCTCGTTCGTGACGTCCCGAGCGCCGCGTGGCTGCGTCGAGTCCCGCTGTTCCTGCACCTGCGCGCGGTGAAGCGGTGAGCGGCGCTCGGCACTGGGAGGGACAGGCCGACAGTTGGGCCGCGTGGGCGCGGGCGCCGGGACACGACTCGTACTGGACCGAGTCGGGGCCGACGTTCTTCGAGCTGCTTCCGCCGGCCGGGAAGCGGACGCTCGACCTCGGCTGCGGCGAGGGACGGGTCGCTCGTGACCTGAAGAAGCGGGCCGCACGCGTGCTCGAGCCGGGCGGTCGCCTCTGCGTCTGCGTCACGCACCCAATGCGCGACGCGGGCCGTTTCGCGCCAGGCGACCCGGACGCTCCGTTCGTGATCGCCGGCTCCTACTTCGGCAAGCAGCGCTTCGCGATGACAGTCGCGCGCGGAGGCCACGAGGTCGAGTTCCGCGGCTGGAGCTATCCGCTCGAGGACTACGCGCGCGCACTCGAGGACGCGGGCTTCCTGATCGAGGCCGTGCGGGAGCCGCCGGACCCCGACCGGCCGATCCCGAACTTCCTCCAGCTCCGCGCCGTCAAGGGCTGATCGGTTACTCGTAGCGTCCCGCCTGTCCGCCTAGCTCACATTCCCTTGGCGAGCCCGATGACGTGTCCCTCGGGATCCGCGAACAGCGCGATCGTCAGCTCCGGGAGCTCCGTCACGGGCAGAGATCGTCTTCCCCCCGAGCTCGGCCTTGTCGAGCGTCGCCTGCGGATCGTCCGTGCCGACGTAGAAGAAGTTCTGGAGCTTGCCGAGGTCGTCGCCGACAACCTCGAAGTATGCGACTGGACGAGCCGTGAGGTCACTTCCCTTTTCTCAGTTGTCGGGTTGCATTTCCTGGGTCAGCCAGGTGTCCTCACCGGGGTCGCCTCCGGCGGCCGCCGTCTCGAGTCGCGGCAGGTAG
>JBBSHO010000052.1:0-6049 GCA_038253005.1 Gaiellales bacterium
GCGAAGTCCTCGAGCGAAGGAAAGGTGGTGTTGTACTCGTCGGCGAAGCGGGCGGCGGACGCACCGTGCCTGGCTTGCCTGCGCCTCCGACGATCAGCGGCGGATGCGGGCGCTGGACGGGCTTCGGCAGCGCGGTGCAGCCGCGCAGCGCGTAGTGGCGGCCCTCGAAGTCGAAGCGCTCCTCCGTCCACTGGCGGTGGACGATCTCGATCTGCTCGGCGAGCCGCTCCATCCGCTCGCGCGTGGGCGGGAACTCGAACCCGTAGGCCTCGTGCTCCGCCTCCAGCCAGCCTCCGCCGACGCCGAGCTCGACGCGGCCGCCGGAGACGTGGTCGGCCGTCGTCACGACCTTCGCCAGGAGCGAGGGGCGCCGGAAGGTGACCGGCGAGACGAGCGTGCCGAGCCGCAGCCGCTTCGTTCGGGCGGCGAGCGCCGCGAGCGTCGTCCACGCGTCGAGCGACCCGTTCGTCTCGGGCTCCGACTGCGAGAGGTAGTGGTCGGAGCGAAAGAGCGTCGCGACCCCGTGCTCCTCGCACGCGCCGGCCAGGGCGACCCACTCCTCCCAGGTCACGCCCTCCTGGCCCTCGATCATCAGCGCGAGCCGCACCGCACGAAGCCTAGTGCCCGTCCACTGTCCCGAGGGGCCGCGGCTGACCCGGCCAGGTCCGGCCCAGCGAGAGTCACGGCGACAGGCGGCGCGGCTAGCATCGGCGTCGATGTCCGTCGCCTCCCCGGAGACCTACCTAGCCGACCTGAACCCCGCCCAGCGCGAGGCCGTGCTCGCGACCGAGGGGCCGCTGCTCGTGATCGCCGGCGCCGGCTCCGGCAAGACGCGCGTCCTCACCTACCGGGTCGCGCACCTGATCAACGCGGTCGGCGCGCAGCCGAGCGAGATCCTCGCGATCACCTTCACGAACCGGGCGGCGGGAGAGATGCGCGAGCGGCTGGAGCACCTGCTCGGCCGCACCGGCCGCGGGCTCTGGATCCTCACCTTCCACGCCGCGTGCGGTCGCATCCTCCGCCGTGAGGCGCAGCGGCTCGGCTACCGGACGAACTTCACGATCTACGACCAGGCCGACCAGGTCCGCCTGACCAAGCAGTGCCTGGAGGAGCTCGAGCGCGATCCGAAGCGCTTCACGCCGCGCGGCATCCACTCCCAGATCTCGAACGCGAAGAACCAGCTTGTCTCGCCCGACGCCTACGCGGAGCGCGTCTCCTCCTTCTACGACCAGACCGTCGCGGACGTGTACGGCCTCTACCAGCGCCGCCTGTTCGCCTCGAACGCGGTCGACTTCGACGACATGCTGATGCTGACCGTGGAGGTGCTGGAGCGCTTTCCCGAAGCGCTGGGGCGCTGGCAGAAGGCCTTCCGCTACGTCCTCGTCGACGAGTACCAGGACACGAATCACGCGCAGTACAGGCTGCTCCAGCTCGTCGCGGGGAAGCACCGGAATCTCTGCGTCGTCGGCGATCCCGACCAGTCGATCTACGCCTTCCGCGGCGCCGACATCCGCAACATCATGGAGTTCGAGCGCGACTTCCCCGACACGCGCACGATCGCCCTCGAGCAGAACTACCGCTCTACGAATGCGATCCTCGGCGCGGCGAACGCCGTGATCTCGCACAATCGCGAGCGCAAGGAGAAGAACCTGTTCTCGGAGCTCGGCGACGGCGACCCGGTCCACGTCGTCGAGGTCGAGGACGAGCACTCGGAGGCGCGCTTCGTGGCCGCCGGCGTCGCGGCGCTCGTGGAGGAGGGCTGGAGCGGCGACGAGATCGCGGTCTTCTACCGGACGAACGCGCAGTCGCGGGTGCTGGAGGACATCCTCGTCCGCCAGGGCGTCGCCTACCAGGTGATCGGCGGGCCGCGCTTCTACGAGCGGGCCGAGGTCAAGGACCTGATCGCGTATCTCCAGGCGATCGACAACCCGTACGACGCCGTCTCGCTGCAGCGGGTCGCGAACCGTCCGCGCCGCGGCATCGGCGACTCGTCGCTCGCGCGCCTCCAGACCTGGGCCGACGCACAGGGCCGCTCCCTCTGGGAGGCGACCGAGTTCGCGGAGGAGGCCGGAGTCGGAGCCGCCCCGCTGAAGGCGGTGGCGTCCTTCCGCACGCTGATGCAGTCACTGCAATCCGGTGCGCTCGAGCTGCCGGTGTCCGAGCTCGTCGAGCGCGTGCTCGAGCGCAGCGGCTACGTCGAGGCGCTCGAGGCCGAGCGGACGATCGAGGCGGAGGGGCGGATCGAGAACCTGCACGAGCTGGTCGGTGTCGCGCGCGAGTACCAGGAGACGGCGGAGGAACCGAGCCTCTCGCATTTCCTCCAGGAGATCTCGCTCTACTCCGACCAGGACCAGATCCGCGGCGACGGCTCCCTCGTCACGCTGATGACGCTCCACAACGCGAAGGGCCTCGAGTTCCGCGCGGTCTACCTGATCGGGATGGAGGAGGGCATCTTCCCGCACGCGCGCTCGATCGAGGAGCAGGGGGTCGAGGAGGAGCGGCGCCTCTGCTACGTCGGAATGACGCGCGCGCGCGAGCGGCTGACGCTGACGCACGCGTCCTCGCGGTCGCTCTGGGGCGGCCGGAACCACAACCTCGGCTCGCGCTTCCTCGACGAGCTGCCGGCGTCGGTCGAGCGGGAGCGGCTGCGGCCGGCCTCGTGGGCGGGCTACGGCGCGCCGTCGTCGGTGACGCCGCGCGAGGACGTCCCGTCGCTCTCCACCGGCGACAACGTCAACCACGGCACGCTCGGGGAAGGCGTCGTCATCCAGATCGAGCCGGGCGGCGTCGTCACGGTGCGCTTCGCCGACGGCAGCGAGCGCCGCCTGATGCTGGACTACGCGCCGCTCGAGCGGATTCCCTAGGCTCGCCGCCGTGACGATCGAGATCCGAAGCCCGTCGGAGGACGAGCTTCGCGCCGCCTTCGAGGCGGGCGAGGCCGCCTTCGGGTCGGACCACAAAGACGAAGACTACGAGCGCGAGCGCAAGCTGATGCCGCTCGAGCGATTCATGGCCGCGTACGACGACGGGCGGCCCGTCGGGACGGCAGGCGCGTACCCGTTCCAGCTCACCGTTCCGGGCGGGGAGCTGGGCGCCGCAGGCGTGACCTGGGTCGGAGTCCTGCCGAGCCACCGGCGCCGGGGCATCCTCACCGAGTTCATGCGCCGCCAGCTCGCGGACGTCCGCGAGCGCGGTGAGCCGCTCGCGATCCTGTTCGCGTCGGAGTCGGCGATCTATGGACGGTTCGGCTACGGCATCGCAGCTCCCGGGGTGTCGCTCGACGCTGAGCGAGCGCGCTTTCGCTTCCGCGACGATCCGGCGCCGACCGGCGCCGTTCGCCTCGTCGGCCGCGATCACGCGCGCCGTCTGTTCCCCTCGGTGTACGACGCCGTCCGCCGGGCCACGCCGGGGATGTTCGCGCGCAGCGACACCTGGTGGGACGAGCACAAGCTCCCCGACCCCGAGCACTGGCGGCGAGGCGCGGGCCCCAAGTTCTACGCCGTGCTCGAGCTGGACGGTGCGCCTGCAGGCTACGCGATGTATCGGGTCAAATCGGGAATGGGAGCAGGGCATCCCGCGCGGCGAGGTGCGCGTCATCGAGGCTTTCGCCACCTCGTCCGCGGCGACACGCGAGCTGTGGCGCTTCCTGTTTGGGATCGACCTCGTCGCGCGCGTCCAGTCGTGGATGTTCGACCCGGCCTCGCCGCTCTTCCTGATGGTGCGCGATCCCCGCAGCCTCCATCTTCGCCTTTCGGACGGCCTCTGGCTTCGCATCGTCGACCTCGAGGCGGCGTTGCGCGGACGGAGGTTCGCGGCAGGCGACGCGGTCGTGCTCGAGGTTCGCGACGAGCTGTGCCCGAGGAACGCGGGCCGCTGGCGCGTCGGGCCGGAGGTTGGTCGCACCGACGACGAGGCTGAGCTCGAGCTGGACGTCGCCGATCTCGCCTCCGCCTACCTCGGAGCGTTCGACTTCCATGCCCTCGCCGCCGCCGACCGTGTGCGCGAGCTGCGCGAGGGAGCGCTCGCGCGCGCGAGCGCCCTCTTCCGGACCGAGCGGCCGCTCTTCTGCCCGGAGGGGTTTTGATCACGCTCGAGGTGCGCCCCACCCGCAACCTCGAGGAGTTCACCGGCGCCTTCATGGGCATCGGGCAGTACTTCGGAGCTACGCCCTCGCCCGACTCCGAGCGGCTCCAGCACTTCGCCGACCAGCTCTCGCTCGAGCGCATGCACGCCGCGTGGGCGGACGGCGCGATCGTCGGCGGCGCTGGGGCGTTCACGTTCGACATGACCGTGCCCGGCGGGGACCTCGCCACCGCAGGCGTGACGGTCGTCGGCGTGTACCCGACCCACCGCCGCCGCGGCGTTCTCCGCTCACTGATGCGGGCGCAGCTCGACGACGCGCAGGAGCGCGGGGAGCCGATCGCCGCGCTTTGGGCCTCGGAGGAGACGATCTACGGGCGCTTCGGCTACGGGCTGGCGTCGTTCTGCGGCGAGATCTCGCTGGCCCGCGAATACGTCTCCTTCGCGCAGCCGTTCGAGCGCGAGGGAGCGCTGCGCATCGTCGAGCCGGAGGAGGCGCTCGAGCTCGTCCCCCCGGTGTTCGAGGAGGCGCGCAAACAGTGGCCGGGCATGCACTCGCGCAACCGGCTCTGGTGGGAGCATCGGGAGATCGCCGATCCAGAAGACCGTCGCGACGGCGCGGGCCCGAAGCGGTGGGTCGTCCACGAGCGCGACGGCGCGACCGACGGCTACGCGGTCTACCGGCACAAGATGGGGTGGGAGGCAGGCTCGTCGAGCGGAGAGCTGCGCGTGGTGGAGGCGCTCGGCAAGACGCCGGCTGCGATGCGCGACCTCTGGGCGTATCTGCTCTCGGTCGACTGGATCGCCAAGGTCCGATCGGAGCTGCTCCCGCCGGACCATCCGCTGTTCCTGCTGCTCGCCACGCCGCGGCGCATGCGCTACCGGATGTCGGACGCGCTGTGGGTCCGCCTCGTCGACGTCGGCGCCGCGCTCTCGGGACGGCGGTATTCCGACGACGGCGCGATCGTCTTCGAGGTCGCGGACGAGTTCTGCCCGTGGAACGACGGCCGCTGGAAGCTCGAGGGCGGCGAGGCGGCGCGCACTGAGGAGGAGGTCGATCTGCGGCTGCCGGTCACCAGCCTCGGCTCGGCGTACCTCGGCGGGGTCTCGTTCGCCCAGCTACGCCGCGCGGGCCGGGTCGAAGAGCTGCGGGACGGCGCGGTCGGCCGCGCCGACTCCATGTTCCGCTGGGACCGCGCGCCTTGGTGCCCTGAGATCTTCTAGGGTGCGGTCCCCGTGAGATCGTTTCTCTGCGGGGCGCTCGTCGCTCTCGCGCTGCCGGCCGTCGCCGGGGCGCACACGGACGATGGACGGCGGCTCTCCTTCGCCTGGCCGGCGCTCGGAGTCGTCAGCTCGCCGTTCGGCCCGCGCGCTGACGGCTTCCATCCGGGGATCGACATTGGGACGCTGCGCTCCCTGACGGTCCGGGCCGCCTCCGGCGGAGTCGTGACGGAGGCCGGAGAGGGGACCGGCTATTCCGGCTACGGCAACGTGGTCGTGGTCGCCCTCGGCGACGGATATGCGGCGCTCTACGCCCACCTGGCGCGCCCGCTCGCGCATCGCGGCGAGAGGATCGGCCCGGGCGAGGTGATCGGCGTCGCCGGCTGCACGGGAGCCTGCTCGGGCACGCATCTCCATTTCGAGCTGCGTCTGGGGGGCCGGCCTCTCGATCCGCTCCCGCTCCTGAGCGCACGCTAGAATCGCCGCGCCAGGGCGGTTAGCTCAGTTGGGAGAGCACCAGCTCGACAAGCTGGGGGTCACTGGTTCGAGCCCAGTACCGCCCATATAAAGGCCCTGCAAATACGCTACTTCCGTTTTCTGACCAGGAAACCGGAATCGTTGCGGTGCTACCACCAGCCGGAAGGGCGCGACTCGAAGCCGCTCCGCAGCAGGGATCACGCACGAGACCGTGCTACCAGCTGCGCCCCAACGCGACCGGTATTTACCGGGCGAGCGTCGTAGGCAGAGA
>JBBSHO010000053.1:0-5290 GCA_038253005.1 Gaiellales bacterium
CACGTCGATCTCCGGCTCTGCGGCGATCTCGCGCAGCGCCTCGATCATGGCGAGCGCGGCGCGCGGGCCCTGGACGTAGGTCTCCGCGACGAGCACGCGCGCGGCGGGAAAGCGAGCGGCGATCGTCGTCAGGACGTCACGTTTCGCGGCCGCGTCGTTTCCCGTCACGAGCGCGATCCGGCGCGGGACCCGGGGCAGCGCCCGCTTGCGCTCGGCGGCGAAGAGCCCCTCGTCGGCGAGCCGCCGCTTCAGGCGCTCGAGCGCGGCGAGATGGTCGCCGAGGCCGAACCGCTCGATCGAGAGCGCCCGCAGGCGGAAGTCGCCGCGCGCCTCGTACAGCTCCGGCCTGCCGAAGACGTGCACGCGCTCACCGTCGGCGAGGTCGAGACGCAAGGCGTCGAAGCGGCCGCGCTGGATGCTGACCCCGAGGCAGGCGCCGTCGCTCGGGTCCTTGAGGGTGAAGAAGACGCTCCGCCACCGCTCGTGACGACGGAGCTCCGTCACCTCGCCCTCGATCCAGACGGTCGGGAGGCGCGTCAGCCAGTCGGCGACCCCGCGGTTGAATGCGGCAACGGAGTAGACCTTGCGGTCGCCGTAGTCGATCGCCTCGACCTTCACGGCCTCAGCTTACGTCCGGCGTGGAAGCGGCTAGAGGAGGATCTCGGCGGCGGTCGAATGCTCGCAGCCGGAGGCGACGAGCTCGACCGCGCGGTGCAGATCGGCCTCGCTGCCGGCCAGGCGCTCGGCGAGCGGCAGCGGATAGCCGGCCTCGATCAGCACGTGGAGACGCCAGCTCTCGACCTTGGAGCGCTCGCTCGTCTCGGGGGGCTCGATGATCTCGGTCGTCTCGCTCATGGTCTGCCTCGTTCGCCATTCCATAGACGAACCCTGCCCCGGATTGTTGGCCCGGGACACGGCGGCGAAACGACCCGGTGGTCAGGCGCGGGCGATCGTCTCGTCGATCCGGCGGGCGAGCTCGTGGAGCCGGGCTTCGAGGATGGCGCGCTCGGCCTCGCCGTCCGCCGCGAGCCCCCCGAGCCCCCGCCGGAGCTCCTGCTCGGCCTCACCGAGCCGCCGCTCGAAACCGGCGATCGCCTCGCCGCGCTGGCGCTCCAGGCCCGCAGTCACCTGGCTCAGCCGCTTCTCGAGGCGTTGGGCCCCGGCGTCCCCGACGTGGGCGAGCCGCTCGGCGAGCACTGACTCCGCTTCGCGCGCGAACGTCTGCACGGCGCGGTCGAGCTCGCGTGAGAGCCTGGTCGCGGCGGCCTCGCGGGCACCCTTGATCGCGTCCGCGAACTGCTGCGCCGCCGCCTCGGAGTAGCTCGCCGTCGCGCGGGCGACCACGCGCGCGAGCTGCTCGACCTGGCGCCGCTCCACGTCGGCGAAGCTCGTCTGGATCCGCCGCACGGCCTCGGCCTCCTCGCGCTCGATCTGCTCGGAGATCGCTCGCTCGCGCCGGCGCATCCGGTCGTTCAGCTCGTGGAGAGTGCGCCTCCGCTCGGCGGCGTAGTTCTCGAGCTCGGCGTTGCCGGCTCCCATCGTCTCCTTCATCGCGCGCGCGAGCTCGTCGCGGAGGCGGACGAGGGTCTCGCGCTGCTGCTCGCTGTCCGTCGCGAGACGTTCCGCGTCGGCGGAGATTCGCGCTTCGGCCTCTGCGATCAGCTGCCGCTGACGCTGGCCGAGCCTGGCGAGCTCCTCGGTGACTCCGCTTTGGCTCCGCTCGAGGTCGTCCGTCCAGTCGCGCAGGCGGCCCTCGACTCGGCGCTGCGCCGCCGCAAGCGACTCGACGATGCCCGCGTCGGCCTCGCTCTCGCGTTCTGCGGCGGCCCGGCGGCGCTCTTCGGCAAAGCCGCGCTCCTGCTCGACGAGGAGGGACGCGGAGTCGGCTCGAGCGCGGGCCAGAGTCCGCTCGAGCTCGGCGCCTTGCTCGGCCGCTTCCCGGGAGACTGCGGCTCGAAGGCGCTGCTCGGCCGCGGCCAGCGTGTTCTCGATCCGGCGCTGCCGCGCCAGTGCGCGCCCGAGGGCGAGGGCTGCGAGCTCCGCGCCGAAGGCGAGCGTGAGCCCGGCCGCGGCGACGGCGAGAGCGGAGCGGGGATGGAGCGCAAAGGCCACCCAGGCCGCAACGGCGACGACTGCGAGTACGGTCAGGAGCCCGAGCAGGAGCCGCCGCGGGAGCCGCTCGAGCGCCGCTGCCGCGAGCGACCCCGCAGCGACGACGACGGCGGCCCCGAACGCGACCTGCGCGATGGCGACAAGGTGCACGGCCATCAGGTTATGCGGAGCACGACGAGCGCGAGCCCGAGCGCGGCGATCGCTGCGGTGAGGGCGCGCAGCGCGCGTTCCGGGCCTTCAGTGAGGACGGCGGCGTCAAGCTCCTCGACTCCGCCGTCCACGAGCTCGATCCGTCCGGAGACCCGAGCGACGCGACGGCGGAATTTCCGAACGGGAGTGGAGAGCCGCCGTTGGGCGAGACTGAGCAAGGCGGCGAAGACGGCGGCGAGCAGCGTCTCCAGCCGGATCGTCCGGGCCTGCGCGAAGTACGCGGTCAGCAGCGGAAAGGCGCCCCAGGCGAGTGCGAACCAGAGGTCGCCGTGCAGCAGGCCGCCGAAGAGCTCGAGGTTGTACGCGACGACGAGCACGGTCCCGACCGCCACGAAGGCGAGGAGCCAGAGGTCTCGGCGGAGGGCGACGGCGACCCCGATCGCAGCGGCGAGCGCGATCGACACACCGGCGAGCGCGACGAGGGCACGTGATGCGATGCGCGTGCCGAGCGGCCGCCCGTGCAGCTCGTCGAGCGCGTGGGCGCCGACTCCCATTGCGAGCAGGAACGCGAGCAGCGTCAGGCCGAGCAGCCCGAGCCGCAGCTCCGGCGCGAGCGCCGCCCCGATCGCGACGTACGAGAGGTGCCAGAGCGTGTACGGCGGGTGCAGGAGCGTGACGTAGTCCCGCCAGCCGCCGGGGGCGAGCGCGTAGAAGGCCGGGCGGGTCTCGGTCATGCGCGGCGGCCCCAGATCACGACCCCGCCGCCGAAGCTGAGCCGCCTCGCGCGGACGTCCTCGATCCCGGCCTCCCGCCAGAGGTCGAGCACACGCCGCTCCGGAAAGCGCTCGTAGAAGCCGCGGATGCTCGGGCCGAGGAACGAGCCGACCTCGCCCCAGCCCGGGGAGATGATCCGGCCCGCGAGTGGAAGGACGATCCCGACGTAGAGCGTCCAGAGCGGCCGCCAGAGCCCGCGCGGCAGGGCGAACTCGAGCGAGGCGATCGTCCCGCCTGGCCGGACGACGCGCGCGAGCTCCCGCAGGGTCGCTGCAGGATCCCCGACGTAGCGGAGCAGATAGGTGAACGTGAGCGCGTCGAAGGAGGCGTCCTCGAACGGAAGCTCCTCGGCTGAGGCTTCGACGAGGCGGACGTCCGGCCCGAGCCGACGCCGTGCTTCGGCGAGCATCTCCGGGCTCTGGTCGAGCCCGACGACGGCGCAGCCGTTCGCGCGGATCAGCTCGCGTGCGACCGCGCCGGCGCCGGTCGCGACATCCAGCACCGTGTCCCCCGGGCCCGCATCGACGCGCGAGACCAGGAAGCGCCGCCAGCGTGGATCCTGGCCGAGCGAGAGGAGGGCCGCGTACCGGTCGTAGGTCGGCCCGAGCGGGGCGAAGAGCGTTCGCGCCGACACCGCCTCGGCCATAGGGCGAGTCTATGCTGCCGCCGTGGCGCTCAGCGACGATCTGGCCCTGGTCGCCGTCGCCGCCGCCTCCTTCGCCGCCGACGGGGAGGAGCTAGCCGGCGTGCTCGCCGCGGAGCCGTCGCCCGGCCTGCGCACGTATCTCTGTGCGTTCGCCGGGCCGGAGGAGCGGCGGAGCTGGATCGTGCTCGACGGCGACGGACAGCCGCTCGCGAGCCGCGACCGAGTTCGGGCAGCGGTGTCGATCGCGGCGATGTGCGAGCTGGCCGAGGAGAACGCGGGCGGGGGCGAGCTGGAGGACCTGCGCGCACAGCTCGTCACGCTGCGGATGACCGAGTCCCCGGAAGGAATCGACGAGGCCGAGGAGGCGGCGCTCGCGCTCGAGCGCGCGCTCGGCGCGCCGCCGCGACTCGCCTCGCCGGACTATCTCGACACGGTCGGCGCCGCGACCCGCCGGCTCGAGCGCGTGCTCGGCCAGACCGGCGACTCGCCCTTCGCGGTGGCGATGCAGCAGGGCCTCCCGGTCGTGGTGGAGCTGGCGAAGGACGTCGAGTCCTCGTACAAGGTGGCGCTCGCGTGAAGCGACGCTAGATCTCGGGGCCGGCCGGCTCGGCCGCCACGGTACGCGGTCGTCTGAATCGTCCCGCCCAAAACCTCCCGTACCGGTGCACGGCGAGCCCGAGCGCGAAGGTCGCGAGCCCGACGGCGAGCATGACCAGGGCGAGGTGCAACGACGAAAGGTCGTTGTCGAGGTAAATGGATCAGCGGTGCATAGACGCCCAGCGTCCGAACGCGGCCCAGGTCGCGCGCCGCAGCGGCGCTGCGAGCAGCACGACGACCGCGCCGGCGACCAGCATCGGGATCCAGCCCTTTCTCTCGCCCTGCACCGCGTAGTACGACAGCGCCACGGCGACGGCGAAGAGCCCGCCGACGTGCCACCAGAACGCGGCGCGGCGACGGACGGCTCCGTCCAGGACGAGACCGATCGCGACGAGCGCCAAGCCCACGACGATCGCCGTCACCGCACGATCGTCGTCGCTCGGGTCGGAGACGATCGCAGCGAGCAGGAACTGCGTCGTCAGCAAGATCGCCACGACGACGTCGAAGAGCAGAAAGGCGAAGCGCGTGAGCCAGAAGGCGGCCAGCGCGACCGCGATCGTGACGAGGTCGATCGCGAACGGCGCTCCCTCGGTATCCTGGAACGGATCCGCGAACGGCTTGCTCGGCCAAACGCCGATCAGCTTGGCGACTGCGAAGCCGATCACCGCGTCCGCGGCGATCGCGATCGCGAACCCGGCGAAGAACCAGAGGACGTTCGGGACGTTGAAGCGCGGGTGGTCGCGCTCGGCCGGGACGAGCCCCGCCGTGGCTGGGAGGGTGCCCGCCGTCTCCATCCGGGCGCCACAATGACCGATTTCGATCGCCTATGCTTCTTGCGTGGAGGGAGGGTTCGGCTTTCCGCTCGGGGGTGACCCCGAGGACCTGCTACGCGGCTTGCGCGAGTTCGCCGAGCAGCAGGCCGAGACGGTGCAGGAGGCCCAGCGCGAGCAGTTCGCCACGCTGACGCTGAACACCGCAGTCGAGCTGACCGGCGCGGCGCTGAAGCGCATG
>JBBSHO010000054.1:0-3701 GCA_038253005.1 Gaiellales bacterium
AAGCAGACGGTCGAGTACCGCATCGTCGGCTCCGCCGAGGCGAATCCGTCCGAGAACAAGCTTTCGAACGAGTCGCCGGTCGGCAAGGCGATCATCGGCAAGAAGAAGGGCGAGGTCGTCGAGGTCGTCGCGCCGCGCGGGGCGCTGAAGTTCAAGATCCTGGAGATCAAGGCCGCGTAGCAGCGCCACCGCTCTAGACTCGTCGCGTGCCCGCGAAGCGCTTCCCCGACCGGGACGAGATCGCGGCCGTCCGCGCCGAGGCCGAGCAACTCGACGCCGGGCAGGACTCCGGCGAGCGCCGGCGGCTCGCCGGCCGCGTGCTCGCCCGGCGCGGGATGGGAAAGCTCGTCTTCCTCGACCTCGTCGACCGCTCCGGGCGCATCCAGCTCCTGTGCGAGGTCGATCGCACGGGGCCGATCGACGTCTCCCTCGGGGACATCGTCGGGGTGAGGGGAGCGCCGGCGAAGACGCGTCGTGGCGAGCCCTCGCTCGCGGTCGAGGAGCTCGAGCTCTTGGGCAAGAACCGCAGTCCCCTGCCGGACACCTTCCACGGCCTTACCGACGTCGAGGCGCGCTATCGCCGGCGGTACCTCGACCTGCTGATGAACGCGGAGAGCCGCGCCGAGGTCGTCCTGCGCGCGCGGGCGATCGCCTCGGTGCGCAGGTACCTGGACGAGGACGGCTTCGTCGAGGTCGAGACGCCGGTCCTCCAGCCGCGCTACGGGGGCGGCTTCGCCGAGCCGTTCGCGACCCATTACAACCACCTCGACGCCGACTACTACCTGCGGATCGCGAGCGAGCTGTACCTCAAGCGGCTGATCGTCGGCGGCCTCGAGAAGGTTTACGAGCTCGGCAAGGACTTCCGCAACGAGGGCGTCTCGTACAAGCACAATCCCGAGTTCACGATGCTCGAGTGGTACGAGGCCTACGCCGACTACGAGGACACGATGGCGCGGATGGAGGCGCTCGTCGCGCGCGTCTCCGACGAGACGCTCGGCACGACGCGCGTCGTCTTCCGCGGCCACGAGATCGACCTTTCGTCGTGGCGGCGCATCAAGCTCGTCGACGCGCTCGGCGCCGAGAACCTCTGGACGCGCGACGAGGCGGAGCTGCGCGCGCGGCTCGAGGAACGCAAGCTCGAGACGAAGCACGACAGGACCTGGGCGCAGCTCGTCGACCACGCGCTCACCTCGTTCGTCGAGCCCTCGCTGGTCGAGCCGACGATCCTCAAAGACTATCCGATCGAGCTCTCCCCATTCGCGCGCGCGACCGACGGAGACCCGGGGATCGTCGAGCGCTTCGAGTTCTTCGTCGGCGGCATGGAGCTCGGCAACGCGTTCACGGAGATCAACGACGCCGAGGAGCAGGCCGAGCGGTTCGCGATGCAGGCGGGGGAGGCGGCGGCCGGCGTCGTGGAGGCCGAGCACGGCGACCCCGACTATGTCGAGGCCCTCGCGTTCGGGATGCCGCCGACGGGCGGCCTCGGTCTCGGCGTCGACCGGCTCGCGATGGTGCTGGCCGGCAAGGACACGATTCGCGACGTCGTCCTCTTTCCTGCGCTACGGGGCCGCGGCTAGCAGCCGTGGCGCGGCGGTCACCGCCTTGGTGGGCCGTGCCGGCCGCCATCCTCCTCGGCGCCGCCCTCGGCGCCGCGTTGTCCCTGACGGAGAACGCTCAGCGCAAGGCGGAAGCGAAGGTGCTCGTGTCCTCGAGGGCAGGTCCGGCTCACGTCCGAGCCCTGCTACCGGACCTCCGCGAGCTCGCCACGAGCAGCGTGCTCGCCGGCAACGTCCACAGCACGCTCAGGCTGCCCGGCTCCGAAGAGGACGTGCGGCGGCGCCTTCGTGCGTCCATTTCCCGCGCGGACGCAGGTGATCGTGCTCTCTGCGACCGACCACGATGCGGACCGTGCGACGCAGATCGCGCAGGAGGCGGCGGTCGTCCTGACGCAGCTCGTCGCCGCCCGCTTCGGCAAGCCGCAGGCGTCGCTGGGCGCGACCGTCCTCGATCCCGCGCACGTCGTGCCCGGAGATGTCGGGCGTCATCCGTGGCGCGACGCGTCGATCGGCGCGCTGACGGGCCTCGTGGTCGCCCTCGTGGCGATGGCGCCGGTTCGCGGCGGCGCGGCGGTCTCGCGTCGCCCGGGTAAGAACGCGATCCCGCGAGACCTCGCCCGGCGCGAAGCGCTGCTCGACCGCCGGATCGAGATCGTCACGGCGAGGGAGCGCGCGCTGGCGCTGCGTGCGGGCGAGCTCGCCGCGACGCGGCGAAAGCTCGCACCGGAACCCTCCGAGGAGGAGCGTTCCCCCGAGCCCGCGCGGGAGCCGCCGCCGGTCGACCTCGAGGCCGCGCAGCCGCCGCGCTCGGAGCCGCCGCTCTCCGCGAGCGGCCCCTGGAGCCTCAACGAGCTGGAGCGCGCCGCCGCGGCCCGTACCGACGCGCCGGCGGAGCAGCGCGAGCAGTGGCGTACGTACCTGTTCTTCCTGCGCGACCACGCCGCGGTGGACGGGTCGCTACCGCGATCCTTCGATTCGCTCGTCGAGGAGATGTTCCGCGGACTCCTCGAACGAGGGAGCTCCGACCCTCCGCAGGGCAGGAGTTCAGAGGATTGGGGGTAACCTGAGACGAGGAATCGCCATTCCGACTATCTCCCCCGGCGAGAACGAAGGATCCAAGCTCCAATCGACTGATGAACACCGAGGGCATCGAAACCCTGAAGTCCGTTGCGCGCCGATCCCTTTGGATCGTCCTGCTCTGCGTCGCCCTGGCGATCGCGCTGATGAACTTCTTGCGGCAATCGCAGGGCCCGCAGTACCAGGCTAGCTCGAAGGTCGTGCTGTCTCCGACCGACCTCACGCAGACCTTCGCGGGCTCGCAGTCGTTCGTCGATCCGACCCTGCTCGATGATACGGAGCAGGCTCTCGCCCGCTCGCCGCAGCTTTTCGACCGCGCGGCGCGCCGCTTTGCCGGGACGCTCGGGAGCGGAAGCGAGCTCGACTCGGCGACGAGCGTCCAGAAAAGCGGGACGACCGTCACGTTCACGGCGGCCGGACGCAGTCCCGACCGCGTCGTCAAGATCGCGAACGCCGTCGCTCGAGCGTACCCGGGCTGGCGTGCGGACGTCTCGAGCGCCGCGATCCAGAACGCGATCATCCAGGTGAAGGCGCAGCTTTCGGTCGGCGCCAAACGAGACCCGAGCCTCCTCGATCAGCTCAACCGCCTGAACGTCTTGAAGACGCTGACGTCAGGGAACGTCCTGCTCGTCGAGCCCGCGCACGGCGTCACGAAGACGCGACCCAGCCCGGTGCGGGACTCGATCATCGGCGCGTTCATCGGACTCTTCGTCGCCCTCCTCATCGTCGCGGTGCGCGAGGCCGTCGACACGCGCGTCCGCTCGGAGGAAGAGGTGGAGGATCTGCTCGGAGTCCCCGTCGTGGGCGCCGTCGAGCGCCTCCCGCGCCGCGGCGGCGGGCTCGTCGTCGGCGGCCGAGCGCATCCGGATCGCGCGCGAGTTCGGCGACATCGCCGAGAACGCGGAGTACGACGACGCGAAGAACGAGCAGATGCTGCTCGAGCACCGGATCGCGACCCTCGAGGAGCGCCTGCGCGACGCGCGCGTGATCGAGAAGAAGGACATCCAGAAGGACGTCGTCTCGATCGGCTCGCACGTGAAGCTGCGCGACCTGGACGCAAAGCAGACG
>JBBSHO010000055.1:0-3354 GCA_038253005.1 Gaiellales bacterium
CTGACGGACCCGTTCCGGCCGCACTTCGTCAACGAGGCGATCCCGACCACCTACAGCGAGGTCTGGGGCGACTACTTCGGCGTCTGGAAGGGCAACCGCGAGCGGCAGAGCCTCCTCGGGCTCCTGCCGACCCTGCTCGCCGTCGCCGGCTGGATCGCGCTGCTCGTCCGTTCCCGACGCATGCCGGCGCGCCTGCCCGTCGCGCTGCTCCCGGGCCTCGGGATCCTCGGCTACCTCTACTTCACGGTCAGCTACCCGACGCCCGACGGGGACGTGCTGAAGGCCAGCTACATGCTGACGACGGCGCCGGCGTGGGCGCTCGCGTTCGGCTTCGCCTGCGACCGGATCGCGGCGCGCGGGCGCCCGTGGCGGATCGGTCTCGGCGCAGTCCTGGTCACGACGGCGCTGGTCAGCCTCCCGTTCCTTCTGTACGGAACCTCGTGGTTTGACCGGTAACGTTGCCCGGTTTCCGGGTCGCGAGCACCAAGCCGGAGGCTGTCGGAGCAAGCAGGCAAGGCCGGGTGGCCTTGATAAGGGCGACGGCGGACTCCGGCGCCGCGTGCTCGCGGGCCGGAGACCCGGCGAACGTTGCTGGTCAGACCACTAGGCTGCGCCAGGTGACGACGGTCCTCTTCACCTGCGCGGGCCAGCGCGTCGACATCGTCGCCGCGTTCCGCGAGGCCGGCGCGACGACGGTCGCAACCGACGTCGACGCGCTCGCCCCCGCCCTCTACCACGCCGATCGGTACGCCCTCGTCCCGCGCGTCGACGATCCCGGGTACGTGCCGGCCCTGCGCGCGCTCGTGGACGAGCACGACGTGAAGCTCGTCGTCCCGCTCACCGACCTCGACCAGGCGACGCTCGCGGGAGCAGGCGAGGAGCTCGGCGCTCTCGTCCTCCTCCCCGGCGCCGACACCGTCGAGCGGCTCGGCGACAAGTACCTCTCGCACGTGCTGTTCGAGGAACGCGGCGTTCCCTCGCCGCCGACCTGGCTGCCGGAGGACGTGCCGGACGACGTGAGCTTCCCCGTGCTCGTCAAGGCGCGCGTCGGCTTCGGCTCGCGCCACATCTACCGCGCGGTCGACCGAAAGCAGCTCGGATTCTTTCTCGACTTCACGCCCGTCGACTCGATCGTCCAGGCCCAGCTCGGCGGCGAGGAGTTCTCGATCGACGTCTTCTGCGACCTCGAGGGGCGCTGTCTGAATGCGATCCCGCGCACGATGATCGAGTCGAAGGGCGGCGAGTCGATCAAGGGGATGACGATCCGTGACGAGTCCCTGATCGAGCTCGCGCAGGACATCGCCGAGAAGCTGCGGCTCGTCGGCCCCGCGAACGTCCAGTGCTTCCGCGAGCCTGACGGCTCGCACCTCGTCACCGACATCAACCCCCGGTTCGGCGGCGGCTTCCCTCTCCCGCTCGCGGCGGGTGGACGCTACCCGGAGCTCGCTCTGGCGCTCGCGCGCGGCGAGCGGCCCGAGCCGCGTCTGGGCGAGTTCCGCGAGGGAATCGTGATGACGCGCTTCTTCTCGAGCCTGAGCCTGACCGCGAACGGCGACGGCAGCCTGAAGCCGCTCGCGCGCGCCGAGTGAGGTACCTGGTCACCGGAGCCGCGGGCTTCATCGGCTCTCAGCTCGCCGAGGCGCTTGCGGCTCAGAGCCACGAGGTCGTCCCGGTCGACTGCTTCACGAACTACTACGACCTCGCGCTGAAGGAGGAGAACGCGCGCGGGCTCGACGTCGTCAGGCTGGATCTGGCCGAGGAGGACCTCGACCTCGACGGCGTCGACGGCGTCTTCCACCTCGCAGGCCAGCCGGGCGTGCGCAGCTTCGGCGACGTCTTCGACGAGTACGTGCGCCGGAACCTCGTCGCCGGCAGGCGCGTCTTCGAGGCCGCCGCCCGCGCCGAGGTCCGGGTCCTGTTCGCGTCCTCCTCCTCGATCTACGGGGACGCGGAGCGCTACCCGACGGCCGAGGACACGCCGCCGCTCCCGATCTCCCCGTACGGGATCACGAAGCTCGGCTGCGAGCAGCTCGCGCGGGCCTACGCGAAGGGCTTCGGGCTCGAGGCGGTCGTCGTCCGCTACTTCACCGTCTACGGGCCGCGGCAGCGACCGGACATGGCGCTCGCCCGGATCGTGACCGCCCTCGCGCAGGGGACGAGCTTCGAGCTCTACGGCGACGGACTCCAGTCACGCGCCTTCACCTACGTGGGCGACGCGGTCGAGGCCACGATCGCCGCGATGGAACGCGCGACGGCCGGTTCCGTCTACAACGTCGGCGGGGGGGAGGAGGCGACGATGCGCGAGGCGATCGCGACGCTCGAGCGCGTCTCCGGGCGCGACCTCGACCTCGTCGAGCGGCCGGGCCAGCCGGGCGACGTCCGCCGCACCGCTCCCGACACCGGCAGGATCGAGGCCGAGCTCGGCTGGCGCGCGACCACGTCCCTCGAGGACGGACTACGGGCCCAGTGGGACTGGGCGTCGAATAGAGTCGCCGCCCGATGAGCGGCCGCACGCACGAACCCGATCTCGACGCCGAGCAGGAGGTCGACTTCGGCCGCTACGGCCGCGCGATCGCCGCGCGCTGGTGGCTGCCGCTGCTCGGGCTCGTGATCGGCGCGATCGTCGGCTACCTGATCTCGCTCGGCGGCGCCCAGGTGTTCAAGGCGAGCGCGACCGTCTACCTCGGGCAGCCGTACAGCGTGATCGGAAGCGTGCCGCTCCAGGGCCCGCAGACGAACCCGGCCACGGTCGGGACGATCGTCCACTCGGAACAGGCCGTCGAGACCGCGGCCGCAGCGGCCGGGCTGAAGCCCGACGAGCTGCGCGGGAAGATCTCCAGCCGCTCGATCTCCGCCGGAGCCGGCGCGACGAACGCCACGAAGACGACGGCGAACCCGCTCGTCTCGATCACGGTTCAGGCGCGGAGCCGGCGCAAGGCGCGCATCGCGGCGAACTCGCTGGCCAACCAGGTCGTGACGAAGCTCTCACCCTACGCCGACGCGAAGATCGCGAACCTGAAGCAGCGCGTCACGGCCGATCGGCAGGAGATCGACGGGATCAAGCGCCAGGCCGCGGGTGGCTCCGACCCGACGGCGAAGGCGGTCTTCGCCGTCCAGCTCGGCCAGATCCTCCAGGATCAGCTCAGCGCGAAGCAGCTCCTGATCCAGGCGCAGCAGCTCGAGCGCGCGCAGGTGCTGACGAACGCGATCGCCGTGCGGACGACGGCGCGGAGCCGCCGGAACTCCGTCGTCGTGGCCGCGTTCCTCGGCGTCGTGCTGGGCCTCGTCGCGGCGCTCCTCTGGGATCGGCTGCTCGAGCGCCGGCGCTAGGCGCGCCGTGATCGAGGGCAAGAC
>JBBSHO010000056.1:0-3214 GCA_038253005.1 Gaiellales bacterium
CCTCGGGGATCGTCGCCCGCATCTGGTCGAGGATGTCGTAGATCTCCTCGCGGTCGATCCGCACCTGATCGGTCAGGGGGACGGCCTTGGCGTTGTGCACGAGGTCGTCCAGCTTGTCGATGAGAACGAGTACGTCCATGGCCTCAGTCTACTCGGCAGGGTTTTCGGGCGTTCCGGGGCGACCGTTCGGGAACAGCTCGGCGAAGCGCCGCGCGACCGCCTCCGGAACGAGCTCGTCCACCTTTCCGCCGAACGCGGCGATCTCCTTCACGCCGCTCGACGAGACGAAGCTGACCTGCGGGCTCGCCATCACGTAGACGGTCTCGATGTCGGGCGCGAGCGTCCGATTGAGCTGGTTCATCTGGAACTCCCACTCGAAGTCGGAGATCACGCGCAGGCCCTTGACGATCGCCCCGGCGTCCCATTTGCGCGCGAAGTCGACGACGAGCTCGGAGAAGACGTCCACCTCCACGTTGCCCGTCCCGTGCAGCGCCTCGTCGAGGAACGCGACCCGCTCGTCGAGGGAGAACATCGGCGTCTTGTGCTGCGGGTTGCCGACGACGCCGACGACGACGCGGTCGAAGACACCCGCCGCGCGCTGGATGACGTCGACGTGGCCGAACGTGACCGGGTCGTACGAGCCCGGGCAGATCGCGGTGATCATGCGTTCTGGAACAGCGTGACCCTCGTGCCGCCGTACGTGCGGCTGGTGCGCGTCGCGAGCGGCAGCTCCGGCTCCTCCCGCGCATCGGTCTCGACGACGAGCACGCCGTCCTCGGCGAGCACGGCCGGTAGGTAACGGGAGAGGGTCATCTGGAGAGACGGATACGCGCCGTATGGCGGGTCGACGAGAACGAGATCGTACCGCCTGCCCGCCTGTGCTTCGGCGGTCAGAGCCTGGACGGCGTCGCGCTGCAGGACGGTCGCACCGCTCAGGCGGAGCTTGTCGAGGTTGCGCTCGATCGTCCGCGCCGCGTCGCGGTCGCTCTCCACGAAGACGGCGCGCGCCGCGCCGCGGGAAAGCGCCTCGAGCCCGAGCGCGCCCGAGCCTGCGAACAGGTCGAGCACCGACGCTCCGTCCACGGGGCCGATCAGGTTGAACGTGTTCTCGCGGACGCGGTCGGAGGTCGGCCGCGTCTCCCTTCCCTTGGGCGCGTGGATGGTGTGGCCCTTCCGCGAGCCGGCGACGATGCGCATCGGCGCGAGTGTAGGCACGCCTCAGTCGTTCGGCGCACGGCCCGTCTCGAGCACCGTCTCGAGGCCGCTCAGCACCATCATCCAGTCTGGGTCCGGAGACGCTCGGGGCCGTCTTCGGCGCACCCTCGAGCCGGTCGTGCACGACGGTTAGCTTCGAGCATCAAGCTCGTGCAATGTCTGCCGCGCCTGCTCCATCAGTCGGGCGACGATCTCCGCCGCCGGTCGGATCTCGTCCACCAGCCCGACACCCTGGCCCGACCAGAGGGAGAGCGCGTCGATGTCGCCGTCGGCGCCGGCCAGCGGTAGGCTCGACGAGTAGCGGAGCGTGGGATTTCCCTCCGCCGTCGTTGCGATCGTCTCTCCTTCGCCCGGCCGCTCGCCTGGGGCCGGCCGCCCTGCCCGCTCCCAGGTCTCGATCGTGGCGTTCCGCAGCGCGCGGTGCGGCGCGTCCGGCCAGCCGACGTCGAAGAGCTCGGAGTAGACCGTTTCGGTCTCGTCCGCCTCGAGTAGGCGGGCACGATACCGAGCATGGATCGGCGTCTCTTCGGCGAGCAGAAAACGTGTTCCGATCCAGGCGCCGGCGGCCCCGAGCGCGAGTGCGGCTGCGAGGCCGCGGCCGTCTGCGACCCCGCCTGCTGCGACGACGGGAACGGGCGCGACGGCGTCGACGGCGGCGGGGACGAGCGCCATCGTCGCGACCGTGCCCCAGACGTGGCCGCCGGCCTCCCACCCCTGGGCGACGATCGCGTCCGCGCCGGCCTCGGCCATGCGGCGGCCCTCCTCGGCGCTGCCGACCGTGA
Organism: Gaiellales bacterium; assembly: GCA_038253005.1. Lineage (GTDB taxonomy): Bacteria > Actinomycetota > Thermoleophilia > Gaiellales > Gaiellaceae > 3-1-20CM-4-69-9. The sequence goes on from JBBSHO010000056.1 coordinate 1,998, forward strand.
CGAGCAGCTTGCCTCCGGCGTCGTGCACCCGCCCGACGAGACGCGAGGGGTCGCCCCACCCCAGCGAGACGATCTTCGCGCCCGCGGCGAGCGCCGCGTCCAGCCGCTCCTCCTGGTCCCACGCGAGGATCAGGTTGACCCCGACCGGCCGCTTCGTCAGTGCTCGCGTCTCGGCCAGGATCTCGCCGATCCGCTCCGGCGGGGTCCAGGTGAGCGCCAACATCCCGAGCCCGCCGGCGTTCGCGACCGCTGCGGCCAGGGCCGGGACCGAGGCGCTGCCGATCGGAGCCTGGACGATCGGGACATCGATTCCGAGCAGGTCGCAGAGGGCGGTCCGCACGTCGGGGATTCTCCTATGCGGACGCCGAGTCTGCCGTGCGTGCGAACCGCGCCTCGACCTCGTCGGCGAGCGGGCCCATCCGGTCGACGAGCTCCTCCGCGGCGGCGCGGGCGTGCTCGAGCAGCGGCCGGTCCTGGCGGAGGCGGGCGAAGCGGAGATCGGAGAGGCCCGCCTGCCGGGTCCCGAGCAGCGCACCGCCGCCGCGAATCTCGAGATCCTGTTCGGCGAGCTCGAACCCGTCCGTGGAGGCAACGAGCGCCTCGAGCCGCGCCCGCGCGGAGTCGGTGAGCTCCTCCTTCGCGCGCGAGATCAGGAGGCAGTAGGACTGCTCGGCGCCGCGCCCGACCCGGCCGCGGAGCTGGTGGAGCTGGGCGAGCCCGAAGCGGTCGGCCTCCTGCACGATCATCACCGTCGCGTTCGCGACGTCGACGCCGACCTCGATCACCGTCGTCGCGACGAGGACGTCGAGCTGCTGCGCCTTGAAGCGCGCCATCAGGTCGCGGCGATCGGCCGGTCGCAGCCGGCCGTGGAGGCAGCCGACGCGAAGGCCGCGCAGCTCGGCACGCTTCAGCCGCTCCGCCTCCTGCTCGGCCGCTCGCGCGACGCTCGTCTCCGACTCCTCGATCAGCGGGCAGACGACGTAGGCCTGGCGGCCGGACTCGAGCACGGCGCGGAGGCGCTCGTAGGCCTCGGCGCTTCGCTCCTCCGTCACCCAGCGCGTGACGATCGGCTTGCGGTCCGCAGGCGGTTTGGCGATCTCGGACACGGCCAGGTCGCCGTAGACGGTCAGCGCCAGCGTGCGCGGGATCGGCGTCGCCGTCATGTGGAGGACGTGCGGGCTTCGGCCTTCGGCAAGCCGCCTTCGCTGCTCCACGCC
>JBBSHO010000057.1:0-3102 GCA_038253005.1 Gaiellales bacterium
CGCGACGTCGAGCTGAGCGGCCTCGCGATCGAGAAAGGCGCCTACCTCGGCCTGGCCGGCGGCGAGGCGGTCGCGGGCGGCGCCGACTTCGCGCTGGTCGCCTCGGCCGTGGCGGAGCGGCTGCTCGCGGAGCCGCGCGGCGTGCTGACGCTCCTGACCGGTGAGGACGAGCCCGAGCTCGACGGTCTGCTCCGCCGCCTCGGCGAGCTCTACCCCGAGCTCGAGCTCGACGTCCAGCAAGGCGGTCAGCCGAACTACCCCTTGCTGCTCTCCGCCGAGTAGCGCCTGAGCTCGCGGCTCGGAGCCGAGGTCTCGCCCCGACTACAGTCCTCGACCATGGCCAAGCCCATTCGCGTCCTCCTGGTCGAGGACAACCAGGTCTTCCGCGAGGCGCTGGAGCTGCTGCTCGGTCTTCGCGCCGACATCGAGGTCGTCGCCTCGGTCGGCGACGGGAAAGACGCTGTTGACGCGGTGCGCGAGCACCGGCCCGACGTCGTGCTGATGGACTACCGCCTGCCCGGCCTCGACGGCGTCCAGGCGACGAAGGCGGTCAAGAGCGCGGCGCCTGACGTCGCCGTCGTCTGTCTCACCGCGTCGGCGAACCTGCGCGAGGTCGACGCCCTCTACGAGGCGGGCGCGGTTGCGTGCCTCTCGAAGGACCAGGAGCTGGACGAGATCGTGGGCGCGATCCACCGCGCTGTCGGCGCGAAGGCGCGGTGAAGCTCACGGCCGAGAACACGGCGATCGTCTTCGACTCGACCGCCGACTTCCCGGAGGCGCCGAGGCGTTTTCCGAACTGGCGCGTCGTCCCGCTCTACGTTCGCTTCGGCGCGGACAGCTACAAGGACTACGTCGAGCTCGCGCCGGCGGAGTTCTACGCGCGCCTGCGCAGCGCCGGGACGCTGCCGACGACCTCGCAGCCGACCCCGGCGGACTTCCTCGCGGCCTACGAGGAGCTCGAGGACTACGAGCGGATCTACTCCCTGCACATCTCCGGCGACCTCTCCGGCACGTACGACAGCGCTACGACGGCCGCGGCGGAGCTCGGCGGCGACACCGTGCGGACCGTGGACTCCGGCGCCGCCTCGGCCGCGATCGCGATGCTCGGCCTCGCCATCCAGCGGCGGCTCGAGCAGGGGACGACCGACGAGGAGATCGACGAGCTGGTCCGGCGCCACGAGCGCGACGCCGAGCTCGTCTTCACCGTCGACACGCTCGAATACCTGCGTCGCGGCGGACGTATCGGGCGCGCTGCGGCGATGGCCGGCCAGCTCCTGAACGTGAAGCCGATCCTCACGATCGAGCGGGAGGTGATCCCGCTCAAGCGCGTCCGCGGAAGTCGGAAGGCGATGCAGGAGTTCGTGCGCCAGTTCACCTCGACGACGGAGGACTCTCCGGCGCTGCGGGTCGGGATCGCGCATGCCGACGCCCCGGAGCGCGCCGCTCAGCTCGAGAAGATGGTGCGCGCGGAGCGCCCACGGGCGACGATCGAGCTCGTCACGACGCTCGGAGCGGTCCTGGGAACACACGCCGGTCCCGGCGCCGTCGGCTTCTTCTGGTTCGAGGACGCCGCGTAGAGCGCGTCCGGAGCGCCTTCCTATACTCGGTCCCCTGAGCAGCGCGCTCGGAACGACCGCCCGGTTGCCGGCGGGATTCGCCGGCGTGGACCCGCCCGAGGTCTGGCCGCCGACGCCTCGACGGCCGCGCGCTGAGCTGCTGGAGCGCTCCGTCGACACGCTTCCGGGCGTGGGTCCCGTGGTGAAGAAGAATCTCGCCGCCCTCGGCCTTGGGACGACCGGCGACCTCCTCGCGCACAGCCCCTTCCGCTACGAAGAGCCCGTTTTCGAGCGTCGGATCGCCGACCTCGACGGCGACGACGAGGTCGCGATCGCCGGCGAGGTGCTGACCGTCTCGGAGCGACGGCGGGGGCGGCTCCGGATCCTCACCGCACGCGTCAGCGACGGCAGCGCGACCGTCACCGCGACCTGGTTCAACCAGCCCTGGCTCGCGCGGCAGCTCCAGCCGGGGGCTCGTGTCCGCCTGCGCGGCCGGCCTGGGCGCTACGGCTTCGACGTCCGCTCGCACGATCTCGGCGACGTCTCGGCGACCGCCGATTTCGCGCCGGTCTATCCCGCCAGCGAGGAGATCACGGCGAAGAAGCTGCGGGAGCTCATCGAGGCGGCGCTTCCCCAGGCGCTCGACGACCCGCTGCCGGCCGAGCTGAAGGCGCGCGAAGGCCTGCCGCAACGCGCGGACGCGCTCTGGGCGCTGCACCGGCCGCGCTCGCTGGCCGAGGCGGAGACCGGCCGACGGCGACTCGCGTTCGACGAGCTCCTGCTGCTTCAGGTGTGGCTCGCGGCGCGGCGGAAGGAGCGCGAGGCTGAGCTCGCTCCGTCGCTGGGCGCGCCCGCGGAGCTCGTAGCGCGCTACCGCGGCGTGCTCCCGTTCGAGCTGACCGAGCACCAGGAGCGTGCGATCGCGGAGATCGACGCCGACCTCGCGCGCACCGCGCCGATGCAGCGGCTGCTCCAGGGCGACGTCGGCTCTGGCAAGACGGTCGTCGCCCTCTATGCGCTTCTGCGCGCCGTCGAGGCGGGCCGGCAGGGCGCGCTGATGGCGCCGACCGAGACGCTCGCCGAGCAGCACTTCCTCACGCTGGAGGGCCCGAGCCGCGAGCTCGGCGTCCGCTGCGTCCTGCTGACGAGCGCCCTCCCGCCGAAGGAGCATGCTGCGGCTCGCGCGCAGATCGCGTCCGGCGAGGCGGAGATCGCCGTGGGCACGCACGCGCTGATCCAGAAGGAGGTCGAGTTCCGCGACCTCGCCGTCGCCGTCATCGACGAGCAACACCGGTTCGGCGTGGAGCAGCGAAGGCGGCTTGCCGAAGCGTCCGCTCGAAGCGGGGGAAACGCGTCGCGGGCGGAGCCCCCGACGCGCTCAGTCGGCGCCGCCAGCGGCCCCGCCGGCGTGGAGCAGCGAAGGCGGCTTGCCGAAGGCCGAAGCCCGCACGTCCTCCACATGACGGCGACGCCGATCCCGCGCACGCTGGCGCTGACCGTCTACGGCGACCTGGCCGTGTCCGAGATCGCCAAACCGCCTGCGGAC
>JBBSHO010000058.1:0-3069 GCA_038253005.1 Gaiellales bacterium
GAGCACGAGTTGCGTGACGTGTGCGCCCGCGCGGACGTGTTCGGCGGAAGGGCGCCGCGCGCCGCGCCGAGGTACGTCCGCGACTGGTACGCCCCCGCCGCCGCCGAGGAGCTGCTCCACTTTCGAGCGCTGATCCCGGAGTACGAGCACGCCGACGTCCTCCGGATCGTCCTCGCGCGCGCCGCTCGCTCCGCTCGTCGGACGACCCACTTCGATCTCGATTTCCCTCGCGAGCCGCAGCTCGGCCCGTACTGGTGCCACAAGCACAAGCGCGAGTGCCGCCCCGTCGAGCGCGCCGAGCACTTCCTGCGCCGCTACGCGCTCGACACGCTCGCGCGCGTCAAGGCGTTCGCCCAGGTGCGGGCGCGGGGCCGCGAGGCGACAGTCCACCACGGCGACGTGCGCGAGCTGGCGTGGGAGAGGCGGTTCGACGGGATCGTCACGTCGCCGCCGTACCCGGGCCTGATCGACTACCACGAGCAGCATCGTTACGCCTACGAGCTGCTCGGCCTCGAGGATCGCCGCGGCGCCGAGGTGGGCCGAGCCGAGCGGGGTACGAGCCGAGCCGCGATCGCCGAATACGTCGACGGGATCGTCGCCGCGCTCGCGAACGCAAACGGCTCACTTCGCCGTGGCGCGCCGGTCGTGATCGTCGTGAACGACAGTCGCGACCTCTACCCGGAGATCCTCGAGCGCTCCGGCCTCAGGCTCGAAGACCGCTATCGCCGGCACGTGAATCGCCGCACCGGGCGCCGCGCCGGCGAGTTCTACGAGGATGTGCTCGTAGCTCGCGTCCGCGACTGAGTAAACAAAGTCGGGACGACCGCGATCAGTAGGTGTAGATGCGCCCGTTCGAGGACGCTCGGCTGAAGGAGATCGAGTCGCTGTACCGCTTGCGGTTCCCACACTTCGTGCAGGTGGCGACCGCCATCGTCGGCGATCGGGAGGTCGCGCTCGAGGCGGTGCAGGACGCGTTCGCGGCCGCGGTCCGCAGCCGGCGCACCTTCCGCGGCGAAGGGCCGCTCGAGGCGTGGATCTGGCGCGCGGTCGTGAACGCGTCCTATAAGGCGAGGCGAGCTCCGGAACCCGGCGCGGCGGCGGCTGCGAGCCGCGAGAACGGCTATGAGCTCCACGACGAGTCGGGGCTCTGACCGCACATCGCGGTGCTCCCCGACCGGCAGCGCACTGCGCTTTTCCTCCGCTACTACGCCGATCTGGACTACCGGAGCATCGCCGCAGCGCTCGGGATCGAGGTCGGGACGGTCTCCGCGACGCTCAGCGCCGCGCACACGTCGCTCAGGCGATCGCTCGGGAAAGCACGCCGATGATCGACGTCGAGCCCGTGATCCGCGAAGAGCTCGCCCGCCGGGTGCCCCGCGCGGACCCGGGCTTTGCGGACTGGCAGGACGTGCTGGGACGGTCGGGCGAGCTCTCACGCCGGAGGCGGCGTCGGGTCGTGACCGCGGTCTTATTCGCGGTCGCGCTCGGCGCGTTGGCGGCCGGTCCTCTCGGCGGAGCGGTCATCCGCGCCGCGGGTGGATTCTCCGCCTGGCTGTTCGGGACGCCGGGGACGCCGGCCGGTCGCGACGTCCAGCAACGGTTCGAGGCCGCCAACGGCCGCTCGCTCTCGCCGTTTCCGGGCAATCCCCGACTCCACGAGCTGCTCCACGTCACTCTCGACGGCCGACGGTTCTCGCTCTACGGCTTCGAGACCAGGCAGGTCGTCTGCCTACGCGTCGCGATACGGGCGCTCGAGGGCGCCGGGCCTCAGGCCGCGTGCGTCGCGCGTTCCGACCTCAGGCGCTCAGGTGACCTAGTCCTCCCCATGAAGGCGAACCTCAGCGTCGGTCAAGTCGGGCCGATCCCGCGCGCAGCGGGTGACCCTCCGACCGTCCCCAAGTATCTCCTGACGTTCGGGATCGCGGCTGCGGAGGTCACGCGAGTGATGGTCGAGTCCGACGGCGGGACGAGCGCGGGCGCCGTTCACAGCCGCGCATTCCTTCACGTCTTCCGGCCGGGCAGGCGAGGCAACTGGGCGCGGAAGATCGTCGCGCAAGCTGTCGACGGTCGAAGGACGGTCGTTCCGATCAGCGTGCAGGTCTCAGACCAGCCGCCGCTTCGAACCGGGTTGCAGGTTCGCGGGCCGTCAGCCGTCGAGCGCACCGTTCGGAATGGGACGATCGGGTGGTTCGTACGGCGTGAGCGCCGCGGACTGTCGGTGGACGAAGCGCACGTGAGAATTCCGCATTGCTGCCCGAGCTTCGTTCGTGTGCTCGAGCCGGATCCGCAGGACTTCCTGCGGATCCTCGTCTCGGATCGCAGCATCATTACGACGCCCTTCCGGGTGCCGACGCCCGCGAAGGGCGAGCACCAGATCTGCTTCGGCGTGGTTACCTACGGCAGCGCGTCCACGAATTGCCGCACGATCGAACAGCTCTTCCGCGAGCGGCCGTGGGACCTCAGCTGGGGGTTCAGCGGCGCGGGTCAGCAGATCTGGCTCGTCCAGGGACTCGTCTCCGACGACGTTGCACGCATCGAGGTCTTCCTGGGCAGCGGCGCGCACTGGAAGGCTCCGGTCCGGGACAACGCGACGGTGTTCCGAATTGCAAGGGCGAAGTTCCCGGCTCGGCTCGTCGCGTACGACAACGAGGATCGGGTGATCGCCGTGCAGACGATCAGCGGTGGTTAAAGCAGCCCGAGGTGGTCGAGCGCGAGGTACCCGGGCCCGACGTCTGTGAGCCGGCCGCCGCGGAGGTGCTCGCGGAACTGTTTTAGCGAGACGATCTCAAGCTCTGGCGACTCGCCCTCGTCGGGCGTCGGCTCCTGCAACTTCACACAGCGTCGTGCGACGAACGTGTGCCGGATCCGCGTCGAGTACGCGCAGTCGACCATCGCACCTGCGTACTCGAGCTCTCCGCCGTAGCCGGTCTCTTCGAGCAGCTCTCGGCGCGCGGACTCGAGTGGCTCCTCTCCCTCGTCGACCGCTCCGCCGGGTAGCTCGAGCAGCTCTTCCTCCACTCCGGGCCGGAACTCCCGGACCAGGAGCACGTCGTCCTCCGGTGTGAGCGC
>JBBSHO010000059.1:0-2912 GCA_038253005.1 Gaiellales bacterium
CGGACGCGCAGGAAGCCGAGCGTTGTGTCCAGCGTGAACGGGCGATCGACCTTCGACGTGCGCCCGAGGTCGTCGACCGCCGTGAGCCGCCAGTCCCAGCGTCCTTCCGGAGCCGGCGTTCCGTCGGGGTTCGCTCCCGTCCAGGAGAGCGCGAAACGGCCGGGCGCGCGCTGGCCCGAGCCCATGTCGCGGACGATTCCGCCCGGGCCGAGGAGCTGCGCCGTCAGCGCCGTGGGCCGAACGAGCTTGAACGCGACCTGTGAGCGCTCGCCCGCGCCGTCGCCGTTCGGGGAGAGCGTCCGCGAGCCGAGAGGCGGCGCGTAGACACCGTCGTAGGTGACGAGCAGCGCCTCGGCGACCGGGCGCTCCCCGCCGGAGTCGGAGGGACGGCTGAGCAGATGTCCGTCGAAGGCGACCGCGGTCGAGCCGCCGGAGTCGAGCGCCGAGCCGGTCACGCAGCCGTCGCGGACGAGCTCCTGAGCGAGCTCCCAGTCCGAGACGCCGATGCTCCAGCCGGGCTGGCGCCCGTCGGCGGCGACGATGACGATTCCGCCGTCCGCGCGCTGCCCGACGGCCGTGCGCGGGTTGCGACCGCGGATCTGGCTGGGCGCGAACGCCTCGCCCGCCTCGAACACGGGCTTGCCGCCGCGGACGAGCAGCGGCCCGCCGCCGAGCGCGTCCGTGACGCCCGCCCAGCTCGGGGTCAGTCCGAGGCGGACGGTGACCTGGCCCCCGACCTGGGAGTAGCCGAGCAGGTCGAGTCCGGCGTTGCCGCGCCCGACGAGGACGGCGCCGCCAGCCGGGATCGGCGTGCCGCCGCCGGAGCGGATCACGGCCACCGTCCCCGTCAGGGTCGTGTTCGGCGCGGCCGGCGAGAACGGCGAGAGGACGACCTCCGTGGTGTCGGTCGCGGCCGGCGTGGCCGCGCCCCAGACCGGCGTGAAGAGCCGCGCCTGGTTCGGTCGCGTGGGCTCGTTCACTCCGCCGAGCGGCTCGGTCAACCCCTGGGCGCCCCAGGTGGCGCTCAGCGCGACACGGTCGACGTGGAGCGCGCCGCCGGTGTCGACGCCGATGCTCGAGCGGCCCGTGCTGGGATGATGCTCGAGCACGCCGCCCTGCATCAGGACGCCGGTCGGGTAGCCGTCGTTCCAGTTGAAGAGGTCGCCGTTGACGCCGATCGAGGTCGTCTTCGCGGACACGTCCCGCTCCATCGACGAGACGGTCTCGCGACCGAGCAGCGTCCCGTTCGAGAGCGCCGGCTTCAACCCGTAGAGGCCACCCGGCCGAGGCGCGCGAATGACGTAGAGCGACACGGGCCCGGCCGGCGTCCAGCGCAGGACGTGGTCGTAGGTGACGCCGGGCATGACGGCGAAGGGACGGGCGAGCGCCGCCGGGACGAGCGCGAGCGCGGCCAATGCGGCCGGGATGAGCGCCTTCAAAGACATGGACCCGCCACAACGGTAGCGCAGCGCCGGGGAGCGGAGGGTTAGGGAAGCGTTAGCGAAGGCGCGCGAGCCCGGCTTCGGAGCGCCGCCGCACGACGTCCTTCACCTCCTCGAGAAACCGCGAGCAATCCGACTGCAACTGATCCGAGACGAACTGACCCGGCGGCCGATCCTCCGTCCGCCGTTCAGCCTCCGAAGCCTGCTCTCCGCCTGCCTTTGCGCGCGTCAACGACTTTTCCACCCTTCTGTGGACATCATGTGGACAACATTCGCCTGCGCCCGGGTGGCCTGGGGCTAGGACCGCTTCAGCCGTTGTGCGCCGCGGCGCGCGAGTCTACGCCTCGCCCCCGGGGATGCGATCCCTCGTTCGGGGGAGGGCGAGCGACGTTCCCGCAAAGAGCGAAAACCCGTCAGACGAGCTCGAGCTGCCGGTACGAGACGAGGCCGGAGACGCCGACGCCTACGAGCCGGAGGGCGCCGGGCCGGTCCGCGAGAGCGCGGTCGAGCAAGCCGCAGGCGAGCTCGCCGATCTGCTCGGCGTCGTCGATCCCGATACGGAGGGACGTCGAGCGGCTGCGGATCGAGAAGTCGGTGTAGCGGAGCTTCGTCGTCACGGTGCGGCCGGTGCGGCCGGTCTCCCGGAGCCGTTCTCCGACACGCAAAGCCATCCGCCGCAGCTCGGCGTGGAGCTGCTCCCGGGCGGTCAGGTCGCGCTCGAAGGTGTTCTCGACGCTGATCGAGATCCGCTCGGAGGAAAGGTCGAGCTCGCGCGGGTCGATCCCCCGCGCACGGTCGCGCAGGAGGCGCCCGACGCTGCCGGGCAGGAGCCGCTTCAGCTCGTCGTCTGCAAGCGCGGCGAGCGCGCCGACGGTCTCGACGCGGGCCGCCAGCAGCCGCTGCTCGGCCTTCGGCCCGACGCCTGGAAGGCGACGCACCTCGAACGGGGCGAGGAAGCGCGCCTCGCTCCCGGGCGGAACGACGGTCAGGCCGTCCGGCTTCCGGCAGTCGCTCGCGACCTTGGAGACGACCTTCGAGGTGGAGACACCGAGCGAGCAGGTGAGACTCGTCCCGGCGAGCACCGCCGTCCGCACCGCCTCCGCGACCTTGCGCGCGGCGAGGAAGTCCGGCGCGACCTCCCCGACGTCGAGGTAGCCCTCGTCCAGCCCGGTTCGCTCGGCCGTCGGCACGACGCCGCGTACGGTCGACCAGACCGCCTGCGAGTACTGACGGTAGAGGTTGTGGCGCGAGCGGACGAAGACGGCCTGCGGACAGCGGCGCAGCGCCTCCGCACAGCTCATCGCCGAGTGGATGCCGAAGGTGCGTGCGACGTAGTTCGCGGTCGCGACGACGCCCCGGCCGTGGGGGTCGCCGCCGACCACGAGCGGCCTCGTGCGCAACTCCGGGCTCTCGAGCTCCTCCACCGCGGCGAAGAAGGCGTCGAGGTCGAGGTGCGCGACGATCACGCCG
>JBBSHO010000060.1:0-2850 GCA_038253005.1 Gaiellales bacterium
AGGGCGTTTCGACGGTACGCGAGCGGCAATGCCTGCTCCCACAGCAGTGAGGGCCGATACCGCCGCGAGAAGACGACGAGCTCGTGGCGGCCGAGCTCGCGCAGCGCGGGAACGATGTGGCGCTGGACGCGGGCGATCCCCTTGCCCTCGGGCCTGGCCGAGGTCGCGTCAATCCCGAGCCGCAGCACCGGCCCTCCGCCGCGCCCGGAGCGGCCCGACCAGGCGGCGCGGCAGGACCGAGCGCCCGAGCAGGACGAGTCCGCGCCGGGAGCGCCGGCGGCGCAGACCCCGCAGCAGCGCCCGCCGGGCCTCCGGCAGCGCCAGCGCCTCGTAGAAGTACTCGCCGGCCGTCAGGTAGGCGCTCGCACGTCCTGCCTCTGCGCCCGGGAGGTCCGATCCCGGCAGGAACTCGTCGGCGATCCGGATGAAGTCCCGAGCCTTGGCGAGTGGCGCGCCGACCGACTTGGAGTCGGGATGCGCACGGTAGGTCGCCAGGCGGTCGGGGATCGGCTTCACCTTACCGAGCGAGCCCACCCGGAGGACGAACTCGAAGTCGAAGAGGTAGTAACCCCGCTCGTTCAGCGGCCCGGCGAGCTCGTAGGCCCGGCGGCGGAACAGCGACCCGGGCTGCACGACGTGGTTGGAGCAGCGGGCGACCATTGTCGCGAGGTCGAACGGCCGCGCGGGCAGCGGGAAGAGCTCCTGCCCCGCGACGTCGACGAACAGCGCCTCGCCGTACACGAGCAGCAGCTCGGGGTCACGCTCGAGCTCCGCAACGACCCGCGAGACCGCGCCCGGGAGCAGCGTATCGTCGGACGCGACCCAGCCGAGCACGTCGCCGCGCGCGCGGGCGAAGCCCTTGTTCAGCGCCGCGGCCTGGCCCTCGTCGGGCTCGCTCGTCCACCACGCGAGCCTGTCAGCGTGCCTGCGCAGGATCTCGACGCTGTCGTCGCTGGAGTCGCCGTCGACGACGAGCCCCTCCAACGACGGGTAGTCCTGGTCGAGGATTGAGTGCAGCGTCTCCTCGAGGAACCGGCCCTGGTTGTACGACGGGACGACGATCGAGACGAGCGGCTCCGACCTCACGCCGCGCGTACGGTCTGGTACAGCTCGACGTAGCGGCGCACCTGCAGATCGACGGAGTACTCCTGCTCAGCGACCGCGCGGCAGCGCACCGACAGCCGCCGGAGCAGCGGCGGATCGCCGAGCATCGTCTCGAGACCGCGAGCAAGCGAGATCGCGTCGCCGAAAGCGGCGTGCCAACCGGTCTCGAGGTGACGGACCACCTCGGTGACTCCGCCCCGGTTGAACGAGATGCAGGGCGTGCCGCACGCGATCGATTCCTGAGCCGTCTGGGTGAGCACGTCCGCGAGCGTCGGCACCGCGAAGAGGTCTGCGGCTCGATAGGCGTCTGCCAGGACGTCCTCGTCCGCGACCGAGCCGAGCGATCGGGCTTCGACGTCGGCCGCGACACGTCCCTCCCCGGCGACGACGAGAAGGGGCGGGTCCGCCATTCGACGCAGGGCGGTCTCGAGCAAGTGCAGTCCTTTCCTGCGCTCGTGCAGGTCGGCTGCGGCGAAGAAGACGATCCGTCGATCACGCGGCAGACCGAGCCGCGCCCGGGCGTCGGCCTCCGGTCCGGGACGAAAGCGCTCGGTGTCGATCCCGTTGGGGATGTGGTGGACCGGAAAGCGCCGAAGGAGCGGACTCGCCTGGACGAGCTCGAGCAGCCAGGTCGAGGGGACGACGAGCGTGAGCCTGGACCGCGCGTAGACCGCACGTTTCAGCCGCCAGAGCAGCGCCGTCGCGTCACGCGGAAGCTTCGGATACTCCTCGAGGTATGGGCACGACCCGCAGCCGATGCGCCAGCGTTCGCATTCGTGCGAGTACGCGACGTGTCCAGTCATCGCCCACTGGTCGTGGAGGAGCCACACCACGGGACGCCGCCGCGTCAGGAAGGGCAGCGCGGTGAAGCTGAAGTAGCTCCCGTGCAGGTTGTGCAGCTGCACGACCTGGGTGTCGTGAAACCACGGGTCGGCGGCCACGCCGAACGACGAGGGGTAGAAGACGTACTGGAGGCCGAGTGGGTCGAGGACCGCTCCGCTCACACGATCGGATGCGCGCCACGCGAGGTTCCGCTTGACGCGTCTGATGTCGGCGTCCGCGGTCGTCTTGCGCCCGACGAGCATCCGCGACGTGTACCCGAGCCCGTTCAGGCCGCGGTGAATCTTGTATGCCGCGCGCGCGGCGCCTCCCGTGGCGTCCGATTCGCTGATATGCAGGATCTTCAGCGTCACGATCGACGGCTAGCATAGGCGGTGCCGTCCGCGGCGGTCCCTACGTGGCTCCATCTCCTCGCAGACACATCCTGTTCGTCCACCACCGCAGCGAGCTCGGCGGCGCGCCGGCGTCGCTTTCGTACCTCATCCGCGAGCTCGACGAGGAGCAATTCGAGCCGCACATCTACTGCCCCCCGGGGCCGGCCGCGGAACTCTTCCGAGAGTCCGGCGCGCGCGTGCACACCGGCGCAGTCTCTGGCTTCACGCACATCTGGGCGAGCACGTATCGCGGCCGCCGCTGGCTGCTGTTCGCGCGCGAGCTCGTGCTCCTGCCGCTGCACGTCCACCAGTTCCGGCGCGCGCTCCGCCGCCATCGCTTCGAGCTGGTGCACTTCAACGACTCGCCCCTGATCCCCGCGGCGTGGCTGGCGCGGCACGAGCACCTCCCCGTCGTCTGGCACCTGCGCTCGGCGCTCCCCGACGGCGGGCGCGACCGGCGCTCCGCCTTCGTCCGGGCCGCCATCAGGCGGCTCGCCACGACGTCGATCGCGATCAACCACGACGTCGGGAA
>JBBSHO010000061.1:0-2674 GCA_038253005.1 Gaiellales bacterium
AGCGTTAGCGAAAGACCTAACCCGGCATACACAAGAGGCGTTGATATCTCGGTGATCAATGCGAATCCGAGCAGCGCGCCGAAATAAACGACGCCGGCTGGTCCCCTGTAGGCGAGCCTGCGATTTGCCTGGAAGCTCTGGTGCATTCCTGCGAAACCATTTCCGCCGCGCAGGATCCATGTCGCTGCGGCAGGCAGGAAAAGCGTCAATGAAAATAGCGTCCGAGCTAACTGTGGGAGGGAGCCCAGTCGAGCGCCGCTTCGGACGTACGAGTGCCTCGCCGAGCGCGACCTCGCCGCTCCTGGTAAACACCGGCGCTGCTCATACCTCGACCGAGGAGGCCGTATCGTCGCAGCCGTCTAACCGACCACACTCGGACGCCGTCACGAGAATCCACGACGAGCGGGGCGTCCTCAGCCGTAGCGGGGCTGGCAACCTGGCTTCGTGAGCAGTGCGTGCATCTCGTCGGGCGCACGCCTCGGGTGCTGTCGATCCGTTCGGAAGCTTCTGCGAAGCGGGCGATGGGGCTCGAACCCACGACCCTCAGCTTGGGAAGCTGATGCTCTACCAACTGAGCTACGCCCGCGTCTGCGGCGATTCTAGCTCGGCCAGGCGTCGCGGAGCTTGCGGCGCGTCTCCTCGAGGTACTCCGGCATCACTTTCGTGTCCGTCAGGACCGGCATGAAGTTCGTGTCGCCCGCCCAGCGCGGGACGACGTGCAGATGGACGTGGTCGACGACCCCGGCGCCGGCGATTCGGCCGAGGTTCCAGCCGAGGTTGTAGCCCTGCGCGCCGTAGGCGGCCGAGAGCGCTCCGAGTCCCGACGAGGCAAGCCGGTGAACCTCGACGACCTCCTCCTCCGCGAGCTCGCCGAAGTCGCCGACGTGTCGCGCCGGCGCGATGATCAGATGCCCGGACGAGTACGGGAACTTGTTCAGGAGCACGAACGCGCGCTCGCCGCGGTGGACGACCAGCTTCGCCTCGTCGTCACCTCCCAGCGCGTCGCAGAAGACGCAGCCCGGCTGCTCGTCGGCGGAGGCGATGTACTCGAGACGCCAGGGTGCCCAGAGCTGCTTGGTCACGCCGGCTCTTGTATCAGCCGTCCGCCTATCCTTGACGGGATGGGGGACCCCGTCGTCCGCGCGCGCGGACTCGTCAAGTCATACGGCGCGGGACGATCCGCGACGCGCGTTCTGGATGGGATCGATCTCGACGTCGCTCCGGGCGAGCTCGTCGCCGTGCTCGGACGCTCCGGGTCCGGAAAGTCGACGCTGCTGCACCTGCTCGGCGGCCTCGATCGCGCCGACGCGGGCACGCTCGAGGTGGCCGGGATCCGGCTCGACAGGGGAGCCGAGGCGCGGCTGACCGAGCTGCGGCGGCGGCACGTCGGCTTCGTCTTCCAGTCGTTCCAGCTCCTGCCGGAGTTGAGCGGGCTCGAGAACGTGCTCCTGCCCGCCCGGCTCGCCGGGGACCTGGACGGGTCGCGCGAACGCGTCGACGGGCTGCTCGAGCGGCTGGGGCTGACGGACGTCGCGACGCGCCTGCCCGGCTCGCTCTCGGGCGGCGAGCAGCAGCGGCTTGCGGTCGTACGCTCGATCGTGAACGAGCCCACGCTCGTGCTCGCGGACGAGCCGACGGGCAACCTGGACGCGGAGTCCGGGGCCGGGGTGCTGGGGTTGCTCCGCGAGCTCGGCTCGGGCGAGCGCGCGGTGGTGCTCGTCACCCACGACGCGGAGTCGGCCGCCGCGGCCGACCGTGTGCTGAGGCTCGAAGCCGGACGGCTGACCGGGTGACCGCCGCCCTGCGCTACGCGCTCGCCCGGCTCGCCGGCCGCCGCGCACGCGCGCTCCTCGCCGCAGGCGGGATCGCCGCCGCCTCGGCCATGCTCGCCGCTGCGCTGACAGTCGGCTACAGCCTGGGAACCGGGTTCGACCGGGCGGCGGCGCGCGCGCACCTCCCGGACGCGATCGCCCGCTTCGACGAGCAGCCGCTCCGGGCGGTCTCGAGTCGCGCCGAGACGCTCCCGAACGTTCGCGCGCTCGCGTACCGCCTCGAGGTCTCCGGCCTGACGATCAGGGTCGGGGAGCGCTACAACGAGCACGCGACCCTGGCCGGGATCCTGCCGGGCCCTCGCGGGTACGCGATCGTCGCCGGACGAGACCTCTCCGGCCGGCGCGGCGAGGTCGTCGTCGAGCGAGGACTCGCGCGCGCCTGGCGCCTCGGGCCCGGCGACCGGGTGACGCTGGCTGACTACCGCGGCAACGGGACGACCCTCACCGTCGTCGGCGTCGCGGTCGCCCCCGAGACGGTGGCCTTTCCCCTGGCCAAGGGCCCTCGACTCTGGGCGCCGTACCAGGAGGCTCGGCGCTTCTCGGGCACGGAGGGGACGCTGGTGAACGTCGCCCTGCTCTGGACGCACGATCCGAGCCGACTCGACGTGACGCTCGCGCAGGCGCGTGCCGCGAGCTTCGGGCTGACCGGCCTCGTCTTCGTCACGCGGGCGGGGATCCGGATCCTCCTGGGTCGAGCCGCCGGGATCGTGATCGCCTTGCTGATCGCGTTCTCGGTCGTCGCCCTCGGCGCCGCCGGCTTCATGCTCGCCGCCTCGGCGCACACCGAGGTGCAGCGGCGGACGCGGTCGATCGGCGTTCTGAGGGCGCTCGGCGCGACGCGC
>JBBSHO010000062.1:0-2662 GCA_038253005.1 Gaiellales bacterium
CGTCTGCTTTGCGTCCAGGTCGCGCAGCTTCACGTGCGAGCCGATCGAGACGACGTCCTTCTGGATGTCCTTCTTCTCGATCACGCGCGCGTCGCGCAGGCGCTCCTCGAGGGTCGCGATCCGGTGCTCGAGCAGCATCTGTTCGTTCTTCGCGTCGTCGTACTCCGCGTTCTCGGCGATGTCGCCGAACTCGCGCGCGATGCGGATCCGGTCGGCCACCTCCCGCCGCTTCTCGGTGGAGAGGAGGTCGATCTCCTGCTTCAGCTTCTCGTAGCCCTCGGGCGTGAGGATTACTTCCTTCACCGGCTTCCTCCTGACCCCGCCTAAAGAAAAAGCGCGGCGCGCAGGCGCCGTCGCGGGCGGGAATGGTAGCTAGGCGGCGGGATGCCGTCAACCGCTGATTCGACTACCATTTTCGGCCCTGTGCAGGTCAATCTTCGCGAGCCCTGGTGGATCGGAGACGTCGAGATCCCGACGCGGCTCGTGCTGGCGCCGATGGCGGGGGTGAGCGTCCAGGCTTTTCGGCGCCAGGGACGGCGCTACGGGGCCGGGCTCGTCTGCTCGGAGATGGTGAGCTGCGCGGGGATCGAGCACCGCAACGAGCGGACGCTCGGCTACCTGCGCGTCGGCGTCGACGAGCATCCGCTCGCGATCCAGATCTTCGGCTCGGACCCCGGCGTGATGGCGGAGGCGGCGCGAATGGTCGTGGCCGCCGGCGCCGATCTCGTGGACGTGAACTTCGGCTGCCCCGTCCGCAAGGTGACCAAGACGGGCGCCGGCGCGACGCTGCTGGAGGACCCCGATCGGGCCTGCGCGATCGTCGACGCCGTCGCGAGCGCGGTCGACGTTCCCGTCTCCGTGAAGATGCGGCGCGGCCTGGACAACGGCTCGCGCGCGTGCCTCGAGATCGGGCCGCGCCTGGTCGAGGCCGGGTCGCGGTCGCTCACCCTCCATCCACGCTCGGCCCGCCAGATGTACACGGGCGAGGCCGACCACGCGCTGACCGCGGAGCTCGTCGAGTCCGTGAGCGTGCCGGTGATCGCGTCGGGCGACATCGCTTCTCGGGCGAAGGCCCAGTCGGTGCTGGCGACGACCGGCGCCGCCGCGGTGATGGTCGGACGCGGGGCGCAGGGCGATCCCTGGGCGCTGCGGGAGATCGTCGACGGCAAGCCGTCCGAGCCGAGCCGCGAGGAGGTCGCCGCGGAGCTGATCCTGTTCGTGCGCGAGACGGTGCGGGAGCTCGGCGAGCGCCGCGCGTCGAGCTTCCTGAAGAAATTCTACGGCTGGTACCTCGGCCGCGGCCGCTTCCCGCGCCCGTTCAAGCAGGAGCTCGTCCAGCTCCCCACGACGGAGGAGGTGGTCGTCCGGCTCCTCGCAGCAGCGCCCGGAGCCGCGGAGATCGTGGAACGCCTGGAGGGCGAGCTGCCCGAGCCCGCGGACGAGATCCTGCTCGACTCGATGCCGATCTCGATCTACGGCGGCGGCTGATCGCCCGCCTCGTGTGGCGGTTTGACGAGGCCAGGTTGGGGCATGCCGGTCGAGTTGCGGCAGTCACGACAAGGAGGAAGCATGTCGACAACCGGAGGCCCGTACGAGGGACAGGGCGGCCAGGGCGGGCAGGGCGGACAGCCGCCACCGCCTCCACAGGGGCCTGGGTACGGCGGCTACGGCGGTGGCGGCTGGGGAGGCGGCGGCGGCTGGGGGATGGGCCCGCAGCGGCGGCGGCAGCCCGGGGAGACCAAGCCGTTCTTCATGACCAGCGAGTTCCTGCTCGGTGTGATCGCGGTGATCGCGCTGCTGATCACCTCAGCCACGAACCACACGGTCGGCGCACGCTTCTTCTGGGAGTGGACGTCCGTCCTGCTCGCGGCCTACATGCTGAGTCGCGGCATCGCGAAGGCCGGGACGAGGAGCATGTCCTGGGATCCGCGCGAGACCTTCCAGCCGGGCCAGGGCGGCCACGGCAGCGGATCGCACGACCGCTAGGACGAGGACGGAAGGGCGGTCGGCCCCGTGGCGGCCGCCCTCCGAGCGAGAGCCGGCTCGTTCCATGACTCAGGGGCAATGGACGGCGGTCGACAAGTACATCGCCGATCTGCTCGCGCCGGTCGACCCCTCGCTGGCTGCGGCGCTCCGGGCCGGCGCCGCGGCCGGCCTGCCGCCTCACGACGTTTCGCCGAACCTGGGCAAGCTGCTGCAGCTCTTGGCGCGGGTGCAGGGGCGCGCACCATCCTGGAGATCGGCACGCTGGGCGGCTACGGCACGATCTGGCTCGCGCGGGCGCTCGGCGCCGACGGCCGCTTGATCACCCTCGAGTCCGACCCGCGGTACGCCGAGGTCGCCCGCGCCAACATCGCCCACGCCGGCCTGACCGAGGTCGTCGAGCTTCGCCTCGGGTGGGCGCTGGATACGCTGCCACAGCTCGCCGCCGAGCGCCGTGGGCCATTCGACCTGATCTTCATCGACGCCGACAAGTCGAGCAATCCCGAATACCTCGCGTGGGCGCTCGCGCTCGTCACGGGACTCGTAGGCGTTGTCAGGCCAGGTTCCGCTCCCAGACGATCCGCAGCCCCTCGAGCGTCAGGAACGGATCGACCCGCTCGATCGTGCGTGCGTGCGGGGCGATCAGCTCGGCCAGACCGCCGGTGGCGACCGTCTGAGC
>JBBSHO010000063.1:0-2636 GCA_038253005.1 Gaiellales bacterium
ACGAGCGGCCCGGTGAGCAAGCCGTCGTCGTATCTGGCGACGTTGTACGAGAACGGCGTGCCGGTCGACTCGACCAGCCTCCGGGCGGGCATCCATCACGAGCTCGAGCTGACGCGACCCCTGCGCGGGACGCTGCCGGCGCCGTGAGAGGACGGCCGAGGAACTGGCGGCGAAGGCGGAGCGATCGGTCACTTCTACGCGTTGCTCGAGCGCCGGCTGGTTCGTGACGAGGAGCTTCGCGCGGCCAGGGACAAGAGCGACCGCGGCGCTCGTCCGAGCTGACGTTGGTCGTCCGCGACGGCAAGTAGCCTCCCGCCTGCGTGCACCTGAGCGCGATCAAGCTGCGTGGCTTCAAGTCGTTCCCCGACCAGGTCGAGGTGCGCCTCGAGCCGGGCGTCGCCGTGGTCGTCGGGCCGAACGGCTCCGGGAAGTCGAACGTCTCCGACGCGATCGTCTGGGCGGCCGGGTCGCTCGCGCCGTCTGAGCTGCGCGCCGAGAAGCCCGACGACGTCCTCTTCGCCGGCTCGGGGGGGCGCAAGGCGGGCGAGCACTGCGAGGTCGAGCTCCTCTTCGACAACACGGCGGGCGACGGGCCGCTCGAGTACTCGGAGCTCTCGATCGCACGGCGCCTCCACCGCGGCGGGGAGGGGCAGTACCTCGTCAACCGAACCCCCGTCCGGCGGATCGACCTCGTCGAGCTGCTCGCCGATCTCGGCCTTGGCGGCGGCATGCACTCGATCATCGGCCAGGGCCGCGTGGAGGAGATCCTCGCCTCGCGCCCGGAGCAGCGACGCGAGTTCATCGAGGAGGCCGCCGGTCTCGGGCGGTTCAAACGGCGCAAGCACCGCGCCGAGCTGAAGCTCACGCGCGTCGCGATCCAGGTCGAGCGCGCCCGCGACGTCGAGGAGGAGGTGCGCAAGCGCCTGCGTCCGCTCGCGCTGCAGGCGACCGCGGCGGAGCGGGCGGGGAAGCTGCGCGGAGAGATCGCGGCGCTGAACGCGCGACTGGCGCAGCTCGACCTCGCCGCCGCCGAGCGTCGGCTCGCCGAGAGCGACGACCGGCGCGCCGCGGCGACGCTGGCGAGGCGACGCGCCGACGAGCGGCTCGAGGCGCTACTCGCCGACCGGACGCGGGTCGAAGAGGAGCTCGCCGACGCCGCGGGCCGGCGCGAGGCCGCCACGTCGTCGCTGTACCGGCTCCGGAGCGCAGGGGAGCGAGTCGCCCTACGCCGGGAGAGCGCGCAGGCGCTGCTCGACAGGCTTCGAGCCGAGCTCGATAGGCCCAGGCGGGTGCTCGACCGGCGCGTGAAGGCCGAGCAAGAAGCGCTCGCGGAGCGGGCGCGGCTCGCGCGCGAGCGGCTGGCGGCGTTGGAAGGATCGCTGGCCGAGCGGGAAGGTCTTCCCCCCGCGGCCCGTGCGCTCGCAGAGCAGGGCGAGCGGATCGCGCTCTCCCTGCTGGACGTCGACCCCGGACAGGAGCGCGCCGTCGCCGCCGCTCTCGGCCGTAGCGCGTCGGCCCTCGTCGCCGAGGACGCCCGCAGCGCCCTGACGCTCCTCGAGCGCGCGCGCGCCGCGGGGCTCGGGAGCCTCGTCGTGCTCGCCGGACGCGATCCGTCCGAGCTCGTGCGGGAGCTGCCGGTCGTCCCGAAGGAGGAGCTGCTCGCCTCTCCCGTTCCGGCCGTGACCGACGAAGGCTTCGGCTTCGACCCGCAGCGCGGCGAGCTGTGGTTCGCCGGCGAGACGGCCGAGGCGGTGTGGCTCGAGCTCGAGGCGCGCCGCCGGGCGCTGGCCGCCGAGGTGGACGATCTGACCGCCCGCGCAGAGGCGCCTGTTCCGGCCGAGGCCTACAGCGTCGAGCCGGACCAGGTCGCGCAACGGCTCGTCGCGCTCGCGCAGCGGGTGGTCGAGCTGCTCGCCGTCGGCCCGGCAGATCGATACGAGACGCCGCTTCGGGCCCGTGCGGACGCAGGCACGACTCGAACGGGCGAGCTCGCCGCGGAGCTCCGCCGGCTTGGCGGATCCGAGGTCGAGCTCCGGCGCGCCGCGGCCGAGGCGGGCGAGCGGCTGAGCACGATCGAGGTCGACCGCGCGCGCGTCGAGGCCGAGGCCGACGCGGCCACGCGCCGGCTCGACGCAGCGGGCTCCGAGCCGGGAAAGGGCGACGACCGCGACGTGCTGGCGGAGCGGATCGAGCGCCTCGAGCGGCGCCGAGAGACCCTCGGCCAGGTGAACCCGCTGGCGAAGGAGGAGTACGAGGGTGAGCGGGAGCGGCTCGACGAGCTCGCGACCCAACGTGCCGACCTGGAGCAGAGCCTCGTCGAGCTCGCGACGCTGCGCGACGACCTGGCCGAGACGGTTACGCGCCGCTTCGAGGAGACGTTCGCCGCGGTCCAGGGGCACTTCGCCGAGGTCGCCGCGACGCTCTTCCCCGGTGGCGAGGGACGGCTCGTCTTGACCGAGCCCGGGGAGGAGGGCGACCAGCCCGGGATCGAGGTCGAGCTGCGTCCGGCCGGCAAGCAGGTCACACGGCTCTCGCTCCTCTCGGGCGGCGAGAAGGCGCTCGGCGCGATCTCGTTCGTCTTCGCGCTCTTCCTCGCGCGCCCGTGCCCGTTCTATCTCCTCGACGAGGTCGAGGCC
>JBBSHO010000064.1:0-2621 GCA_038253005.1 Gaiellales bacterium
CGACCGGATTCGGTGTGGTCAGCATCTTGCTGCTGTTCCTGCTCGGCCCCTCGTACTACCTCCGCGCTCGAATCGGGGCGCGCCGCTGGCGTGTCGCACACCGGCTGATTCCGATCGGGCTCGCCTTCGCCGTCGCCCACTCGCTGGGCGGGGGCTGAGGCTCCACGCGTTGGCCCCGCCGCGACCGCGCTAGCGTCCTTGCGATGGGGTCGCCCGGGACACGCTCGTGCTGAAGCTGCTGCTGTTCGTCCTGCCGCTCGGTCTCGACACCTTCGCCGTCGCGGCAGCGCTCGGCCTGCAGGGGCTGCCGCAGCGGGATCGGCTCCGTGTCAGCGTCCTGATGTCCAGCTTCGAGATGGGGATGCCCCTCGTCGGCCTCCTCCTCGGCCGCGGGTTGGGGCGAGCCATCGGCGGAGCGGCCGGCTACATCGCCGTTGCGGTGCTGCTCGGGCTTGGTGTCTGGATGCTGATCGCCGACGAAGCAGGCGAGGAGGAGAAGCTCGAGCAGCTCGCAAGCGGCCACGGCGTCACGCTGATCGCGCTGGGTCTGTCGATCAGCGTCGACGAGCTCGCGATGGGCTTCACGATCGGTCTACTCCACCTCTCGATCTGGATCGCGGTGATCTTGATCGGCGCCCAGGCGTTCCTCCTCGCCCAGCTCGGCCTGCGGGTCGGGGCACGTCTCAGCGAACGGGCTCGCGAAGGAGCGGAGCGGCTCGCCGGCGTTGCGCTCCTCGGCCTCGGTGCCCTCTTCCTCGTCGAGAAGCTCACGCAGTGAGAGTGTCCGACTTGCGCGAGGGAGCGACGAGCGCGTGATCCGTTGCTTCGGCGACGACGACGCGCTGATGCGCGACTACCACGACCTGGAGTGGGGCAGACCCGTCGTGGACGAGCGCGGCCTCTACGAGAAGCTCAGCCTCGAGGCGATGCAGAGCGGCCTCTCGTGGGCGCTGATCCTGCGCAAGCGCGCCGGGATGCGGGACGCGTTCGCCGGCTTCGACCCCGACGTGGTCGCAACCTTCGGCGAGCGGGACGTCGAACGGCTGCTCGGCGACGAGAGGACGATCCGGAACCGGCGGAAGATCGAGGCGATCGTCCGGAACGCGCAGGCGACGCTTGCGCTCCGGTCCGAGGGCCCGCCGCTGGAGCGACTGCTCTGGGCGGCAAGGCCGGCAGAGCTCGCCGCTCCGGCTACGACGAGCGACCGGCGCAGCCTGACCGACGAGTCGAAGGCGATCGCGAAGGCGCTGAAGCAGGTCGGCTTCGGCTTCGTCGGCCCGACGACGGTCTACTCGACGATGCAGGCGGTCGGTCTCGTCAACGACCATCTCGCCGACTGCTTCGTTCGGGACGAGGTGCAGCGCGAGCAGGAGCTCGTGGCGGGGTAGGCATCCGATACCGGCGGCTCACCTGCCCGGGCCCGTCAAGCGCCGGTCGCCCGAGGGCGTCCGCACGAACACCTGCCAGCTGTAGTAACGGTAGAACGCGCGGCGGTCCACCTGCATCCGGCGCGCATAGCGGAGTACCGCGTCGACATAGAGCGGGGAGTGGTTATAGGCGAGCAGCGCGCGGCGGAGGTCTGCCGGCGCGCCGTTCGCGCGCAGGTAGTCGGCCGCGCCGAGGATCGCGTCGTGCGGGTCGTGGACGTCTCCGCCGAGCCCGTAGCGCCGCCAGGTCGACGGGAGGAACTGCATCGGACCCTGAGCCCCGGCCGCGCTCGAGCTCCGGAGCCGGCCGAACCCAGACTCCACGAAATTCACCGCCGCGAGCGTCCGCCAGGAGACGTGGAACCGGCGCTCGGCCTCGTCGTAGTCGCGCCGGAGCTCGCCCGCCGGACGCGCCGTTCCCGTCCTGAGCGCGCCCAGCCGCGCCGGAGGCGTGAGCCGTCGGAGCTCGCGCCGGGCGACGACGTCGTCGCGGGCGCCGGTGCGCAACGACGACGGAAGCCGCGGGAGCGTCGCTGCGGCAAGGCGCTCGTCCCGCACCAGCAGACGCGAGATCCGCTGCTCGAAGAGCGCCTGGAGCGTCACCTCGGTAGGGGGCGCGCCGTTCGTCGTTCCAGCCGCCACCCACGCGTCGATCGTCACGTCCAGGTCGTGTTCGGTCGTGGTCAGGATCGCAGCGAGTCGCTCCGGGTCGCGCGGGATCGGCCGGTCGGGTGGAGGAGCAGCTCCCGCGGCTACCGTCGCGACGATCGCGGCCAGGGCGATCCTCACGCGCTCGGCTAGGCCGCGGTCTCCTGCAGCGCCTCGATCTCGCGCCGCTCGGCGAGGCGTTGCAGGGCGTGCGACTCGATCTGACGTACCCGCTCGCGGGTGAGGCCGAGCTCGCGGCCGATCTCCTCGAGCGACTTCGGATCCTTGTCGCCGTCCATCCCGTACCGCAGTTTCACGATCTCGCGCTCGCGCTCGGGCAGCGTCTCGACGGCGCGGCGGACGGCGCTCTCCGCGAGGGTGACGTGCACCTCCTCCGAGGGCTCCGACTGCTCGCGGGCGACGAGGTCGCCCAGGCTCGCGTCGCCGCCCTCGCCGACCGGGCGGTCGAGGCTCGTGACCGCGCGGGCGGCGGAGCGAACCTCGCGCACGTGCTTGAGCGAGAGCTTCGCGTGCTGCGCGATCTCC
>JBBSHO010000065.1:0-2431 GCA_038253005.1 Gaiellales bacterium
ACCGCGCGGCCGTCTTTGAGGACGAGCCAGATCCGCTCCCGATCCAGCAGCACGCGCACGTCCTCCGCCGGGTAGCCGTCCACGACGAGTATGTCCGCCACCTTGCCCGGCTCGACGGTGCCGATCTCGTCCTCGAGGCCAAGCGCTCGCGCCGAGCCGAGGCCCGCGGTCACGAGCGCTTCGAGCGACGGGAGCCCGCCGTCGGCCATCCGGCCGAGCTCGATCGCGCTCGAGCGGGCGGGCCGCTGTCGTAGCCCATCGCGATCGTGACGCCCGCGGCGCGGGCGGCCGTCAGCGTCAGGTAGGTCTCCTCGAGCTGGCGCTTGGCCTGCTCGACGAAGCACGGGCGCGAAGAGGTCTGCGAAGCGCTCGGCGAGGTCGTGGAAGGTCGTCAGCGTCGGCACGAGCACCGTCCCCCGCTCGGCCATCGATGCGAGCAGCTCGGGCGCGCGGTGGAGCGCGAGCCCGTGCTCGATCGTGTCGACGCCCGCGTCGAGCGCGACCCGCGTGCCCGATAGCCCTTCCGCGTGCGCGGCGACGCGGATCCCGAGCCGGTGCGCCTCGTCGACAATCGCGCTGAGTTCCTCCCGCGTGAGCTGCGCCGGCTCGGGGTTCTCCCGCTCGACCGAGCGCGCGCCGGTCGCCATCACCTTGATGAAGTCGGCGCCGGCGCGGAGCTGCTCGCGGACGGCCTTGCGCACCTCGTCGGGCCCGTCGGCTTCGCGATACATCGTCCCGAAGAGCCGCCCGCCGGCCGAGGTCGCCGAGATGATCTTCCCGCACGAGAGGATCCTCGGCCCCTCGACGAGGCCGAGCTCGATCCCGCGTCGCAGCACGATCGCCTCGCAGTCGTAAGCGCCAACATCGCGCACGGTCGTGATCCCCGCGTCGAGCAGCGCGCGAGCGGTGTTCGCGAGTACGAAGAAGCCGAGCTCGTCCGGCCGCGGCTCCTCGCCCGCCTTCGGCAGGCACGGGCCGAAGCCGGGGCTGCGGTCGGTGTGGCTGTAGACGTGCAGGTGCGCGTCGACGAGGCCCGGCATCAACGTCCGGCCCTCGAGGTCGAGAGCGCCCTCGGGCGGTTCGCCCTCCGCCACGCCGATCTCCGCGATTCGCCCGTCGCGCAGCTGCACGGCCCGTCGCTCGGTCGCCCCCGAGCCGCGCCCGTCGAGGACGCGCGCGTTCCAGAGCAGCAGGGGCTCGGCTACGACCACTGCGTCTGCGGCCTGTCCTGCAGCTCCCCGTCGACGTGGATCTCGACCTTCTCGTTGAAGAAGCAGACGAGGTTTTCGATCTTCGGACACTCGACGATCGGATGCTCGTAGTACCAGGCCACGTCCTCGACGGTCGTGCCGCCGACGGTCGCCGAGTAGTACGACGCCGTCCCCTTGTACGGGCAGACCGAGGTCGTGTCGGTCGAGGCGAGGAGGTCGAGCCGCACGTCGAGCTTCGGGATGTAGTAACGCGTCGGCAGGCCGGTCTCGAAGAGCAGATGCGGCTGCCGCGTCTCGGCGACCGTCTCGCCGGCGACGACGACCCGGACGTGACGCGAGCTCGAAGCGACGTCGACGCGGTGGTACGGATCCCGCGCGTGCTTGTAGACCTGCTCGTCCTCCTCGAACCAGGCGTCCATCGCGTTCCAGACGAAGGCAACGTGGCCGGAGAGGTCGGGCGCTCGCTCGGGCGTCGCGCGGTGGGCCCAGACCGCGTTCTCGGCGAGCCGCTCGCCGACGCGCGCGTGCCAGTAGGTTGCCTCGCCCCTGCGCTCGTCCGCGGTCGTGTGCTCGCTCGGCTCGAGCAGCTCGGTGCGTACGTCCTCGAGCGGGAAGTAGTAGACCGGCAGCCGCCCCGACTCGTGCAGCAGCATCATCCGCGTCGAGTCCGCGAGCGCCGTGCCCGCGAGGTAGGGCCGCACGCGCCTCGGGCTCTCCTCGAAGACGAAGGAGGCGGAGTCGAGCGGCGTCGTCATGGAACTATCATCCTCGCATGTCGGCCCGTCCGCCGTGGCATACGGAATGGCTGCCCACGCCGAGGCGGATCCGGATCGTGCTCGGCAACGAGACGATCGCGGACAGCCGCGAGGCGATGGTGCTCCGCCAGCATGGCTTCCTGCCCGTCTACTACCTGCCGAAGCGCGACGTGCGCACCAACCTGCTCGAGCCGAGCGCCCACACGACGAGCTCGCCGTACAAGGGGACGGCCTCCTACTGGACCGTTCGGGCAGGCGACCGGCGGGCCGAGAGCGCCGCCTGGAGCTACCTCGAGCCGAAGCCCGGCTCCCCCGACACGCGCGGCTACCTCTCCTTCGACTTCCACAGCATGGACGCCTGGTACGAGGAAGACGAGCAGATCGCGGTTCACGCCCGCGACCCCTACCACCGCGTCGACGCGCTGCGAAGCTCCCGCCGTGTGCGCGTCTCGATCGACGGCGTCG
>JBBSHO010000066.1:0-2267 GCA_038253005.1 Gaiellales bacterium
AACGAGTGGAAACCAAGGTCGCGAGGAACCAGCCGCCCCATCCACACCCCATCGCGCAGCGGCATGTTCCGAAGCCGATAAGAGAAAACTGTCTGCGTGCAGGCGGTTCGAGAACGGGAGCGACGGGACTCGAACCCGCGACCTCCGGCGTGACGGGCATGTTCCGCGAACACGACGATTAGCGACGAATGATGCGCAATCGCTCTATTCATGCGCGCTTGCGGCCTTCTGGCGCCTGATTTGCGCAGGATTGCGTAGCCTCGATTTCGAGCGTTTGCTGCCCTTCTGCTGCCCGAGCGCGTCTCGTTGCCGGCGTCAGCTGACGCTCGTGCAGTTGAAGCGCGTGTGTTGGCCCGCCGCCGTCTAACGAAGGCCGAGCCTCTCGAGACGTATGCCCATCGCCTCTCCGCTCACGTCGTAGGAGCCGCGGCCGCTCCCTGGGGCATGATCGGGGGTGGAGTCGACGGCTCCTGAGACAGCCTCGCCGCCCCGTGTCCCGCGCCTTCGGAAGCGTGCCTGCCAAGTCTCTCGGTTTGCCGACGGTCGCCGCCGCCGCCGCCGATCGTGGCGGGAGCGAGGCGGGAAAGGATCATGCGCACGTTCACGTTGTCGCGCCGACGACCGATCACTCGAACAGGGAGAATCGTGAGCGTGCGGAACATCCTCGTGGTTACAGCCCGAGGCCGTCGACGAGACGGTCGGGCCTGGAGCAGTTCGAGACGTCTCGGCGACACAGTGGCTCGCGAACGAGGAAGACGAAGCGCGACGCGAGGCCGAGCGTGTCGCCGCGCACGGAGAGAGCATTCGAGGGCGCCGAGAGCGTGGACCGGGGTCGGAGACACCGATCCGCTGCTCGCCGTCGAAGACGCGCTGCGGTCTTTGCGGCCGACGAGATCGTCATCGTGACCGGCCGCGCGGAGGGTGGTCCGCTGGACGGCAAAGAGCGAGAATGCTCTCGGCCGCTTCGGAGTGCCGGTGCGAAGATCTGGCCCGCTTCCACTGACGTCGACGACTCTCGCGTCGAGGAGGCGATGCGCGAGCTGGCGCGAGGCAGGCGCGACGCGTCGGTCGTTCCTACCGCCGGGCGGCGCTCGCACACCCGAATGCCTTCCCGCTCGTGACGATGCGGCCGCTGAACACACCCGAGGCCCTCCGCCGCATCGACGCCGTCTTCGACCTCCTCCGGCGCGCCGGCCTGGACGAGCAGACGGCCATCGTCGACTTCCGCACGCCCGCGAGCTACACGCGCGGCTTCGCGCTGGAGGAGGTCACGGGTCGCGCCCTCGGCGCGCAGACAGACAGCGCGGAGAATCGACTCGACCCGCGCGACCTTCCCGCCGACGAGTTCCCGCGCATCTCCGAGCTGGCTCCGCGGCTCGTCGCAGCCGATCACGGCGCCGAGTTCGAGCTCGGGCTCGACCTGATCGTCACCGGCCTGCAGGCCGAGCTCGAGCGCCTCGCCCCGACAGGGTCGTCCGCGTGACCCACGTCGAGGAGCGCCGCACCGCCGCGGCAGTTCTGGTGATCGGCACCGGGGCGGCCGGCCTGCGGGCCGCGATCGAGCTGGCCGAGCGCGGTGTGCAGGTGCTGTGCGTCGGCAAGCGCCGGCGCGACGACGCGCACACCGTGCTCGCCTCCGGCGGCATCAACGCCGCCCTCGCGACGATGGATCCCGAGGACAGCTGGCAGCATCACGCCGCCGACACGCTCCGCGAGTCCTACTGGCTCGCCGACCCCCGCGCCGTGGAGCTGCTCTGCCGTGAGGCGCCTGCCGCGGTCGAGGACCTCGTGCGCTACGGCGCACAGTTCGCCCGTGAGGACGACGGGCGGCTCACGCAGCGCTACTTCGGCGCCCACCGCTTCAGGCGTACCTGCTTCGCCGGCGACTACACCGGCCGCGAGATCCAGCGGGCGCTGGTCGGTCGCGCCACGGACGCGGGTGTCGCCATACGCGACGACGTCTACGTCACCCGCCTGCTCGCGCACGACGGCCGCGTGTTCGGCGCCTACGGCTTCGACGTCGAGGACGGGAGCCGCTGGGTGATCGTCGCCGACGCGGTCGTCCTCGCCGCGGGCGGCCACACGCGGATCTGGCGCCGCTCGTCCTCCCGGCGCGACGAGAACACTGGCGATGCGATGCGTCTGGCTGCCGAGGCGGGCTGCCGGTTGCGCGACATGGAGCTAGTCCAGTTCCACCCGACCGGGATGGTGTTCCCCGAGGAGTCGGCGGGGACGCTGGTGACCGAGGCGGTGCGTGGCGAGGGCGG
>JBBSHO010000067.1:0-2209 GCA_038253005.1 Gaiellales bacterium
CGGATCGCGACAACGGTCCCGACAATCCCGAACGCGGTCGAGGCGTAGGTCCCGAGCGCGGTCGCCGAGCGGCGCCAGAGCAGGCGCGAGCGCATCAGGCAGCCAGTATAGTGGCGCGACTTGGCGGCTCGAACGCACGATTGGCGGCCCTCTGGAGGGCCGCTCGTCCTAGCGTTCGCCGCTCCGCTGATCTTCCTCCACGCGACCTACCAGCCCTCCGTCTCGGTCGGGCTCGGGGCGACGAGCGCGACGCTCAACCTGTCGGATGTGGCCGTGCTCGCAATCGCCGCCGCCGGGCTCGTGGAAGGGTTCCGGCGCGGCTTCCGTCCGCTCGCCCCGGGGCTGCCGGTGCAGCTCGCGGGCGCGGCGTTCCTCGCGTGGATCCTCGCGGCGACGGTGTATCCGCTCGCGTACGAGGATCACTATCGCTTCGCGACGCATCTCGTGACGGCGTTGAAGCTGTGCGAGTACGCGTCGCTCTCCCTCGCGGTGCCGCTGATCGCGCGGCGGCGGGAGGACGCGCTCCCCTTCTTCGCGACGCTGACGGCGTGGAGCGTCGCCGCTTCGACCGGAGCAGTCCTGCAGTTCCTCGGCGTCGTGAACGAGTTGGAGGGACGGAGGCCGGGCCAGCGCGAGCCTTCGTTCGTCGGAATCCACGACCTCGCCGCGCTCTCGGGCGCGGTGCTCTCGCTCGCGCTGGTTGCCGCGGCGCTCGGACCTCTGCCGCGGCGCCACCGCGCAGTCGCGATCGTCGCGGGCGTCTCCGGCGCAGTAGGTCTCGCGCTCTCGGGTGCGGTCGCAGGAGTGGTCGGGATCGCCGCCGCAGCGGCTGCCGCCGCCTTCGTCGCGTGGCGCCGCCGCGTCCTGACGGCGCGCCGGCTCGGGCTGCTCGCGCTCCCGGTCGTCCTGGTCGCGGCCGGCGTCTTCGCGCTCCGCAGTGCGAACATCGAGACGTTCCTCCGCTTCGCGCACATCCGGCCGGCGCAGGAGCGCTCGAACCTCTCCGGCGACAGCTACTCGCAGCGGTCGGTGCTCGCCTACATCGGCGGCCGGATCTTCGTCGATCACCCTGTTGTCGGCGTGGGCTGGCAGGGGACGAGCGAGGAGGAGAACTACGGCCCGTATCTCGACGACGCGCGCAGGAAGTTCCCGGACGTTCCGGCGCTGTCCTTCCCGTCGCCCGAGCACCCTTGGGGGATCCAGAACGCGTACATCCAGGCGGGTGCGGAGCTCGGGGTCGTCGGCCTCGTGATCTTCCTCTCGCTGTTCGGCACCGGTCTCGCGGTCGCGTTGCGGGCCGCCTTGCGCGCGGGTCCGGAGGAGGCCGTCCCTATCCTGTGGCTCCTGATGACGATGGGAGTCTGGCTCGGTCTCGGCCTGATCGCGGGGACGCCGCTCGTCGGCCTCCAGTGGCTCGCGCTCGGGCTGGCGGCGGCGGCGGCAACCTGGGCGGCTCGTGGCGACGCTTGAACCGCGCCGGCGCCCGGCCGAGCACGCGCGCCGGCCGCCGTTCCACCTTCCGACGTACGCCGTGCGGGCGCCGCTCGCGCGCTGGCTCCGTGCCGAGGCCGACCGCCTCGCTGCGACCGGGCAGCGGGTGCGAATCCTCGACGTCGGATCGGGCGTCCGCCCTTACGAGCCGTTCTTTCTGCCCGCCGCGAGCGAGTACGTCTCCGTCGACCTCGATCACCCGGCCGCGGACCTCCAGGGCACCGTCGAGGAGATCCCTGTGCAGGACGGGAGCTTCGACCTCGTGCTCTGCAACCAGGTGCTCGAGCATTGCGACGACCCACGGCGCGCCGTCGCCGAGCTGCGCCGCGTCCTCGCGCCGAGCGGGCAGGTCCTCGCCTCGACCCACGGCGTCCAGGTCTACCACCCGGCGCCGCACGACCTCTGGCGCTGGACGCACGCCGGGCTCGAGCGCCTCTTCGCCGACAACGCGGACTGGAAGCGCGTGACGGTGCGTCCGTCGTCGGGGACGACGGCCTGCCTGGGCATGCTGCTGTCGATCTACGTCGAGCACGCCGCTCGCCGCGCGCGCCTGGACGCCGTGGGACGGGTCGTGACCGCCGCCGTCAACCGCGCCGCGGAGAGGATCGATTCGCGCTCGGCGCTGCTGAGCTCGACCGCGCCCGGGACGATCCACGCCAACTACCACGTGGTGGCCGAGGCATGACGAAGGTGCTCGTCACCGGCGGTGGCGGCTTCA
>JBBSHO010000068.1:0-1739 GCA_038253005.1 Gaiellales bacterium
CATGCCGCAGGACCGCCAGGCGGTGGGTCGCGATACGCGCGAGCTCTCGTTCGGTCACTCCGGATCTCCTCGTCGTTTTCGAGGGCCCAAGTGTCAACGAGGTCCGTCAGTTTTAGACCGGTATCAGCTGAACTCGCACACCACCCCCTCCGCAGTAAATCGGGCATTTCCGCACTCAGCGCTCGCGAGCTCCGAGGGCCAATACCACAACGCGTACCACAACCAGCGCGGGATGACGGCGATCACCCGACTCGACCCGCGTCGCCACGTCCACCAGGCGCGCGCTTCACGTGACCGCGGCGCGTCCGCGCGTGTGCCACGGTGTGGCGGCGGGAGAAGCGCGCAGCGCGAGCAGCGCGCGAAGGACGCCGGTCGCGTCGCGGTAGGCCAGCGGGACCGCACCGGGGAAGGTGCCGAGCAGCCGCGCGCGCGCTTCGGGGCCCCTGCCCGTCTTCAGCTCGAGCCACGCGAGCCTGATCTCGGCCCACAGCGCGAGCTCTCCGAGCGACCCTGCGATCGCCTCGTCGCGCACCGTCTCCAGCGAACTCCGGGCGTCGCCGGCCGCCCCCGCCAGCTCGGAGACGATGCCCAGATTGAAGCCGGCGTACAGCTCGGTGCGTCTTCGCCCGCGGGAGCGCGCTTCGCGCAGAGCCTGCTCCAGCTTGAGCCGCCCACCTGCGAGGTCGCCGATGCAGACGAGCGCGTAGCCCATCGTGTTATCCACGGCGGTGCGCATGGCGTCGTCGAGCTCGTCGGCCTCGATGATCGCGAGCGCGAGGCCGTACAGCGCGACGCTCTCGTGCGGCTCACTGTGCGAGAGGGCCTCGCCCAGGTTGCGCAGCGCGAAGACCCTCGTGAGCGGCGTCAGCGCCGCGGGTGAGCGGACGATCGCCCGCCGGTATAGGGCGAGGGAGGTCTCGCGCTCGCCGCGCGTCTCGGAGAGCAGCGCGCGCAGGTGGAGCAGGTCGGCGCTGCCCGCGGACGCGCGGCCGAGCACGCCCTCGGCCCACGCGAGCACGGCGTCGGCGGGTGCCAGCTCGGCCCTGGTGAGGTACGAACCGCCGAGACGGAACGCGATGCGCGCCACGAGCGCTCGAGCGCCGGGCCGAGCCGCCGACTGGGCCCGAACGAGCCAGCCGAGACCTTCGCTGACCGCATCATGCAGAAGAGCGCGACACCCCGCGGCGAGCGCGAGCCCGGCGTCGCCCTCGATGCGCGCGCGAGGGATCCTCGCCAGCAACGCGTCCAGGCCGGCGGCGTGGCGCGAGTCGGCGATCCGGGGCGCCGCGGCCGAAAGCGCGCCAGCGCGGTCCGGACGCAGCGCCGAGCGTGAGGCAATGAGCCGGCGATCGGCCTGGAGCTGCGCGAGCCAGGGAACGCTCACGGCGCGCCGGCCGCGGCCCGCTCGATGGCAGCGAGCCGGGTGCCGAGACGTTTCGGGAAGTGCACCACGTCGTCGAAGACGCTAGCGGCTTCGGCGATCATTGACCGGCAGGCGAGAACGTTGCTGCGACGGGCCACGGGATAACCACGAACGTGTGCGCTGGATCCATGCGGCGCCTGGCCGAGCACTTGCGGGCGCTGTGCGCATGCACATGCCTGGGCAGCGCACTTTCACCGTGGGGCTCGTAGTAGCGGCTCTCGTGATAGTGATCTGGATGGTAGCGACGAACTCGGCGCTGACGCCGGTACTCGCACCGAGCCCGACCGTCGCAGTTCAGCCGACGGCGAACGCGACG
>JBBSHO010000069.1:0-1691 GCA_038253005.1 Gaiellales bacterium
CGTCCAGGCGGCGGCCGCGGCCGCGCAGACGACGGCGAGCAGGCCGACGAGCCTAGGCAACGAGTGCCTCCACCCGAGAGGCGAGCGAGACGACGCGATCGGCGACCGCCGTGACGAAGCTCCGGTCGTGGCTGACGACCAAGGTCGCCCGGTCGTCACTCTGGCGCCGCAGCAGCTCCGCGAGTCGCAGCTTGCGCTCCGGGTCGACGCCCCGGGTCGGTTCGTCGAGGACGAGCAGGTCGGGCTCCGTGACGAGGACGGCGGCGAGTGCAAGCCGCTCCCGTTCCCCCGACGAGAGGTCGCGCGGGTGGCGGTGCTCGAGACCTTCGAGGCCGACCGACCGGAGGGCCGCCAGTGCGCGCTGCAGGTCGGCGCCCAGAGCGACCTCCTCGTCGGCGCGCTCGCGAACGAGATAGCGGCCCGGGTCTTGTGGAAGGTACGAGGCTCGCCCCTGCCGGTGCACGACGCCGGACGTGGGCGCGACGAGCCCGGCCGCGAGCTTCGCGAGCGTCGTCTTTCCCGACCCGTTCGGCCCGACGACCGCGACGATCTCGCCGCGCCTCAGATCGAGGTCGAACGGCACCAGGCGGCCGCTGAAAGCCGCCTGCCGGAGCGAGGCGACCACCGCCCCCGCCACACGCCTCGCCGGAGGATCCGGTTCGGTCGTCCACGCCTTCGGGATGCCGTCGACGATCCGCCCTGCTTCGAGGAAGAGCGCGCGATCGCAGAGCTCGAGCACCTGCGCGGGCCGCTGCTCGGCGACGACCACGGCCAGGCCGCGCTGCCTGGCCAGCTCGAGCACGAGCTCGGCGCCCTCCGGATCGAGCTGCGAGGTCGGTTCGTCGAGAAGCAGCAGGCGCGGCTCGAGCGCGAGCGCCGACGCGACGCACACGCGCTGGAGCTCGCCGCCCGAGAGCTCGTGCACGAGGCGACCCTGCAGATGGCCTGCGCCGACGGCGTCGAGGGCTGCCGAGACGCGCGGGAAGATCTCAGCCGGCGGAACGCCGAGGTTCTCGAGGCCGAACGCCACCTCGTTTCGAACGCGCGTGAGGACAACCTGGTCCTCGGGATCCTGGAAGACGGTCGCAACCGCGCCCACGAGCTCCGAGGGACGATGCGTGCGCGTATCGAGCCCAGACACGCTCACGGCTCCTTCGAAGCGGCCTCCGTGAAAGTGCGGCACGAGCCCGCCCAGGCAGCGGAGCAGTGTCGATTTCCCGGAGCCGGACGCTCCGAGCAACAGAACGACCTCCCCGGGCTCGATCGCGACCGAAATCCCGTCGAGCGCGGGAGCGGACGCGCCCGGATACGTGAAGCGGACTTCCTCGACGCAAGCTAGAGCCACAGCACGCCCCCTGCGACGAGGAGTGCCGCCGCCGCCAGCGCGCCGTACTCGCGGGCTCTCCACGGCGGCGTTGGCGCGCGGGTCCGCCCCGGCCGCCCGAAGCCCCGCGCTTCCATCGACTCGGCCAGATTCAGGCCACGCTCCAGCGATCCGGCGACGAGCGGCGAGACGATTCGCGCCCAGCCGCGCGCACCTCGCGGCTCCAAGCCGCGGCCGCGGAGCGCGTCGAGCAGCCCCGAAGCGTCGCGTTCGAGCGTCGGGACGAGGCGCGTGGCGAGCGCCACCGCCAGGGCCGATCGCCGGAAGACCCCGGCTCCGCTCGCGAGCCGGTCGTGGTCGAGCAGCA
>JBBSHO010000070.1:0-1513 GCA_038253005.1 Gaiellales bacterium
CCGCTGCTCTATCCGTCGCTCGAGGCGATCGGATTCCGCGCCATGGGCGCGTTCGACCCCGCGCTTCTCCACGTGCAGCTCGTCCTGGTCGCCGCGGCCTTCTCCTTCGCGCTGCTCGACCTACTCGCACCTCGCGTGCCGATTCTCCTCGCCGGACTCGTGACGCTCGCGATCGTGTCGGCGGCCGGGACGATCGAGCAGCTGTCGAGCGCGCTCGCCGACGTGCCGCTCGCCTTCTTCGTCGTGCTCGGCGTCGTCGCTCTCGCGCGCTGGCTGGACACCGGTGAGACTCCCGTGCTGGCCTGCGCCGCGCTCTTCCTCGGCGCGGCCGCGCTGACGAAGAGCGAAGGCGCGCTGTTCGCGCTGGCCGCCGCGGTTGCGCTGCTCGGGACGCTCGCGATTTGGGACCGCGCGCGCCTGGCACGAGCCGCCCTGGCCATGGCCGCGGTCCTCGCGGTGCTCGTGCCCTGGCGCGTGTTCATCGCCGCGCACCATCTGCCGAATCCCGAGTACGCCCTCGGGAACGCGGCCAATCCGAGCTATCTCTCCGCTCACGCCGGCCGGGTCGGCCCCGCCGCGAGCGGGCTCGCCGACCGGATCGCGAGCGGCCGCTTCGGGTTCCTGCTCGTGCTGATCCTGCTCGGCCTGGCCACCGCGTTGGTCTCGCGGCGCTACCGAGAGGCGGCGTTCGCCGGCGCGTGGCTGACGCTGTCCTTTCTCGGACTCGTGCTTGTCTACTGGATCTCGAACGTGCCCGTCGACCTCACGCTCATCTGGTCGGGCGACCGGACGGTGACGGCGATCGTGCTCGGCGGAGCCGCGCTGGCGCCCCTGCTCGCCGCGCCCGCCTGGCAGGAACTAGAGGAGGGCTTGACGAGACGCCGGCGGAGCCGCCGGGCCGCGCCGCACGCCCCGATAGGCGAACATGGAGAGTCTAGAGAGGCGCCAGTTCTGCGACCGCCATGAGCGCGTAGGCCGCTGCGTCCGCCTCGGTGAGCGCCCCTCCGGCCGCCCAGGCTGCAGCGAGCCCGGGCTCGCCGACTCGCTCGCGTACTGGAGCGCTGCATTCGTCGTAAGCCCGGACGGCGTACTCGCCGAGCGGCTGGCCGAGACGTTCGTGGAGTGCCTCTGCTGCGCCGAGCAGCCGGGCCGACGCGTCGAGCTCTCCGAGCGTGGCGAGGGCGCAGCCGAGACCCCCCAGGTTCCAGGCTACGTTGAGGTGCCACCCGTCCTGCAGTGCGAGCTCGAGGCTCTCCGCGAATAGCCGCACGGCATCCTCGAACCGTCGCTCGTACAACGCGACTACCCCGAGGTCGCAGAGCGCATTGCAGATGCCGTCGCTGTCGCCGAGCTCTCTCGCGCCTGCCAGCACCTCCTCGAGACGGGCGCGTGCGCGACGATAGTCACCGGCCCCCAGCGCCCACAGTCCGTCGTTGTGCCCGAGCACCAGCAGGGGCTTGCGTGCTCCGAGGTCGGTGAAGATCGCGGCCGCTGCGGCGGAGAAAGACTGCGA